>JAHFDK010000056.1 GCA_023249095.1 Candidatus Rokuibacteriota bacterium | reverse complement strand
CGCCGCCGCTGAGTGACGCGGAGCGGTCAGCCGGCGATCGCACCGCGCGCGAGCGCGTCCACCCGGTTGTTCAGCGCGTCGTCGGCGTGGCCGGCCACCTTGTGCCAGATGACGTCGTGGCGGCGGGTCTGGGCGATGAGCCGCTCCCAGAGATCGCGGTTGGCGACGGACTGTTTCTGGCTGTTCTTCCAGCCGTTCTGTTCCCAGCGCTCCCACCAGCGGTCGCGGAAGCAGTTGACGATGTACGCGCTGTCGGAGTGGAGGTGCACGCGCCGTCGCCCGGGGATCGCCGCGAGGCCTTCGACGGCAGCGGTCAGCTCCATGCGCTGGTTGGTGGTCTGGGGCTCCGCGCCGGACACGACGCGCTCGCCGGCGCCGTCGATGATGATCGCGGCCCAGCCGCCGGGGCCGGGATTCCTGCTGCAGGCGCCGTCGGTGTAGAGGACGATGTCGCGCGGCGAGCGCGCGGGCGCGGTGCCGGCCGAACGTGCCGTCAGGCGGGTTCCTGCCAGTACAGGTACCGGCCGCAGCTCTCGCAGAGCATCAGCGCTTGTGCCGCCTTCAGGTCCTGGATGGCCTGCGGTCGGATCGCCACACGGCAGCCGCCGCAGATGGCGGTGTTGTTGACGCTGGCGACGGCCACGCCGGCGCGCGCCTTCAAGATCTTCGCGTAGTCGGCCAAAAGCGGGCGGGGGAGCTCGCGCGCGCGCGAGTCGCGGTCGGCGCGGACGGCGGTCAGCTCCGTCTCGACCGCCTCGAGCTTCTTTCGTACGACGGCCTCGTCCTGGCGTGCCTGCTCCTCGCGCGCCTTCAGGCGCGCCTCTCCCTCGCGGATGTCGGCGGCGACGCGCTCCTGGAGCTCCATCAGGCCGAGGATCTCCTCCTCGCTATGCGCCTTCTCCTGCTTGATGGTCTCGATCTCGGAAAGTACCGCGGAGTACTCGGTGTTGTTCTTGACTTCCCACAAGCGCGCCTCGGCCTTGGAGCGCTTGGCGGTGACGACGTCGAGGTCCTTCTCCTTGCTCCGGAGCTCCTTCCGAGTCGTGTCGGCTTTCAGCTTGAGCGCGTCCAGCGACTTCTTGGCTTCCGCGAGGGCGGCGTGGATGGCTTCGATCTGCTTGGGAAGGCGGGCGGCTTCGGCTTCGAGCGCGGCGAGCCGCGTATCGAAGCCCTGTAAATCGATCAAGGTCAGCAGTTGAGAATCCAAGCCTTCTCCCATTGTATGCGAAGCGGAGCCCCGCGTTGACTGCGGAGCGGAGCCACGCGCGCCTGCAGCAGGCCACCCGCGGTCCAAGCCGGGCTCATGGCACTCGCTACAATAGTGGGCCCACCTGGACTCGAACCAAGACCTAACCGGTTATGAGCCGGCTGCTCTGCCATTGAGCTATGGGCCCGCAGGATCATCATATCCGGCCGTGATCTCGCGTCTGCGGTCACGATTCCAGGAAGCTCCGGAGCTTCTTGGAGCGCGAGGGGTGCCGGAGCTTGCGCAGGGCCTTGGCCTCGATCTGGCGGATGCGCTCCCGGGTGACCGCAAAGTCCTGCCCGACCTCCTCGAGCGTGTGCTCGCAGCCATCCGAGAGGCCGAAGCGGAGGCGCAGCACCTTCTCCTCGCGGGGCGTGAGCGTGTTGAGGACTTTGTTCGTCTGCTCGCGCAGGGAGAGGCCGATGATCGATTCCACGGGCGACACGACCTGCTTGTCCTCGATGAAGTCGCCGAGGTGGCTGTCTTCTTCTTCGCCAATCGGTGTTTCCAGGGAGATCGGCTCTTGCGCGATCTTCAGAACCTTCCGCACCTTGTCGACCGGCACGTCCATCTTGGCGGCGATCTCCTCCGGGGTCGGCTCACGACCCAGCTCCTGCACGAGCTGGCGTGAGGTCCGGATGAGCTTGTTGATGGTCTCGATCATGTGCACCGGGATACGAATCGTGCGCGCCTGGTCGGCGATGGCTCGGGTAATTGCCTGACGGATCCACCAGGTCGCGTAGGTCGAGAACTTGTAGCCGCGCCGGTACTCGAACTTGTCGACGGCCTTCATGAGGCCGATATTGCCTTCCTGGATAAGGTCCAGGAACTGCAAACCGCGATTCGTGTACTTTTTCGCGATCGAGATGACCAGGCGGAGGTTCGCCTCGACCATCTCCTTTTTCGCCTGCGCCGCCTTGACCTGGCCCGACTTGATGATGGTCATGACGCGCTTGATCTCGTCGGCCTTGGCGTTTGCGCGTGTTTCCGCGACCTTGATCTCCTGCTGGGCGACCCACACTTGTTGCTGCTTCGGGGATGGGAACTTCTTGGCGGCCTTGAGGTGGAGGTCGCCGCCGCCGCTCACCCCGTTGGTGCCCGGGTCGCGGAACGAGACGTAGATGAGGTTCTGGACCTCGTCCGCCGACGGACGGCGGCCGTTGGTCCAGAGCCGGATCACGCGCTCGGCGCGCTCGATATCGTCGAGCAGGTCGCGCAGGCGTTGCACGAGGCCCCGGCGACCGAGGTCCGCGTCTTCCCGGTCGATGATCTGATTGCCGATGTTGAGCGCGCGGAGCTTCTCGAGCACCCGCGTCTGGCGCTGTTGCGCCTGCGCCTCGAACCGTTTCCACGCCGGCTCCTTGCCCTTCCTCGACCGCCGCCGGCCGGGCGTCTTCAGCCGGAGCTTCCGGGCGTGGACGACGAGCTTGTCGCGCTCGCGGAGCAGCCGGTCAACCGTCGCGAACGCCGCGGTAACCTGCCGGGTGAGATCGGCCTCTTTCTCTTCCGTGAACTCTTCCTCGTTGACGTCCACGACTTCCTTGACCGAAATGTCGTGCCGGCGGAGCTGCTCCCGCAGCTCGCGGAATCGCTCGAGGGCCAGGTTGGTGCTGAGGATGGCCGAGGTGACCTGATTCTTGCCCTCCTCGATCCGCTTGGCGAGGGCGATTTCCCCCTCGCGCGTGAGCAACGCGACCCGCCCCATCTCGCGCAGATAGAGCCGCACGGGGTCCTCAGTGCGCCCGACAGGGCCGGGCGTGAGGTCGATCGGCTCGGGCGGGCTGTCGTCGTCGTTATCGTCCGGCTCCGGGGCCTTGCGCTCGCGGACCTCGGAGGGGAGCCGGCCGGCCTTGGCGGAGTCCACGACCTCGATGTCCATCGCACCGAACATCATCATGATGTCATCGAGCTGGTCGAGCGAGACGAGGTCCGAAGGGAGGGCGTCATTGACTTCGTCGTAGGTGAGGAAGCCCTTCTGCTTCCCCGTCGAGATCAGTCGGTCGAGCTCCTCCAGCTTTGGCTCTTCGCTCATTCGTCTGAGCTCCTTGGGGACCCCGTGGTCCCGTGATCTAACGACTGGGCGACACCACCCGTTATCCCGTACACGACGGCGCTCTCCTGATGCAAGGTCCTCAACTCCGCGTGCATCGGCGCCGTGACCCCGGTCTTGGCCTGGGTCTCGGCGATCGACTGGCTCACCACGCGCGCCCGCCGCAGCCGCTGGCTGCGCTCGAGCCGTCGCTGGAACTGTTCGATGCTAACCCGGGCGTCAATGCTTTCGCGATCTTCGACGAGCAGGGAGGAGAGGACGGAGCGTGCCTCGTCAGTCTCGAGGTCGGTCATCAGGCTCTCCGCGGACGCGTCCGGGCGGCCCTTGAGCGCGCGTACGATCGAGCGGAGCGAGGCGTGACCGAGGTCGTCCGACTCGTCGAGCAGCGCCAGGAGGAGCGTGCGGGCCTCCGTGGAGTGGAGCAAGAGCGTCACGAGATCGCGCTCGACTGGCGGCGTGGACGTCGGTGGGCTCGGCTGAGAGTGCGCCGGCGGCGTGCGCAGAGAGGATTGCAGCCGCTGTGCCTCGATCCAGAGCTGAGTCGCATCAACCCCGAGCTTGGCCGCGGCCTCGCGCGAGAGCGCCGTCGCCTCCTCCGCGTCGGCGACCTTCGCGAGCATCAACGACACCCGGGCGAACGCACTGGTCCGCGCCCGCGGGCCGGTCGCCCCGTCGGGGTCGACGATCGCGCGGTCGAGCGCGTAGGCGAGGAGGCTCCGAGCGGTGGTAATCCGCTCCGCGAAGGCCTCTCCGCCTGCCGTTCGGAGGAAGGTGTCGGGGTCGTGGCCCACCGGGAGCAGGGCGACCTTCACCCGGAAGGCGCCCCCGCCCGCGAACGCACCGGAGCGATTCACCGCCCATGCCATGCCCCCGTCGGTGGGCTCGAGCAACTCTTCGGCCCGTGCCGCCGCCTTCTGGCCGGCCGCGTCGGCGTCGAAGAAGGTGATCACCTCGTCACAGTAGCGTCGCAGGAGGGCGAGCTGGGCCGGCGTGAAGGCGGTGCCGAGCGCGGCGACGGTCGCCGTGAACCCGTGCTGGTGGCACATGAGGCAATCGACGTAGCCCTCGACGAGGAACGCGCGGTTTTGCGTCTGGATCGTCGGACGGGCGAGGTCGGCGGCGTAGAGCAGATTTCCCTTGGTGTAGAGGGGGGTCTCCGGGGAGTTGAGGTACTTCGGCTGCTCGTCCCCGAACGCCCGCCCCCCGAAGGCGACGACCCGGCCCTGGAGGTCGCGGATCGGGAAGAGGAGGCGTCCGCGGAAGCGGTCGTACGCGCCGGCACGATTCTCACGCGGGATCGCGAGGCCGGCAGTGACCAGTGCGTCCTCGGTGACCTTCTCCGACCGCATGAAGCTGAGGAGCGTGTCCCAGCCCTCCGGGGCATAACCGAGGCCGAAGTGTTGTGCGATCCCGGTGTCGATGCCCCGTTGCTCGAGGTAGGCGCGCGCCCGCTCGCCGGCCGGCTTCCAGAGCGCCTGCTGGTAGAAGCGCCCCGCGAGGTCCATCACCCGGAGGAGCTCTTCCCGGCCCGAATCGCCACCCTTGCCGCGTTCCTCGGGCAGCGCGATCCCCGCCGTCTTGGCGAGTGCCCGGACGGCCTCGGGGAAGGAGAGGCGGTCCTGGCGCATGAGGAAGCCGAACCCGTCGCCGCCCACCCCGCAGCCGAAGCAGTGGAAGATCCCCTTCCGCGGATTGACCGTGAACGACGGCGTCTTCTCCGCGTGGAAAGGGCAGAGGCCCTTCCAGCCGGTACCGGCCTTGCGGAGGTTCACGAACCGGCTGACGAGATCGACGATGTCGATGGCCGCGCGGATGTCGTCGAGCAGCGTCTGCGGGTACTGCATCATCCGACCTTCAGCGCGGCCACGGTTGCGCCCGTGCCGCCTTCGGACGGCTCGCCGTCCCGGAACGACTCGACCAGGGGGTGGCCGGCAAGGAGGTCGCGGACGGTCTTGCGAAGGGCGCCGGTGCCCTTCCCGTGAACCAATCGTACGCTCGCAAGGCCTGCGAGAAACGCGTCGTCCAGGTATTTCTCGACACGGTCACGCGCCTCGTCTGTCGTCTGCCCGAGCAGCAGGAGCTCCGGGGCGACCGGACGCGGGGAGGCTGGGAGGGGTTCGGCCGCTCGGAACCCCACTCGCGCCGAACCCCTCCCAGCCTCCCCCCGTCCGGTCGCTGCGAGGCTCATAGGAACGGGACGGAGGGCGGAGACCGGGACGCGGACGGTCACCGAGCCGGAACGGACGGTCGCAGAGCTTCCGGCGATCTCGAGCAGCTCGCCGCGGATGCCCAGGTGCTCGGCCGCGACGGTCACGCCGGGCGCGAGGGCCGTCGGCTCGGCCACGGCCGCTTGCGGCGCGACGGCCTCGAGCTTCACCGCCGCCTCCCGCACGCGCCGTCGGCTTTCGTCCAGCGAGCGTCGCGAGCGCTCCGAGCGTTTGAGCTTGTCCCACTCGGCGGTGAGCGCGCGGCGGATATCGGCGACGAGCGCCGTGGCCTCGGCGCGTGCCCGCGCGACGATCGCCTGGGCCCGGCTCTCGGCCGCCGCCTCCGTCTGACGGGCCTTCGCCAGACGCGCCGCGGTCTCGGCGCTGATCCGTTCGATCTCGCGCGCCCGCTCGGCGTCCGAACGGGCATGGGCGTCGAGCGTCGCCAGAAGGTCGGAGAGCCGCGCGGCGTGCTCCGAGCGGTGGGCGCTGGCCCGCGCGATGAGCTCGGTGTCGAGGCCGAGCCGGGCGGCGATCGTCAGCGCGTAGCTCTGGCCCGGCTGGTCGTAGCGCAGGCGGAAGCTCGGCGCGAGCGTCGCGGTGTCGAACTCGACCGACGCGTTGCGGGCGCGAGGGTGAGTGGACGCGAACGCCTTCAGCGGCTCGAGGTGAGTCGTGGCGATCACCAGCGCGCCGCGCTCGGCCAGCTCCTCGAGGATCGCCTGGGCGAGGGCCGCGCCCTCGTCGGGATCCGTGCCCGCTCCGAGCTCGTCCAGGAGCACGAGCGAGCGCGCGTCGGCCGCGTCGAGGATTTCGCGCACCTGCTTGACGAAGGCCGAGAAGGTCGAGAGGTTCTCCGCCACGGACTGGTCGTCGCCGATGATCGCGAAGACGTCGTCGAACACCGGCAGGCGCGAGCCCTCTTCCGCCGGCAGGTGGCAGCCCACCTGGGCCATCAGCGCGTGCACCGCGAGCGTCTTGAGCGCGATCGTCTTGCCGCCCGCGTTCGGTCCCGTGATGATGAGCAGCGGGCGGTCGGGCCCGAGCTCGAGATCCATCGGGACCACGGTCCGGCTGGCGTCGCTCCAGCCCTGGGCGAGCAAGAGAGGATGGCGCGCCCCGCGAAGCGCCACGCTCCGTGCGGTATCGATCACCGGCGCCGTCGCGGCCATACGCTCGGCGGCCTGCGCGCGCGCGAAGATCCAGTCGAGCTCGCCGACGGCGCTCACCAGGCTGTCCAGGTCGTCGAGTCGCGCTCGTACACCGGCGGTCAACTCGCCAAGAATCCGCGCGATCTCGTGCTGCTCCTCAAGGGTCGCCTGGACGAGGTCGTTGTTGACGTCGACGACGTGCTCGGGCTCGATGAAGAGCGTCTGGCCGCTCTGCGAGCGATCGTGGACGATGCCGCGCACGCGGCTCCGCGCCTCGGCCCGCACGGGCAGGACGTATCGGCCGTGCCGGAGCGTGACGTACCGGTCGGCGAAGAGCCGATCGGCGTCGCTCCCCTGGAAGGCGCGCTCGAGCTCGGCGGCAAGCTGTCGGCGGCGGTCGCGGATCTCGCGGCGGAGGCGTTTGAGGGTTGGACTCGCGTCGTCGGTCATCGTGCCGCTCGCGTCGAGGGCCCGGCGGAGGCGGTCGGCGAGCTCGGGAAATCGTGGCAGGGACTCGGTGATCACCGCCAGGCCGGGACTTGTCTCACGCGCCGCTCGGCCGTAGGCTCGGAGCTTCGGGCTCGCCTCGAGGACAGGGATGATCTGAATCAGCTCGAGACCGTCGAGGACACTGCCGTCGGCACGACAGCGCATGAGCACGGGCCGGATATCGGGAAGGGCTTCCAGCGGGAGCGACCCGGCAGTGGAGAGGGCCAGCCGGGCCTCGCGCGTCATGTCGATCGCCGCTTGGACCTCGGCGACATCGGTGAGTGGCTCTGCCGTCGTCGCGCGCTCGCGGCCCATCCCGGTCAACGCTTCGTGCGCCAGGAGCGCCCGCACCGCATTCCATTCGGTGCCGGGCTCCCAGGTTCGGCCTGCCTCCACCCTTCGCCTCATTCGCCCCCGGCCCGGATCACGGGAGTGTCGGCGTGCATCCAGGGGTGCTCCGGCTAATCGGATATCCGTTCGCGCCGCTTAGCCTTTTTACGGGCGGCGAGGGCCTTTCGCTTCCGTCGCACGCTGGGTTTTTCGTAGTGCTGGCGCTTTTTGAACTCGGACAGGAGCCCAGCCTTCTCGCACTGTTTCTTGAAGCGCTTGAGCGCGTTTTCGAAGGACTCGTCGGGCTCGACGATGACCTTGGTCACTCCGCTCCCCTCCAGGTGGCGACACCCTGGATAAACAATAACTATATACCACGCGACCTCCCACCGGGCAATCGAAGGAGGCTCTCTGGTAGACTGAGCCCTTGATCACGACCGCCGGCGCGCTACCCGTCTACGCTGTCGTGCCCTTCGTCGCCATGCTTCTGGCGATCGCCATCTGCCCCCTCTGGGTGCCTCGCTGGTGGGAGTCGAACCGGAACAAGATGGTTGTCTCCGCCGCCCTCGGCCTGCCGATTCTTGTCCTGTACATGATCCGCCGACCGGGAGCGCTCGGCGCCATGGCCGAGGAGTACGTCTCCTTCATGGTCCTCCTCGCCGGTCTCTACGTGATCGCGGGCGGGATCCTCCTGCGCGGCGACCTTCAGGCGACACCCCGCACCAATACGGCCTTCCTGGCGCTCGGGTCAGTGCTGGCGTCACTTGTCGGCACCACCGGGGCCTCGATGCTCCTGATTCGCCCGCTCCTTCAGACCAACCGTGAGCGCACCCACGTCCGACACACCGTCATCTTCTTCATCTTTCTCGTGTCCAATATCGGCGGCATGCTGACGCCGCTCGGGGATCCGCCGCTTTTCCTCGGCCACCTGCAGGGTGTGCCGTTCACCTGGACCTTCCGCCTCTGGCCGCACTGGGCACTCCAGGTGGTCGTGCTGCTGGCGCTCTATTTCGTCTGGGACACGCGGCAATACACGCGTGAGCCGATCGCCGCGCTGCGCCGCGACCGGACAGAGATCGAACCACTGCGCCTGCGGGGTGCGCTCAACGTCCTCTGGCTCGGTCTCGTGGTCCTCGCCGTCGCGTTCCTGCGCGAGCCCTGGCGCGAGGCCGGCATCGTGGTGCTGGCCGCCGTCTCCCTCTGGCGGACTCCGCGCGCGGTGCGCCGGGCCAACGGCTTCACCGCCTATCCCATCGTGGAAGTCGCTGTCCTGTTCTTCGGGATCTTTCTCACGATGATCCCGGCGCTCGAGCTCCTGCGGCAGCGGGGCGGGGAGCTCGGCGTGCGCGAGCCCGCGCAATTTTTCTGGGCGAGCGGGATCCTTTCGTCGTTCCTCGACAATGCGCCGACCTACCTGGTCTTCCTGGCGCTGGGACAGGGCCTCGGCCTGGGCCGCGAGGTGGTGGATGTCCCGCACGCGATCCTGGCCGCGATCAGCGTGGGGGCCGTGTCCATGGGAGCCAACAGCTACATCGGCAACGCGCCCAACTTCATGGTGAAGTCGATCGCCGAGGAGCAGGGCGTGCAGATGCCGAGCTTCTTCGGCTACATGCTCTACAGCGGCGCAGTGCTCATACCGCTCTTCGTGATCGTCACCGTGGTCTTTTTCCGCTGAACGTCGGGGGGAGCGCCGCCGCTCCCCGACACCCCCCACCGGTCACCCGAGCCGGCCGTGTCCCGGATCGATTGCGCCGGCCAAGCCGGCGCTTGAAACGAGGAAGTTTGGCGCGCTTCTAGCTGAGCAAATCGAGCACGCGCTCTGCCGCTTCCGCGACAGCGGCGTCCACGGCCGGCACCTCGTCGCGCTCGAATGATGTGAGCACGTGGTCGGGGACGTCGTCCTTCTGGTCAGGGCGGCCGATGCCCACTTTTACCCGCTGGATCTCCTGGGTGCCGAGCGCCTCGATGACCGACCGGACGCCGTTGTGGCCACCGTGGCTGCCCTTCATTCGGAGGCGCACGGTCCCGAGCGGCAAGTCGATATCGTCGTAAACGAGGATCAGGTCGGCGGGACCGGCTTCGACGCGGCGGAGTGCCTTGGCAACGACAGCGCCGCTCTCGTTCATGAAGGAGATCGGCTTGATCAGGCGGACGGGCTCGCCCCTCCACCGTCCTCGAGCAACCACCGCCGAGCCGTCGCGCCGCCAGGACGCTCGGAGCCTCCTGGCGAGGAGGTCGAGGACACGCTGGCCCACGTTGTGGCGGGTATCCCGGTACTCCGGTCCCGGGTTCCCCAGCCCGACGACCACTCGGCCGTGGGCCAAGCGCGTCCCGCTCCGTTACTTTTCCGCCTTCTCGGGCCGCTCGGGTCTCTTCGGCCGCTTGCCCTCCTCGGCCGCCGCCTCCTCGCCTTCCTTCGGCTTGCGCTCCGTGAGAACTTCCGGCTCGGTGACCACCGCCGCCGTCGGCGCCACTACCGCGGCCACTTCCTCGGCCATCGGCGGCGCCACCGTCGCGACCGCCTGCCCGGGATCGTTCAGGATCCGCACGCCCTCGGGCGCGCGAAGATCAGCGACGGTCAACACGTCGCCGATCATGAGCGCGCTGACGTCGGCGTCGATCCGCTGGGGGATGGCGGTCGGCAGGCACGACACCGACAGCTCGTGAAGCACGAGGTTCAGGATGCCCTTCTGCTCTCTCACCCCCGCCGCTTCGCCCACGGGGCGTACGCTGACCTGGACCGTGATGGCGCGGTCCACGGCCACCTCTTGCAGGTCGACGTGGAGCAGCTGCTCGGTGACGGGATCGAACTGCAGCTCGCGGATGATCGCGAGCCTGGCGCCGTTGCCCGGCTCACCGTCGAACTTGAGGGTGAGCAGCTGGGTCGTGCCCTCGTGACCGTGGATCATCCGGAGCACGGCCTTCGGATCCACCGTGACGGTCTCGGCCTTCCGGCCGTCGTAGAGGATCGCCGGCACGACGCCCGCTCGGCGCAGGCGTTTCGCGACCTCTTTGCCAGTCGCGTCGCGTCGCTTGATCATCAGCTCTTGCATCGCCATGCGTTGCTCCTTGAGAGTCGAATTACGCGAACAGCGTCGAGACGGATTCCTCGTCGTGGATGCGCCGGATGGCCTCGCCCAGGAGCGGGGCGACCGTGAGCACCGTGATGCGCGAAGCGCTGCGCTTGTCGTCGGTCACCGGGATCGAGTTGGTGACGACGACCTCCTCGATCGGAGAGGTCTTGATGCGCTCGATCGCCGGCCCGGACAGCACCGCGTGGACACCGCAGGCCAGGATGCGCCGGGCGCCCTCGCGTTCCACGGCGGTCACCGCCTGCAGCAGTGTGCCGGCCGTGTCGATGATGTCGTCGATGACGATGGCATCGCGTCCCTTGACGTCGCCGATGAGGTGCATGGCGACCGCCGAGTTCGGCCCCTCGCGCCGCTTGTCGATGATGGCCAGACCGGCGTCGAACCGCTTGGCCATCGCGCGGGCCCGTTCCACGCCTCCAGCATCCGGAGCGACGATCACCGGCTCGTGCAGATCCTTCTTGCGAAGGTAGTCGATCATCACGACCGGGCCGGCGAAGAGATGGTCCACCGGGACGCTGAAGAAGCCCTGGATCTGGCCGGCGTGCAGGTCGAGCGCCAGCAGCCGGTCGATTCCCGCCGCCTCCAGCAGGTCGGCCACGAGCTTGGCCGAGATCGGCACGCGGGGTTGCACTTTCCGGTCCTGGCGCGCGTAGCCGTAGTAGGGCAGCACCGCCGTGATCCGACGGGCCGATGCGCGCTTCATCGAATCGACCATGATCAAAAGTTCCATGAGGGTGTCGTTCGCGGGAGGACAGGTCGGCTGGACGAGGAACACGTCGGCGCCGCGCACGTTCTCGTTGACCTGCACGTACACCTCGCCGTCCGAGAAGCGCGCCACCTCGGCGTCGGACACCGGGACGTGCAGGTATTGCGCAATCTCCTCGGCGAGGGGGCGGTTCGCGCTGCCCGTGAACAGCTTTAGCTCGTACGCCATCGGCGCCTCGTTCCTAAAGTGTGGTTGGGGCGGGAGGATTCGAACCTCCGAATACGGGATCCAAAGTCCCGCGCCTTAGCCGCTTGGCCACGCCCCAGCGTGTTCTTTTGGAGAAGGGGGCTCCGCCCCCCTCTCGACTCCCCCGCGAACCTGCGGGGCGTCGGGTCCACCCCCTCTCAACTCCCCCGCGAACCTGCGGGGCGTCGGCTCCGCCCCCCTCTCGACTCCCCTCGGCCGCGACGTCCAGCGGCTTACTCTACCGTACCCGTATGGCGGGCCCGCGCAAGACCCGGACTGCCCAGCACGCCCAGCGAGCCTGCGCGACCCGGGCTCGGATCTGCCGTGCATGGTCGTACGAGCGAGCCACGCCGAACACCGTGAGCCCACTGCCCGACATCGCCGCACCCAGCGCGCCCGCCGCCAGAAGGGCGGCCTCCATCTGCTCCACTTCCCGGTACCGGGACGTCGCGACGCGCTCGAGCGTGTTGCCGAGCGTCGCCGCAACCCGGCTCGGCTGCCGGCTCCGGAGAGCTGCCGCCATGCCTCGCACCCGGCCACCGTCAGAATACATCGCGGGCACGATCCCACCGTAGATCTCGGCGGTGCTCGCCGCGACGCGCGGATTCACGAGCACGAGTGCCAGTGCGCAACTCGGCAGCGACTCGAGCCGCTCGCCCCGTCCGGTCCCCAACGCGGCGCCGCCGCGGAGGAAGAACGGCACGTCCATCCCCAGCGTCACCGCCACCTCGGCGAGTCGTGCACCCGGCCACCGAAGTCCCCACAGCCGGTTCAGTCCGACGAGCACCGCCGCGGCGTCAGTCGATCCACCGCCGAGCCCGGCGGCCACGGGAATCCGCTTCTCCAGCGTAATCCGCGTGCCGCGGCCCGACCCCGCCATCTCCCGCAGAGTCGACGCCGCTTTGAGCGCTAGATTGGTCCCGTCCGTCGGAACATCGGACGCGGTGGTACGGAGCTCCAAGACATCCGCGTCCTCGAGCACCAGCCGATCGGAAAGATCCACGGCCTGCATGACCGTGGCGATTTCGTGGTACCCGTCGTTCCGCCGCCCGAGCACCTCCAGCGCCAGGTTGACCTTGGCCGCAGCGCTGAGCACGAGGCGACGGGCCTTCCCCGACCGCTTCGACACGACACCGAACCATAGCACGGGCCTGAGGCCCGTTCAACGGATGCTCTGTGTTTTCGCCCCTTTCGGGACCGCCACCGTGAAGCGTTCCTCGTCGATTCCGCCCCCCTCGACGAGATTCTGGTAGGTGATGGATCCCGTCACGTACGACTGCGCCGCCTCGAGGTCGAACCCGGTAAGGACGCCCGCCCCGTCTCGTCGGTACTTGATGAGAGCGTTGAACGGGCTCCCGAAGATCTCCAGCTGTCGGACCGCGCCCGTCTCGAGATCGAGCCACACGCGCCGCCGACCGCCGACGCTCACGAGACTCAGGGACGGCCCCGCATCGTCAGGGGGCAAGAGCTCGGCGGACCTCAAGTCGGGCGGCGGCGCGACGCGTCCAGCGAGCGCTGCGACGAGATCTTCAGGGTTGAGAGGCAGACCGAGAACCTTTGCGACCGTCTCGGCGTTGGCCGGCCCGACATGAGCCTCGTTCTTCACGGCGTTGTACGCAGTCACATGGCCCTCGTGAATGGCGACGAGCAGGAGCGGCGGGCCGAATGGCGCGAGCGCTTCGAAGCGGATCGAGCTCGGCGCCTTGACGAGAAGAACGCCGCGGAGACGCTGGCGCTCGCGGCCCCTTGTCAGGGCGATGTCCGCGAGAGCGCGCAGGTCGGTGAATTCGCTCGAACGATCGGCGAGGAGCGCGAGTGCTCGGCGAGCGTCCTCGCCGCCGGGCTCCCGGGGCGGCACCGTCGCGCATGCGGCGCCGAGCGCAAGCAGCAAGAGGAGGAGGAGACTACTACTGAGAGGCCTTTGGGCCACCCTTGACCCGGCGTTGGCGGTCCTTGAGGTCGTCGACCTTCTTCTTGACCCCGTCGGCGGCCGGATCGAGCTGCAGGGCCTTCTCCCACGCGGCGAGGGCGTCGTCGTCGAGACCGTTCTTGACGAACGCATCTCCAAGGTGCTCGTAGATCACTGGATCCGGCTCCTTGGTTTTCGCCACCGCGCGTTTGAGTTCCTTCAAAGCCTCGGGATATCGTCCCTGCTGGTAGTACGCCCAGCCGAGACTGTCGATGAAGTAGCCGTTCTCGGGCTCCAGATCGAGGGCCTTGGTGATGAGCTGGACCGCCTCGTCGAGGTTCTGGCCGCGCTCGGCATACATGTAGCCGACGTAGTTGTAGGCCTCGGCGTGCTTGGGATCGAGTGAGATCACGCGCCGGAAGGCCCCGACCGCGTCATCGAACCGCGCCTGCTTCTCGTAGACGACGCCGAGCTGGAAGTGGAGGTCCTTCTGTTTGTCATCGAGCCCCAGGCCCTCCCGGAGCGTTTCGCCCGCTCGCTCGTACTGCTTGGCGCGGTAGTACGCCGTCCCGAGGTAGAGGAATAGCTCCGGCCGCTTGGGCTCGAGGTTGACGGCCTCGCGCAGCGTCGAGATCGCCTCGTCGAATCGTTTGGCCCGGCCGTAGAGGAATCCGAGCTGAACGCGCGCGTCGATGGACCGCGGGTCGGCGCGCAGGATCCGCTCGAGCTCGGACTTCGCCTCCCCGTCTTGACCGCCGTCCATATAGGTGGTGGCGAGGAAGTAGCGGGCGCGGAGGTTGGACGGCTCGAGCGCCACGACGCGCCGGAACGCGTCGGTGGCGCGCTCCCACATCTTCTGCTCGTAGTACACGGCGCCGAGCTTCATCCAGACGCGCGGATTCTGCGGTGTGGCCTCGGCGAGCCCCTCGAGCTCACTCTGGGCTTCGGAGAGCCGCCCCAGCCGGATCAAGAGGTCTGCCAGCTTCTCGGCGAACGCCGGATTGTCCGGGTTCGCCTTGACGGCTCGCCGGTACACTGCGATCGCCTCGTCGCTCTTATGGAGCGCCTCTGCGTAGACGGCGCCGAGCGCGCTCCAGGCGCCATCGTGGTCGGGATCGAGATTGACGGCGGCGGTGAGGCGGGTGATCGCCTCGTCCCACGACTCGGTCTCGATCGCGAGGCGCCCGAGGAGGAACTGGGCCTGGGCCAGACCCGGCTGACGCTCGACGAGGCGGAGAAGCACGCTCCGCGCTCGGTCGTACGCCTTCTGCTCCACCTGGATGCGCGCCAGCATCAGATAGGGCTCTTCGGAGTTCGGGCTGAGCTGGATCGCGCGCTCGAGTTCGGCCTCGGCCTCCGCGTACTTCCGTTGGGCCCGCAGGAGCTCGGCGAGCGTCATGCGCGTCGCCATCTGGTCCGGGGCCAATTCCACGGCGCGCCTGGCCGCGCTCACGGCCTCCTCCAGGTTGTCCGCTCGCACGAGCAGCTGGGCAAACTGGGTCCAGAGAGCGGCCGAGTTCGGGTCACGCTTGAGGGCGCTCCGCATGAGCGGGACCGCCTCCTTGAAGCGGCCTCCCTGGACGTGCATCTGGGCAACGGAGTATGCATAGTACGCATCGGCGCGGGGGTCGGCGGCGGCCGAACGGCGCGGGACCTGCTCGTCGTCGCGAGCGGGCGTCGGGCCCCCGGCAGCGGCACAGCCGGCCAGCGCGGTCACGACGGCGATTGCCGGCAACCCGCGCCAGGCCTTCGTCAGGAGGCGTCGCGCCGCAGCCGCGACAGTCGGGTCGGGGATGGCGCCCGTTGCCTCGTCGATTTCGCGCAGGGCCCGGGCGTCGAGCGGCGCCGGCAGCCCACCGCCCGTGCGGGCGGGCGGCTCGGTCTCGATTCTTCCTGAGACGAATCGGAGTGAGCGGACCGCGTTGAACCGTTCGCTGAGACGCCGGGTCAACTCCTCGCCGCGTAGAGTCAGCTCGTGAAGCCAGGGCGAGTTGTCCACGGCCACGGTGAGGCAGCCGTCGGCGAAGGTGCGGGGCTGGGCTCGGCGGGCAGCGTCAGGGCCGACGACCTCCGGCCAGGCCCGACGAATTCGATAATCCAGGAGCCGGTCTCGCAGATCGGGCACCGCGGTCAGCAACAGATCGGCGACGGCGCGCGGCGGCCGAATGTCCATGCTCTCGTATCATACATCCATCATCTATCCCGGGACGCAGGCCCCGCGAGAGCGGCCGGGAACCCTGATATAGTGGCGTGAATCATGGCAAAACCGCGGCGCGGGGATGTCCTCGATCTGACGATTGACGACCTCGCCTTCGGCGGCGAGGGCGTGGGCCGGGTTGAGGGTTACGTCATCTTCGTGCGCGGCGTGGTCCCCGGCGACCGGGTACGCGTGAGGGTGGTCGAGGCGCGCTCGCGATTCGGGCGGGCGGTAATCGAGTCCTTGGAGACGTCCTCGCCCGATCGGGTGGAGGCCCCGTGCGCCTACTTCGGTCGCTGCGGCGGTTGCCGGCTCCAGCACGTCTCGTACACCGCGCAGCTCGCCTTCAAGGAAAAGCAGGTGCGTGACTGTCTCGAGCGCATCGGCGGGCTCGGCGCGTTCGAGCTCCGGCCCATCCTGGCGGCGCCCGACGCCTACGGGTACCGGAACAAGATGGAGTTCACGGTCGTGCGGAGCGGCGACGGCGGGTCCCCGGCGATCGGCCTTCACCAGGCGGACCGGTACGATGTGGTTCTGGACATCGAGCGCTGCCTCCTCCAGTCGGAGACGATGAACGTGCTGCTCGACGAGTTGCGGGCGCAGGCGCGCGCGCGCGGGCTCTCCGTTTACGATCAGGATTCAGGCGAGGGGCTGCTGCGCTTCGCGACCCTGCGCGAGGGCCGCCGCACCGGCGAGGCGATGGTCAACATCGTCGCCGCCGCGCCCGACGTGGTGACGCTGGGCCCGGTTGCGGAGCGACTGCGCGCGCGGGTCCCGTCGGTGGCCAGCGTGGTCCTGAACGTGAACGCGAAGAAGGCCTCCGTCGCGGTCGGCTCGGAGGAGCATCTGCTGCTCGGGCGTGATCACATCCGGGAATCGCTGGGCGGGCTCACGTTCCAGGTGTCGGCGAGCTCCTTCTTTCAGACCAACACCGTGCAGGCCGAGCGGCTCTTCGCCGTGGTCGAGGCGGCGTGCGGGCTCGACGGCGGTGAGACGGTCATGGATCTCTATTCGGGGACCGGCGCGATCAGCCTCCTGCTCGCGCGCCGCAGCCGGTGGGTGTACGGCATTGAAGTGTCGGCGGCTGCCGTGACCGATGCCGTCCGCAACGCGCGGGAGAACGGGATCGAGAACTGCACGTTCCTCCCGGGCGAGGTACGCCACGTCCTGCCGACACTGATGCGCGACGGCGTACGGGCGGAGGTCGTGGTCGCCGATCCACCCCGGGCCGGCTTCCATCCGAAGGCGCTCCATGCGCTCGCCGTTCTCGGGCCGGCGCGGCTCGTGTACGTGTCATGCAACCCCTCCACGCTCGCGCGCGACGTCGGAGACCTCGTCCGCCAGGGCTACCGGCTCGAGTGGGTCCAGCCCGTCGACATGTTTCCGCAAACGCCGCACATCGAAGCGGTCGCCCGTTTGCGACGGGCGCCGTGAAAATCTATCTGGCCCGCCGGCTTGCGCAGTCGCTCCTCGTCTTGCTGGGGGTGTCCTCGTCGTCTTCTTCATCCTCTATCTGACCGGTGACCCGGCGCTCGTGCTGCTGCCTCCTGACGCCTCCGCGGAAGACGTGCAGAAATTCCGCGAGGTGATGGGGTTCAACGATCCGTTCATCGTCCAGTACGGCCGCTTCTTCCTGGGCGCGCTCCGCGGGGACTTCGGGCAATCCGTGCGCCACGGCGAGCCCGCCTTCAATCTCGTCATCGAACGCATGCCGGCCACCTTCGAGCTCTCCGGCGCCGCGCTGCTGGTCGCGCTCTGCCTGGCGATCCCCGCGGGGATCGTCTCGGCCGTGCGGCGCAACACCGTGATCGACTACATCTCGACGGTCGTCGCGCTGCTCGGGCAGTCGATGCCGACCTTCTGGCTGGGGATCATGCTGATCCTCGTTTTCTCCGTGCAGTTCAATCTGCTGCCCTCCTCCGGACGGGGCACGCTCGAGCACCTCGTCCTGCCGGCGATCACCCTTGGGCTCTTCACGACCGCGCGCATCACGCGGTTGACGCGCTCGGGCATGCTCGAGGTGCTGAGCCAGGACTACATCCGGACGGCGCGGGCCAAGGGCGTGAGCGATCCGCCCGTCGTCTGGAAGCACGCCCTCAAGAACGCCGCGATCCCGATCGTGACCATCGTCGGGATCGAGCTGGGCACGTTGCTCGGAGGCTCGGTCATCACCGAGACGATCTTCGCCTGGCCGGGCGTCGGCCGCCTGTCGGTCCAGGCCATCTACAACCGCGACTACCCGGTGGTGCAGGCGGCGGTCTTCCTCCTCTCGTCCACCTTCGTGCTGGTCAATCTGGTTGTTGACGTCCTGTACACTTACCTCGACCCGCGGATTCGGCTGCGATGACGGCCCCCCGGATCCCGCGCCCAGGGGGCTCGAAGGGTTGTCCGCAGGACCGGAGCCGGGTCGCATCTGTCTCAGGCCACCCCCGGTTCAAGCCGGCCTCATGGACCCCGCTCCAATCAGCGTGCCGCTGAGCCGCGCCGTGGATCTCTCGGCCGGGCGCGCCCCAGCGCCGCGCGAGTGGGCTCTGTTCGCGCGGCGCCTCGCCCGCCGGCGGACGGCCCTCTTCGGCCTGGTAGTCGTGATGATCGTGGTCGTCGCGGCGTTGGGCGCGTCGTGGATCGCCGGGTACGACCCCACGGAGCAGGACATCACGAACCGGCTGAGGGCGCCCGGGTCACAGGATGCCGCTGGCCGAGCCCACCTCTTCGGCACCGACCACCTCGGCCGGGACATCCTGGCCCGAATGATCTTCGGCGCGCGGCCCGCGCTGATGGTCGGATTCGCCGCCGTCGCGATCTCGGGCGTGCTCGGCATGATGGTCGGATTGCTCTCCGGCTACTTCGGCGGCTGGATCGACGACGTCTTCATGCGGCTCGCCGACGTCCAACTGGCGTTCCCGTTCATCCTGCTCGCGATCGCCGTCATCGGAGTGCTGGGACCGAGCCTACCCGTGATCATCGTGGTGATCGGAGTCTCGAGCTGGGTCGTCTACGCCCGCGTCGTGCGCGGCGCGGTGCTGTCGCTGCGCGAGCGTGAGTTCGTGCAGGCGGCGCACGCCCTCGGAAGCCGCGACGGTCGCGTCCTGCTGCGCCACATCCTCCCGAACGCCTTCACGCCGTGGCTCGTGGTCGCGACGCTCGACATGGCGCGCGTGATCGTGATCGAGTCGGCGCTCTCGTTCCTGGGGCTCGGCGTCCAGCCGCCGACGCCGACGTGGGGCGGGATGCTCGCAGACGGCCGCGTCTACATCTCGACCGCGTGGTGGCTCGCGACGTTCCCCGGCCTCGCCATCCTGGTCACGGTGCTGGGCATCAATCTGTTCGGCGACGGACTGCGCGATACGCTCGACCCGCGGCTCAAGCTCTAGTCGAGGTCCGGTCGCGGCCGGCGGCGCGGGCGATGGCGCGCATACATTCGGCGGGCGAGCAGCAGAAGAGCGGCAGCGGGAGCCGTGAGCCAGAGGGCGCCTGAGGGGACTCCGGCGAGCGCGTTCACGACGAGGAAGGCGCCGCCGCCGAGCAGCCCGGCCCAGAGCAGCAGCGTCGTCGCTCGGTCGGCCGTTCCTCGCCAGCCGAGACGTGCGACGCCAAGCGCCAAGAGCGTCCCGATCCCGTCGATCGCGACGTCGGTGCCGCTCGCCGTCCGTGCCGGGACCAGGGATTGGTGGGCCTCATCCAGGATCGCCCACCCCAGGCTGATCGCGAACGCGATCCACGTGGCGGCCCGTGGACTCAGACCGCGGCCCCGGACGAGCGCGCGGAACCAGAGCGCGCCCAAGACCGCGTACTCCGAGAGATGCCCGCCCTTGCGGGCGAGTCCGTGCAGGGCTTCGAGTCGGGCCGGCGCCGCCCACGGCGCCAGCATTCGGAGGATCGGCACCAGCCAGTGTTCGGTGTGCTCGGCGCTCCCCACATCGGACGAGAGCCACATGATCACCGCCATCCAGAGGGCGGGCGGGAGCCAGTACGTGGGGCGCACGCCGCTATGATACAAATAACGCCATGACTCGAGTCGACTGGAGCTATCACCGGAAGGGTTGAAGCTCTTGCGGCAAAGCGCAAGAGTTCCTTGCGAAGAAGAAGATCGCGATCGTCGAGCAGGTCGACACGCGGAAATCGCCGATCGTCGGAGAGGCCGCCCTGGCCGTGACCCGGAACGTTGACGAGATCTACGTCGCCAGGGGCAAGCGGGTGGTCCGCGTCGACGTCAAGGCATCGCGGTCGGGAAGGGCCGAGCTGCTGGCGCTTCTGCTCGGGCCCACCGGGGGCCTGCGGGCGCCGACCCTCAGGGTGGGTCGCGCGCTCCTCGTCGGCTTCAGCGAAGAGGCGTACGCGAAAATCTTGAGGTAGAAGTCGGCCGGCCCCCACGGACGTGCTAGAGTGGCCGCGATGCTCGGCCGGATCCTCGACGATCTGCTGACCTCACCGTCGACGGGTCCGTGCATCACGGCGAGCCGACATTTCCCGGCTCGTGCCCCCGTCCTGACCTCGTTCCCGTCTTCGCTCGACCCGCGGATCGGCGAGGCCCTTCGTAGGCGTGGGATCGCCGAGCTCTATTCGCACCAGGCGCGGGCCTGGGAGCTGATCGAGAAGGGCCATCACGTGGTCGTGGTCACGCCGACGGCGTCGGGCAAGACCCTTTGCTACAACCTGCCCGCGCTGCAGGCCCTGGTGCACCAGCCCGACGCGCGGGTGCTCTATCTGTTCCCCACGAAGGCGCTCGCCCAGGATCAGCTGGCCGAGCTGGAAGAGCTCGCCCGGCAACTGCCGGAGATGCGGATGTTCACCTACGACGGCGACACGCCCCAGGACGCGCGACGCGCCGTGCGTGCCCGCGCGAACCTCGTCCTCACGAATCCCGACATGCTCCACTCCGGAATCCTGCCGCATCACACGAAGTGGGCGACGCTCTTCCAGAACCTCCGATACGTCGTGATCGACGAGCTCCACGCGTACCGGGGTGTCTTCGGCTCGCATCTCGCCAACGTGCTGCGGCGGCTGCGGCGCATCTGCCGGCACTACGGCTCGGCGCCACAATTCATCATGGCCTCCGCGACCATTGCGAACCCGGGTGAGCTGGCGCGGCGGCTCACGGGCGAGCCGGTCGAGGAGATCACGGAGAGCGGAGCCCCGACGGGCGACCGTGTCTTCGTCTGCTACAACCCGCCTGTCGTCAACCGGGAGCTCGGCATCCGCGCGCCGTATCTCGGCGAGGCCGCGAAGCTCGCGGTTCGGTTTCTCAAGGAGCGGATCGCGACGATCGTCTTCGCCCAGAGCCGGCTCGCCACCGAAGTCTTGTTGACGGCGATCAAGAGCGGCGTCGTCGACAAGACCGGCGACAGCGGCATCGTGCGCGGGTACCGAGGGGGCTATCTGCCGACGCGCCGGCGGGCCGTCGAGAAGGGGCTGCGCGAGGGCGAGGTGCTCGGCGTGGTCTCGACCAACGCCCTCGAGCTGGGCGTGGACATCGGCCACCTCGACGTCGCGGTGCTGGCCGGCTATCCGGGCGCCATCGCGTCGCTCTGGCAGCAGGCGGGGCGCGCCGGTCGACGGAGTGGCAGCTCGGTGGCCGTCTTCGTGGCGACGAGCGCCCCGCTCGACCAGTTCATGGTCACCCACCCCGACTACCTCTTCGGCATGCCGCCCGAGCACGCGCGGGTGAACCCCGACAACCCGTTCATCCTGGTGAGTCATCTCAAGTGCGCCGCGTTCGAGCTGCCGGTCGGTGACGACGAGCGGTTCGGCGACCTCGACGTCCGGCGGTTTCTGGGGGCGCTGGAGGACGAGGGCGTGCTCCACCATACGGGGCGCCGCTGGCACTGGGCCGCCGAGACCTACCCGGCGGACCACACGTCTCTCCGCACGGTCACGACCGACAACTTCCTCGTCATCGACACGACGGCGCGCGACGAGAAGCAGACGAAGCGGCGCCAGATCATCGCCGAAGTGGACTGGGGGAGCGCGTTCGCGACGATCTACCCCAAAGCGATCTATCTGGTGGAAAGCGACCCGTACGAGGTGCAGGAGCTCCACTTCCGCGAGGACGAGGAGAAGGTGGCTTACGTCAAGCGCGTCGCCGTGGACTACTTCACCGACGCGGTCAGCGCCAGGGGCGTTTGGATCCTCCGGCGCCTCGCCGAAGTCTCGCAGCCCGCGTACCTCGCCGAGCAGGGCGAGGTGCTCGTGGCCGAGAAGGTCGTCGGGTTCAAGAAGATCAAGATGGGGACGCTCGAGAACGTCGGCTCTGGCGAAGTCGAGCTGCCTCAGCAGGAGATGCAGACGACGGCCGCGTGGCTCACCGTGGGACCCGAGGTCCTGGCGCGGGTCAACCCCTCGCGCGCGGAAGTGATCGACGGCCTGCGCGCGGTGACGTACCTGCTCCACCATCTGGCGCCGATCTTCCTGCTCTGCGACATCCGCGACCTCGGCTCCTGGCTGGGCGACACGACGCCGGCGACGAGCGGCGTTGTGGCGACGCGCGAGTCGGCCAAGCGACGCCTGATGGACGCCGACCAGTTCAACCCGACCATCTATCTCTACGACTCCCACGCGGGCGGCATCGGCCTGGCCGAGCACGTGTTCGAGATCCTGCCCGATCTCCTCCGCCGCGGGCTCGCGACGCTCGAGGCGTGCGCCTGCCGGGCCGGTTGTCCTTCGTGCGTCGGGCCGGTGAACGAGGTCGGGCGCAGGGCCAAGGCCACCGCGCAGGCGCTCCTGCGCGCGCTGACCGACTGAGATCGCGTGGCCTCCGGGTCGCTCGACGACCTCCGCCGCGTCATCCGGCGCATCGAGACGCGGCGCCCCAAGCGTCCCGCAGCCCCGCCCATCGAGGAGGTGCTCGGCGGCGAGCTCGTCGACACCGGCGAGGGGCAGCTCCTGGTGGTGCGCCGTGAGTTCCCGCTCTCGTACCGGCACGGCCGCCAACCGCTGGGCGCGGCGTTCGAGACGCCCCTGGACCTCCTGAGCGCGGTGTCGCGCGCGGCCACCCCCGTCGGGGACCCGCGCAGCCTGCTCTTCCTCGACGCCGAAACGACCGGCCTCGCCGGCGGTACCGGCACCTACGCGTTCCTGATCGGCGCCGCTTGGCTCGAAGACGACCGCCTGATCCTGGCGCAGCACTTCATGCGGGATTTCGACGAAGAGCCGGCGCTTCTGGCGGCGTTGCGGTTACTCCTCGAGCGGGCGAGCGCCGTGGTGACCTTCAACGGGGCGAGCTTCGACCTGCCGCTGCTCGAGACGCGCTTCATCATGGCGCGTCGGCGCTGGCCGGCCGCGCTGCCCCATCTCGACCTCCTGGGCCCGTCGCGGCGAGTGTGGACGTCGTGCTTCGCCGATTGCCGACTCGCGACGCTCGAGCGCGAGGTGA
Organism: Candidatus Rokuibacteriota bacterium; assembly: GCA_023249095.1. GTDB lineage: Bacteria > Methylomirabilota > Methylomirabilia > Rokubacteriales > CSP1-6 > AR31. The sequence goes on along the minus strand of JAHFDK010000056.1, from coordinate 4,302 downwards.
TCGGTGTCGTGCGAGACGACGACATTCCCGGCGCCCTGATTCCGGCGCTCTACTTCGACTTTCTGCGCTCGCGTCGTGCGGCGCCGCTCGGCCGCGTGCTGGCGCACAACCGGGACGACATCCTCACGCTGGTGGGGCTGCTCGGCTGGTTCGTCGGAGCGCTCTCCGCCCGAGCGGAGATGACCGCGGCGGAGCTGGGCGGGCTCGGGCGGCTCTGGGAACCGGTGGATGTCGAGCGCGCGCTCGCGTGCTATCGCGCGGCGCTCGCGGCCGGGCTCGCGGGCGCGCCGGCACAGGCGGTACGACTGCGCCTGGCGCGGTGGGAGAAGCGCCTCGCCCGCTGGGAAGCCGCGCGCTCGCTCTGGGAGGCGGCTATGCGCCACGCCACGTTCGACCCGCGCCCGTGGGAGGAGCTGGCGAAGTTCCACGAGCACCGCCGCCGCGACTTCGTGACGGCGCGCGCGATCGTCGAAGACGCGCTCGGGCTCGCCGAGGCCACACGGGCGCCCCTCCGGACGGTCGACGCCTTTGCGCATCGGCTCGGCCGGCTGCAGCGCCGGCTAGCGCTAGCCGGGGCGCGGCCGGCGGAGGACCGAGGATGAGCCATACCCGCCCCACGTGAGCCGAGCCGGGCCGGCGCGAACCCGCGCCGTCACCCTCGCCGAGCGTCCCGATCTCGCGGGCGAGGTGCGGCGACTTACCGCCTCGCTCTGGCCGCCGGAGATGGAGTTCATCCATCACGATCCGGTGTGCGGGCGTCACTGGCCCGTGCTGTACCGCGAGTTCGCGGAATTCCAGCCGGTGCTGTGCGACACGCGCGGCGCCGTGGTCGCCGCCGGCGTCACGATTCCCCTTGCGTGGAGCGGCCGGCTGCGCGACCTGCCCTCGGGCGTGGACGGTGCCCTCGAGCGGGGCATGCGGGGTCGGGCGCGAGGCCGGGCGCCGACGGTGCTGTCAGCGCTCCTGGCCGCGGTGGCGCCCGACCGGCAGGGCCGAGGCCTCAGTGCACAGCTCATCCGCGCGATGAGGGTCCTTGCCGCCCGACACGGCCTCGGCGCGCTGATCGCGCCCGTGCGCCCGACGCTCAAGCACCGATACCCAACGACGCCGATGCGCCGTTACCTCCGCTGGGCGCGGGCCGACGGCGCTCCGTTCGACCCGTGGCTCCGCGTCCACTGGCGCCTGGGCGCGAAGTTCCTGCGCGTGGCGCCGCGGTCGATGGTAGTCACGGGCACCGTGGCGGAGTGGGAGGCGTGGACGACCATGACGTTTCCGGAGAGCGGCTGGTACATCGTCCCCGGGGCGCTCGCACCCGTGAGGATCGATCGCCGGCGGAATCTGGGGCGCTACGTCGAGCCGAACGTCTGGATGCGCCACGCCGTCACGACGTCGCCGGGAACGTGACGACGTGCAGCACGTGCGCCTCCGGGCGCACCCGGAGCCCGTTCGGGAAGGCCGCCGACGAGGGCTGCGATGAATGGACGCGGTGGCCCGAGGGCAGGTCGAGGCAGTAGAGGTTCTCCGAGCCGCGGAAGTAGCGGCGGACGATCACGGCCTCGCCGGCCGCGTCGGGCACGAAGGTGACGTCGTCTGGCCTGATCATCACGCGGACGCGCGAGCCCAGCGCGCGCCCGTTCAGGTTGCCGAATACGCCAATCTCCGTGACGATGCCCTCCCGCGACACGAGACCGGGGAGAAAGTCCGCAGCGCCCACGAACTCGGCGACGAAGGGTGTCGCCGGATTGTGGTAAATCACCTCCGGCGCCCCGACCTGCTCGAGGCGGCCCTGGTCGAGGACGCCGACCTGGTCGGCGATCGTAAAGGCCTCCTCCTGATCGTGCGTGACAAAGATCGCCGTGGTGCCGGTGGCCCGCAAGATTTTCTCGACCTCGTCGCGCATCTGTGCCCGCAGATCGGCGTCCAGGTTGGAGAACGGCTCGTCCAGCAGGATGAGCGTGGGCGCTGGCGCCAGGGCGCGGGCGACCGCCACGCGCTGCTGCTGGCCGCCCGAGAGCTCGTGCGGATAGCGCTCGGCGAAGTCCGTCAGGCCGACGAGGTCGAGGACCTGGGCGACGCGCGCCCGCCGCTCGCTGCGGCTCGTGCGCTCGAGCCCGAAGCCGACGTTCTGCCCTATGGTGAGGTGGGGGAAGAGCGCGTAGTCCTGGAAGACGACGCCGACGCCCCGCGCCTCGGGCGCCACGTGAATCCCCCGGTCCGCGTCAGCGACCGTCCGCCCGGCGATCGCGATCCGGCCCTGGTCCGGTGTCTCGAATCCGGCGATCAGCCGGAGCGTCGTGGTCTTCCCGCATCCCGAGGGCCCTAACAGCGCAAGGATGCGGCCGCTCTCGACGGTGAAGGACAGCCCGTCGGTTGCCGGCGGACGGTCGGCCCCGAAACGCTTCGTGACGTGCTCGAGGTGGACAAGCGCCATCGATCAGGCCTCTCAGCCGTTGGTCACTGCACCGGGGTCAGCGGAGGCTTCCCCTCGAGGACGGCCAGGCAATTGCGGACGGCGAGCGTCGCCATGGCAACCCGCGTGTCGGACGAAGCGCTCGCGATGTGCGGCGCCAGCACGACATTCGTCAGGGGGATGAGGCCGGGATGGATCTTCGGTTCCTCCTCGAACACGTCGAGTCCCGCACCGGCGATCCAGCCCTCCTGAAGGGCCCGAACGAGCGCGGCCTCGGCGACGACCGGTCCGCGGGAGGCGTTCACCAGGATCGCCGATGAGGCGCAGAGTGCGCTCGTTCATCAGGTGACGGGTCTCCGGCAGGAACGGCGTATGGAGGCTGACGAAGTCGGCTTCCCGGAGCACGGCTTCCAGCTCCTCGCGGGAGACGCTCAGTTCGCGCTCGACGGCGGCGTCCGCCGGCACGGCGTCCTGGTAGAGGACGCGCATGTTGAAGCCGAGCGCGCGTCGCGCGACGGCCCGCCCGATCCGCCCGAATCCGACGAGACCGAGGGTCTTTCCGTAGACGTCCGCGCCCCAGAGCAGGTCCCACTGCCAGCGGTGCCACTGGCCCGAGCGTGCGAATCGGTCAGCCTCGACGACGCGCCGCGCGGTCGCCATCAGGAGCGCCCAGGCGAAGTCCGCCGTCGTCTCGGTGAGCACGTCCGGCGTGTTGGTGACGACCACTCCCCGGCGGTGGGCGGCGGCGACGTCGATGTTGTTGTAGCCGACGGCCACATTGGCGACGACCTTCACGGTCGGCGCTGCCGCCAGGACCTCGTCGTCGACCGAGCTGATGATGTGACAGATGAGGCCATCCTTGCCCCTCAGGCGGGCGATCAGCTCCGGTTTTGAAAGGGCGGCCAGGCTGTCGTTGTAGTCGATGGAAACTTCGCTGGGGATCAGCATCAACGCCTCTCGGGGTAAAACATTTGAAACTAAAAGACTTTTTCCCATGATTCTCCTTCCGGATTTTCCGCTTGATCCTTCCCGGAGCCGCGGCTAATATTAGCACTCGCTGAGTTTGAGTGCTAACTGCTCTCTGGGGATTTGGGGATGGTCAAGCCCACCGCCAGGAAGACCGGCGCAACATCAACAAAGCACGAAGGAGGCAGAGACACCATGAAGATTCGTCCGCTGCATGACCGCATCCTCGTCGAGCGGCTCGAGGAGAAAGAGGTCAAGAAGGGTGGGATCATCATCCCCGATACGGCCAAGGAGAAGCCGCAAGAAGCCAAAGTGATCGCCGTCGGCAACGGCAAGGTCGGCGACGACGGCAAGAAGATCCCCCTCGACGTGAAGGCCGGCGACAAGATCCTGTTCGGGAAGTACTCGGGCTCCGAGGTCAAGATCGACGACAAGGAGTATCTCATCCTGCGCGAGGAAGACATCCTCGCCATTCTCGAGTAAGGAGGAACGTGATCCATGCCGAAGCAGCTCAAGTTCGACGAGGAGGCCCGGAGCGCGCTGCTCAGGGGCGTCAACATCATGGCGGCGGCCGTGAAGGCGACGCTGGGCCCGAAAGGCCGCAACGTCGTCATCGACAAGAAGTTCGGCAGCCCCACGATCACCAAGGACGGCGTCACCGTCGCCAAGGAGATCGAGCTGAAGGATCCCTATGAGGACATGGGCGCGCAGATGCTGAAGGAGGTCGCGTCCAAGACCTCGGACATCGCGGGCGACGGCACGACCACTGCGACCGTGCTGGCGCAGGCGATCTTCCGCGAGGGCCTCCGCAACGTCACCGCGGGCGCCAACCCGATGGGGCTCAAGCGCGGCATCGAGGCGGCCGTGGAGGCCGTGACCGACGAGCTGAAGAAGCTCTCGAAGTCCACCAAGGACAAGAAGGAGAT
>JAHFDK010000492.1 GCA_023249095.1 Candidatus Rokuibacteriota bacterium | reverse complement strand
ATCCCAGGTTTGAGGCGGTCCATGGGAAGAAGATGAGAACGCTCTGGCAGAGCACAAGGCCCCGCTCGAGCACCGAGATCGCCGCGTGGAGATCCCCTTTGGCGCTGCTGAGCTCGCCGACCGCGGTATAGACGAGTGCGCGGTTGAAGACTTCACCGGCCGCTTCGGCCGTTCGCACCGCGTCTTCCGCGAGCCTGCTCGCCTCGGCCGGTGAGAGAGGGCGTGCGGTGGCTTCATTCAGCCAGTCTGTTCCGAGGAAAGATCGGGGAATAGCTGCTCCGCGAGCGCGCTCCAGAATGCGGCGCGGGCGTCGAGCGAGCGTCGGGCGCCCTGGTGGATGTCGTCCTGATTCTCTTCGGTCGTGGCCCAACGGAGGAGACCCTTCTGTAACGCGTTCCCGTGTTCGACATCCAGGTCGATGTGGAGCTGAAAATACTCCAATGCGGCGGGTTCGAGCCGAAGACTCCTCTCGATCCCCCGCACGAGATGCGGAAACATGAGCGGGATCGCCCACTCGTGGCCGGGGCCGACCGCTCCCAAGGCTTGCAACCACGAGCGCAGCGTCGTGTCGAGATGAATCTGGACGAAGGTTCGGGTCGCCGGCAACAGCGGGACCCGATCCCATTCACCTTCGCCGAAACCCACGGCACGGAGAAATCGACGGTAGAGGGCCGGGTGAGATCGCTCGAAGCTTTGCGGCCGCATGTATTCGTCCTCGAGGATGTCCCGGACGAGGCCTCGTACTTGGGGGTCTGGCGTCCGATTCGCGATCGCCTCGAGGTAGGCCGTGAAAAAACAGACCAGATAGTAATGCTGCGAGGCATAGCCCCAGATCTGCCACCGCGTGAGCGCTCCGGCGGCGAAGCGCAGGAGAAATGGGTGGGTCACGGCGGCGTGCGTCGCGACCTCGTCTCGGAGCCCCCGCACAAACTCGGCGGGAGTCACTCGAGAGGACGTCGGACGGGGCACCCCGGTCGGGTCTCGTTCTGTCACGCGCAGGCGCTCTCGGGTTAAGGCGAGATCACAATCGAATCGGCTGCGAGGGCTGGCCTTCGTTGTTGATGAACACCACGCGGAGCGAGCTGCTGCGTGTGGCCTTGAACGGGAAGTGGATGAGCGGGTTCGGGCTCACAGCCGACGTCATCTGAAACTCGCTGACCTTCTGGTCGTCGAGAAAGACCAGCATCTGCTTCACGTAGAACTCCGGCGCCTCACGAACATACTTCCCGTTCTTCAGGACCAGCCCGGTGTACGAGTTATGGTTGACCTTATCTCGCGGCTTGCGCAACGCGACAGAGCACGTGCCGGCCACTCTAGCCGCCTCGCTTGCGCCGCAGGAGGTTGTCCGCCTCCCGCGCAACCGCGATCAGCAGATGTCCCATCTTCGGGTGCTCGGGGTGTAGGTCGGGCTGGATGCCGTGGCCCTGGAGCGCCTCGGTAGTGATGGGACCGATCGACACGACCACCGTTCTGCCGCGGAGCGCGTCACGCAGCGCGTCTGCGCGCTCCATCTGGGCCGCCACGCGGAACAGGTTGTCCACCTGGTGGGCGCTGGTGAACAGCGCCACCTCCACTTCGCCCGCCGCCAACCGATCGATGGCGGCACTCAGTGGCCCCATGTCCTCGGGCAGCGCCCACCCGTACACCGGGACCGCCGTGACACGGGCTCCGCGCTGCCGAAGCCCGGCCAGCAGCTCTTCGTTGCGCGCGCCATACTCCTGAACGGCGACGCGCTTTCGCGCGACCGGGAGCCTGAGGTCCAGTTCCGAAAGCAGGTCGCGCCAGGTATTCGGCTCGGGCACCGCGAGCGCCGGCGCGAGGCCAACCTCCTTGAGCGCGGCGATCGGTTTGGGCCCGCGGCAGACCAGCGTGAGCCGTCCCAGCGCCTTCACCACCTCGTCCTTCGGCCAGCACGTCGCGAGCGTGGCGATCAACATCCGCGTGCCGACACCGGTCAGCAGAATCAGCACGTCCCAGTCGCCGGCGAGGAGTGTCTCGCCGAACGCGAGCGCTTCGCGCTGGTCGGTCAGCGGGACTTCGCGCATGGCCGGCGCCTGGATCGGCTCGCCGCCGTAGTTGCGGATCAGTTCAGCCATCTCTGCCGCCCGGCGGCTCTCGAAGCTGACTACCCGCAGCCCGTTCAAAGCGTGAGGCATGGCACCTGTCTAAAACTGCCTGAGCCAGACGAGCACCAGGGTTCCATCCTCGACCCGCCGAAGCGCACAGGGAGCCTCGCCCTCCGGATCGGGAGGGAGTCCAGGCCTCACACTTCGATCTCGAGGTCGGCGCCGGTGACCCGCACCGGGTAGCTCCTGACCTCTCGTCCCGCCGGCGCCCCCAGGACGGCCCCGCTCTTGATGTCGAACCGCGCCCCGTGCCAGGGGCAGGTCACTTCGGCTCCCTCGACCGTCCCTTCGGACAGCGGCCCTCCTCGATGCGTGCACGTATCGCTCAGTGCGTAGAACGCTTCGCCCACCCGAAAGAGGGC
>JAHFDK010000289.1 GCA_023249095.1 Candidatus Rokuibacteriota bacterium | reverse complement strand
AGAATCCGCACGTGCCGATCCCGGCACTCCGTGCGAGGGCATCGGCACAGGCAATTGCACTTTACTGAGACACGTCGAACCATATCGCAGTGAATGGCAGGGTGCGATTCTGCATAGTCTCTCAAAGTTTCGCAAGTGCTAACACACTACGGGCGCTTTGGCGAGAAGCACCACTGCCTCATCGATGGCTCAGTACCTCGGAAGCCGGAGCGGTCACGTTCACTGATACAATGGCTCGCACGTTGCGAAACCGTCATGCGATTCCTGCAGGAGACAATCCGAATGACCGCCACCCATTTTTGGTTGCAGGAGACTAGACTGTCTGGATGTATCGTCGTCGAGTCGATTTTGGCCGAGGACGATCGGGGCTGTTTCGGCCGCACGTACTCCACCGAGGAGTTCGCCGCCATCGGACTGGATATCCGATTTGTCGAATGTAGCGTCTCCAGGAATCCCAGAGCGGGGACAATGCGAGGTCTCCATTTTCAAACTGCACCGTACGAGGAGACCAAACTCGTGAGTTGCAGTCGAGGTCGCATCTTCGATGTTGCTGTCGATCTCCGTGTCGAGTCGGAGACATTCGGAGGATGGACGGCAGTGGAGCTCTCTGCGGACCGCCTTCAAGCGCACTACATACCCAGGGGGATGGCCCACGGATTCATAACCCTCGAGGCGGACTCAGACGTCCGCTACCAGATATCAGTCCCCTATCGGCCCGATGCGGCGCGCGGCGTCCGCTGGGACGATGCCGAGATCGGAATCGCCTGGCCTGATGTCGGGGTGCTGACGATGTCGGATCGCGATCGGAACCTCCCGACCCTTGCCGACCTTGATGCTACGTTGTCGATGCGTGGGTGATACCACGAAAAGCAAGCTCGCATGGCGCCTGAGCGCGCCGTAGCACCGAGCGTGGTCGTCGTTACGCCACCGCGGGGCTGGGCAGCGCTGAACCTGAGAGACCTTTGGGCTCATCGAGACCTCGTCTACTTCCTGGCATGGCGCGACGTGAAGGTCCGATACGCCCAGGCGTCGATTGGCGTTGCGTGGGCCGTTCTCCAGCCGCTTCTCATGATGGTCGTCTTCACCGTATTTCTTGGAAGGCTGGCGAAAGTTCCCTCCGACGGCATCCCCTACCCGGTGTTCGCCTTCAGTGGCCTCCTCCCGTGGACGTACTTCTCCAACGCGACCGGCACTGCCACAGAAAGTCTGGTTTCCAGTTCCAACTTGGTGTCGAAGGTGTATTTCCCACGGCTGGCGATACCGCTGGCCGCACTTCTCTCCTGGCTTCCCGACCTGCTGGTGGCAACCGGGATGCTGATCATGATGATGCTCGCCTATGGGCTCATGCCGGCGTGGACCACAGTGCTCCTGCCGGTTTTCGCTCTTTACGCGTTGCTGGCGGCTTCGAGTGTGAGTGTGTGGCTCTCGGCACTCAACGTTGCCTATCGGGATGTGCGTTATGCGGTTCCCTTTCTGATCCAGCTTTGGCTTTTCGCCACCCCCGTGGTCTATCCGGCGAGCCTGGTGCCCGGGCGGTTCCGGGCTTTGTTCGGCCTCAACCCTATGGCCGGCGTCGTCGAGGGTTTCCGCTGGGGCCTGCTCGGGCGGGGTCACCCACCATGGGCGCTCATGGGAGTATCCGCCGCGGTGGCACTCGTCCTGTTGGTTGGTGGCCTCTATCACTTCCGGCGCGTTGAGCACGGGTTCGCCGATGTCATCTGAAGCATTGCATTCCGCGATACGCGTGGAGGGCCTCGGAAAGCAATATCGGCTCGGTGCTTCGACTGGAGGGCGGGCCAGCTACGGGTCGTTGCGAGAGGATCTGCTTCGATCGGTGCGGCGGCGGGAACGGGCTCCTGAAGTCGATCGCACGTTCTGGGCCCTGCGCAACGTTTCTTTCGCGATCCAGCCGGGGGAGCGGGTGGGCATCATCGGGCGCAACGGTGCCGGCAAGAGCACGCTCCTGAAGCTCCTCGCCCGGATCACGGCGCCGACCGAGGGTCGAGCCGAACTCCGTGGCCGGGTAGGTTCGCTCCTTGAGGTCGGAACTGGGTTCCACGCTGAGCTGAGCGGTCGGGACAACATCCTCTTGAGTGGCGCGATCCTCGGGATGCGCCGCAGCGAGATACAGGCAAAAACTGATGAGATCGTAGAGTTCGCCGGTGTCGAAGCGTTCCTCGACACACCGGTCAAGCGATATTCCTCGGGCATGTATCTCCGGCTGGCCTTCGCCGTCGCCGCCCATCTGGAGCCCGATATTCTCCTCGTGGACGAGGTTCTCGCCGTCGGGGACGCGGATTTCCAAAAGAAGTGCCTCGGACGCATGGAAGACATCGGCGAGAGCGGTCGGACCGTCGTGTTCGTATCCCACTCGATGCCCTCCGTTTTGCGCCTCTGCGAACGGGTGATCCTGCTCGACCGAGGTGGTCTCGTGGCGGATGGGAACGCGCAGGAAGTGCTTCGTACGTACCTTGACTCGGGTCTCGGTTCGGCCGCAGAGCGCCACTGGGAGACACCCGAGTTGGCCCCGGGTGACGAGGTCGCTCGGCTGCGGTCTGTGCGAGTACGCGACGACCGAGGAGTTGTGACCGAAGAGCTCGACATCCGCCGTCCGGTGTCACTTGAGCTCGAGTACTGGCACATGAGGGACGACGAGGACCTCCGTCCCTCGGCCAATCTGCACGTCACCAACGAAGACGGCGTAGTGCTGTTTGCCACGAGCGACTTCAACAATCATCGCTGGAGGGAGACACGCCGGACGCCTGGTGTGGTGCGGGCGACGTGCCATATCCCCGGGAACTTCCTTGCCGAAGGCCGGTTTTTCGTTCTCGCTGCGATCAGCACATACAACCCCACGCGTGTGCACGCGCTCGAGGCCGATGCTGTTTCATTCCATGTGGTCGACCGCAGTACGGGAGACGGCGTCCGCGGCGAGTATGCGAACGCGTGGCCCGGAGTCGTCCGGCCGATGTTGGACTGGTCCATCATCGAGCCGAAGCCGATTCCATTGAGCGGCGCCGATCGTCAACTCGGATGAGAGCCCTTGTCACAGGCGGGAAGCGCTCTCGACTGCTCCCGGGGAGGAGTTCGTGGTGACCGGCGACCCTGGACCTCTGAACGCTCCGGCGTGGCGCCCCAGGCACTCGCTGGCCGAGGGCCTACGTGACACGGTGGCATGGTGGGAGGCGCAACCCGAGAAGGCCGTGGCCGGCACTCAGGAACGATGACCGCGTGCGTCATCCTGGCCGGCGGCCGGGGCACTCGGATAAGCGAGGAGTCCCACACCCGGCCGAAGCCCATGATCGAGGTCGGATCGCGTCCCATCCTGTGGCACATCATGAAGGGCTATTCGAGCTTTGGTGTGCGCGACTTCATCGTGTGCCTCGGGTACCGCGGCTACATGATCAAGGAGTACTTTTTCAACTACTTCCTGCACAGCGCTGACGTGACGATCGACATGGAAAGGAACACGGTTGATTATCACGGCAGCCGCAGTGAGCCCTGGCGCGTGACCCTTGTGGAAACCGGTGAATCAACGCTGACCGGTGGCCGCGTTCTGCAAGTCAGGCGCTTTCTGGACCCAGAGAAGCCATTCTTTCTCACGTATGGCGATGGCTTGGCGGATATCGACTTCGGCGCGCAGCTGGCCTTCCATCGTCGTCACGGCGCATTGGCCACGATGACCGTCGTCCGTCCCCCGGCCCGCTTCGGGCGCTCGGTTGTCGAGGACGATCGAGTCGTTCGGTTCGAGGAGAAGCCCCAAGCTGCCAGCGGGCTCATCAATGGCGGCTTCTTCGTGCTGATGCCGAACGCGCTCGATGTGATCGAGGGAGACGACGTGGCATGGGAGAGCCGGCCCCTCGAACGGCTGGTCGACCTCGGCGAGCTGCGGGCGTGGCGGCACGACGGGTTCTGGCAGCCGATGGACACACTTCGCGAGAAGGAGTTGCTCGAAGCCATGTGGGCATCCGGGAACGCCCCGTGGAAGGCTTGGTCGTGACCTCGGCCTTCTGGGCTGGCCGCCGGGTGCTCCTCACCGGCCATACCGGTTTCAAGGGGGCGTGGCTGACCCTGTGGCTGCAGCGTCTCGGAGCCCACGTGACGGGGATAGCGCTCCCGCCAGCCGACGACGACGGCGCCTTCGGCGCGCTGGGTCCGTGGCCTGACCTCGATTCGCACTTCGTCGACATTCGGCGCCGGCCGGAGCTGCGCGCCGTCGTGGAGAGGTCGGATCCGCAGGTTGTTTTTCACCTCGCGGCCCAGCCATTGGTGCGGGCCGGCTTTTCCGACCCGATCGATACGTACGAAGTGAACGTCATGGGAACCGTGAACCTCCTTGAAGCCCTTGACAGGACGACTTCGCTGCAAGCCGTCGTCGTGGTGACGACCGACAAGGTCTATGCCGACTCCGGCGACGGACGCCCGATGGCAGAGGATGACCGGCTCGGTGGGCTCGACGCCTACAGCACATCCAAGGCCTGTTCCGAGTTGGTGGCCAAGGGCTGGGTCTGGTCACAGAAGCGCCCGGGACTGGCCACGGCGCGGGCCGGTAACGTGATAGGCGGAGGGGACGTGGCTCCTGACCGTTTGCTGCCCGATGCCCGTCGGGCTCTGCGCATCGGGCGTCCGCTGCGTCTTCGGTACCCGAAGGCGATCCGACCGTGGCAGTTCGTGCTGGAACCCTTGCATGGTTATCTTCTGCTCGCCGAGCGCCTCGTCGAATGCCCCCTTGCGACCCCCCCGGCACTGAATTTCGGTCCGACACACGAGGCCCAAATTCCCGTGGCGGAAGTGGTGGACCGCGCCTTCCGGATGGCCGGCGGCGGACGGTGGGAGCTGGAGGACGAGGCGCAGCCCCACGAGTCCCCTGTCCTGCGACTGGACGCAGGCCTCGCAGCGGAGACACTTGGCTGGCAGCCGCGACTTGACCTCGACCAGGCGCTGGGGTGGACGATCGAGTGGTGGCGAGCGGAGGCGGGGGGCGCGAGCCTCAGCGCGCTCGCCCACGCGCAGATCGAGCGCTACGAAGCGCTGGTGGCGGATTGACCGCTCCGCAGACGTGTCATTTTTGCGCCGCACGGCTGAGCCGGACGGTCGTCGACCTCGGCGAGATGCCCCTCGCCAACTCCTACCTCGAGGAGTCGCAGCTCGGCGAGCCGGAGCCGCGCTATCCCCTGCACGCGCGGGTCTGTGACCAGTGCTTTCTGGTTCAGGTGGACGACGTTGTCCCGCCAGAAGTGATCTTCGGCCACTACGCGTACTTCTCGTCCTACTCCGATTCCTGGGTCGAGCATGCCCGCCGTTTCGCACAGAGCGCTACTCGGGAACTGGAGCTCGGGCCGGACAGTCTGGTCATTGAAGTCGCGAGCAATGACGGCTACCTACTCAAGCATTTCCGCGATGGAGGCGTGCCCGTACTCGGCATTGAGCCGGCGACGAATGTCGCAGCAGTGGCTCAGGCCGCCGGTGTACCTACCGAAGCCCGATTTTTCGGGAGCGAGTTCGCATCGGAGCTGGTCGCCGGCAGCCGCCAAGCGGATCTTTTGGTGGCGATGAACGTGCTCGCCCACGTGCCCGACCTCAACGATTTCGTGGCCGGTCTGGCCACGGTCCTGTCGCCGAGAGGCGTACTGGTCATCGAGGTCCAGCATTTGCTCCGACTCATCGAATCCGTGCAATTCGACACGATTTACCACGAGCACTTCTCCTACTTCTCGCTGCACACCGCAGAGCGGGTTCTGAACGCACATGGCTTGGAAGTATTCGATGTGGAGGAGCTTCCTACCCACGGAGGTAGCCTGCGAGTGTGGGCGACACACGTGGATTCGGAGAGAAGTGCCAGTGAGAGGCTTCTCTCCCTCCGAGAGAAGGAGGCCGCAGCCGGGCTCTTGGATCCCCTACGATACGGCGGCTTCGCGCGTGACGTCGAGCGCTGTCGTCAGTCTTTTTCCGACTTTCTCGTAGCCGCCTCCGCCGATGGGAAGTGCGTCGTTGCCTACGGGGCGGCCGCGAAAGGGAACACGCTGCTGAACTTCTGCGGCGTCACAGTGTCGGATATGGCGTACGTCGTGGACCGCAGTCCACACAAGCAGGGTCGGTTTCTGCCGGGAAGTCATCTTCCCATTCGTAGTCCTGAATACTTCATGCAGACAAGGCCGGATTACATCACGATCCTGCCCTGGAATCTTCGAGATGAGATCGTCGCACAGATGGAAGTGGTCAGGTCATGGGGCGCGCGGTTCGTCATCCCAGTGCCGGTAGTCGAGATAGTGAATTGAGACCTGGCGTCTTCGAGGACGTGACGGTCGGCTAGAAAGGCCGGATGCGCATCGCGATCTGGTTCAACCTGCCAGCGGGGGGAGCCAAGCGCGCGCTTTACACCCACGTCAAGGGATTGGTGGATCGCGGCCATCACGTCGAAGCCTGGTGCCAACCGTCGGCCGACCGGTCATTTCTGCCCCTGTCATCGCTCATAGCGGAGCATGTCGTCCCCCTCGACCACGGCGAACCCCCCTGGTGGCCGCAGGGGCGCCGTGCCGCGCTGGCCAATCCACGTCCGCTGATGGATGCGCTGCTCGAACACTCGGAGCTATGCGCAGCCGCGATGGTGAGAGGGAACTTCGATTGCTACCTCGCCATGACCTGCCAGTACTTCGGGTCACCGCCGATCGCTCGTTTCCTGCCCGCCCCCCGTGCCCTTTACCTACAGGAGCCCCAGCGGTGGCTCTACGAAGCGAATCCGACATATCCCTGGCTCGGTCCTGCATTCCCGGTTTCCATGAGGGAACGCCTGTCGTACCCGGCGAGAGTCGGGGTGGAAGCAATTCGTTCATTTCGTAGGGCCCAGCGCGCCCGGTTCGAGATTGACAACGCGGGCCGATTCGACGTCTTGCTCGTGAACTCGCTCTACAGCCGGGAGAGCGTCCTGAGGGCCTACGGTATCGATGCGGAGGTATGCGCTCTGGGAGTGGACACAGAACGCTTCCGATCGACTGGTCGGCCAAAGGATGATCTGGTCGTTGGCGTCGGTGGCCTTTCAACGCAAAAGAACGCCATCATGCTCATCGAAGCCGTTGGCTGCATCGAGAGGCCGCGGCCCCGAGTCATCTGGTTCGCCCCCGGTGGAAACCCGACCTACCGGGCAGCTGCGCAGGAGTGCGCGGAACGACTAGGCGTGGAGTTCGAAGTCCACGACGCCGCATCGGACGAAGATCTCGTCGATGCCCTGAACCGGGCCGTGGCCGTGGTGTACACCCCGCGGCTGGAACCGTTCGGCCTCGTCCCTGTCGAGGCCGGCGCCTGCGGAACGCCCGTCATCGGACTCGCCGAGGCGGGGGTCCGAGAAACACTGATAGACGGCGTCAACGGGCTTGCAGTGCGTCCGTGCGCAGACGAAGTCGCCCGTGCCATCAACAAGCTGCGCGCCAGTCCTGCGTGGGCCGACGAGCTAGGCCGGAACGGTCGCCGCATCGTCGAAGAGCGGTGGACCCTTGATCATGCTGCTCGGCGTCTTGAGAGCATTCTCA
>JAHFDK010000491.1 GCA_023249095.1 Candidatus Rokuibacteriota bacterium | reverse complement strand
CCCCCGCCGACGGCACGCAACGGATGGTGGCCGCCTCGATCCCCGCCCACGAACAGGGCGATCCCGGTGATGCCGGTCGCAAGGGCGATGAGCGCCCAGGCCGTCCGACAGTTCTCGCGAAGCCATCCTCGCATGATCCACACCCTGACCCTTAGCGACGACGTTTCCACTCGGACTTCATCGTCACATCGGCGTCAGCCCCGGCCGACAGCCGAACACTGCCTCCTGATCCTCCGGGGCGATGCCAACCCCGGTATCGCTGACCGACACCTCAACGACCTCATCAATGGGCAGCGCTCGTACCTCGATCCGGCCACCCTCTGGCGTGAACTTGATCGCATTCGATAGCAAGTTCAGCACAACCTGCCGGATCTTCCGTTCGTCCGCCCGGACTTCGCCAAGCCGGTCATCGACGGTCATGTGCAGCGCCATTCCCCGTCGCCGGGCCCGCTCGCGGACGAGGGTCAGGGCGTTGTCGAGCGCCGCGGGGAGGTCGAAGTCCGTCATCTCGAGCTCACGACGCTGCTCGCCGCCAACAAGCGGTTGAACACCGCCTACCTGCTCAAGGAATCCTTCGGCCAACTCTGGGACTACGGCCGCGAGGGCTGGGCGCGCCGCTTCTTCGAGCACTGGCGGGCGGCCCTCAAGTGGCAACGCCTGGGGCCCTACGAGAAATTCGCCGCCATGATTGATCGGCACTGAGAGGGGATCGCGGCCTACTGCCTCCCGGAGAACAAGGTCGCCCTCGGCTTCGTCGAGGGTCTGAACAACAAGATCCGCGTGCTCCAGCGCCGCGCGTACGGGCTGCGCGACGAAGAGTACCTCCGCCTCAAGATCCTCACCTGCATGCTGGCGCTTCGGGCTGGGGGATGCGCTGCAAATCTTCCCCGACGTATGCTCCGATCGCCGCATCGTCACGATGATCGTGCTCGGGGGCGCCACCTCGTTCTTCGTTGGCAATGCCTTCCAAGCTCAGATGCCAGACAGGAGCCCCAGGGCCCCCGGGGCTCCACGATCCAACCGTCTATCGGGAACTGTTGGTGTGGACGCGCCGCGGTCAATTAGCGCCGGTTGGCTCGAGCTGACCGCGGACGACGCCGCCGGGATGGGCCACCGAATGCACGTTGACGTAGACGTTGCCGAGGCGGGCCTGCTCGAGGATCGCCGCCAGGGTTGCCCCGCACGGAGTAGTCTTGAGGATGACGTTGTCGTCGGTGATCGTCGCGTTGCTGACCCACTTCCCATCGACATCCCAGCCTTCAGGTCGGAAGCCGGCCAGGAACACGATGATCGGCCCGTTGACGCCGGCCGGGGCACAGTGGAAGTGGGACTGGGTGATCCGCACGCCGCTGTCGACGCGCAGCGTGTACTCACCCGCCGTGGCGTCTTTGTTGACCAGGATCTCGAAACGTCCCGTCGTGCCGGTCTCGACGGCGGGAACCTCTTGATCGCCGGTCAGCCGCGCTTTGAACAACTCCTCGGCCCCCGCAAGGCTACCAAAGCCGAGAAGCCCCAGCAGGATGGCAACGACGCCTCTGGTCATAGAGCCTCCTATGGTCTGACGGTGAATTGCACAGCCCGCCTTGTTAGTCGGGCGCCGTGTGAACGTGGAAGTCGATGAGCCCCTCGACCGGGCTCGTCGCCGGCGGCGGCGGATACATGCGACCCTGCGCAGCGGATCCTGCCGGCAGCGCGGCCAGCGCGGAGAGTCCAGTGACGCCGGCCGCCGCCCCCTTGATGAAGTCCCGGCGCGTCGCGCCGGCGGGCGTGCCCTCAGGCGCGCTCGCGTATCTGAACTCGTGGCCGCAGCAGCTCGAGAGCTTCCATCGGGGAAGTTGGAACGGCTTCACTGGCGCCTCCTCCTTCTGGGATGAGGGTCGCGATGCTTTGGTCGGGGGTTGGCCCCCACAGGTACAGCGCGGAGAACAGCCCGTCAAGGAATTTCATCAGCGAGTTGGGTGGCTCCCCGTCTGCCATGGCTCAGCTCCCGCGCGAAGCGGGGATTTTCAGGGAGTGTCGATGAACTCCGGTAATGGGCGTTCGAAGAACGGAGGTCGAAGGACTGGGGCGGAACCCGTGAAGGGCACCCAGGCTATTCGCTCGGCACTTGAGGGGTTTCTCGCGCTCAAAGGGAAGAGTGAACTGCAGACGAAGCATGTTGTGCAACACGGCGACATCGCCCTGTTGCGCGGCGCGTGGCGACTCAAGGGCACGGGGCCGGACGGCAAGCCGGTTGGAAATGGCCCATGGGAGCGCCGAGGTGGTCCGCCGCCAGCCCGACGGAAGCTGGCGCTACATCATCGACCATCCCTTCGGCTCGGATTGACGGGGCCGACTGTCTGACGCCAAGGAGGTGTCGGATACGGCCACACGGTCTCGCCGAGAGGGCGGGATCCTCGCGCAGCCACTGCACGACCTGAGGCGCGTACTGCGCACCACGGACGGGCGCCCGACACCACGTGCCCGGGAGGCAGCGGGGCAGGACCTCGTGCCGT
>JAHFDK010000288.1 GCA_023249095.1 Candidatus Rokuibacteriota bacterium | reverse complement strand
CCCCGATCTTCTCATCAGACGACCGAAGGTTCTTGACGCCTGCTACGAGCAGGCCGTGCAGTGCTCCGGTCTGGTTGGTTCGAACAAGAGTCACGTAACGTTGGACGACCCTGTCGATCCGGTGATCTGCCTCGTGTGCCGCAGCAGCGGCCAGGTCTTCCTGGCGATCCTTCTTGCCGCGCCTCACCCCCGCGAAGTAGGTCAGCACCGAAAGAAGAAGCCCACCGATCGATAGCGCGATCTCAAGCACCCACCTATTGTACTTCGAGCTACCGCCCGAACAGCGGCCGGTCGCGCAGCTTATCGGTGCCGAACGTCGAGCCTCGATAGAGCGAGCGGAACTCCTGCTGCTCGGACTCGAGGAGTAAAGCACTGTCGGACCTAAGACCACATAGCCGTCCTTTTCTTTTGTTGGCGGCGAATCCTTTGCCTCCCGCGGGCGACCTTCGAGTTTGTTGATGCATGCGCTCTGGCTAGTGAACGCCTCGGCCGGAAGCCAAGTCCCGGGGCGCGGCGTGCTGAGATTGGCGGCATGAATGAGGCCCTGAGTATTCCTCTCCCGCTCACTCCGGCGGCATGGTTCGAGGCAGGGATATTCCGTAGCGCGCAGCGGTCTCGCCGAGCCGGCGCCATGTCGTGTCTTCGATCGGGATGCCCGCGCGGCGGCGGCGTTGCTCCGTACGGTACTCGATCTCGCCAGGATAGAAGACTTCATCGAAGCCCTCGGCGGGAGGGGTGGCCTTGAGGTATCGCACAAACGCCTCGACCTGGGCTTTGAAGTCGGTCGGCGAGAACGCCCGCGGATCGACGACCAGCATGAATGTGCCGTCGTTGTGGCGCCCCTTCGGATCGACGCCGAAGCCCAGCCCCGGAAGCACCGCGGCCAGGGTCTCCACGGCAAAGGACAGCCCATAGCCTTTGTGCCCTTCGGGGCCGCCGAGCGGCAGCATTACTCCACCCTCGAGCTGAGCGTTCGGATTCGTGGTGGGTTTGCCGTCCTTGTCCAGCAGCCAGCCGAGCGGGATGGCCTTCGCTTGGGCGCGCGCCAGGTTCAGCTTGCCCGCCGCGACGGCACTCGTCGCCATGTCGATGAAGACCGGGCCGGGAAGATCGCTCGGAAAGGCGATGCAGAGCGGGTTCGTACCCAGTCGCGCCTCGCGGCCGCCGAACGGCGCGACGGCCTTGGCGCTCTGGCCCGAGTCAGCCATCATCAGGCCGATGAAGCCGGCTCGCGTGGCCATCAGCGGATAGTCGGCGAGCCGCCCGACGTGGCTCTGCTCGCGAATCGTTCCCGCCGCGATCCGCGTCTCCCGCGCCTTGGCAACGAGGCGCTCCATCGTCCACTCCGAGATGACCGGGCCGAATCCCCACCTTCCATTCACCGCGAGGGTTGTCGGCGACTCGTTCAAGATCTCCGGCCGCGCCACGGGCACGATGTGGCCGCGACCGATGCGGTCTATATAGGTGGGCAGTAGCACCACGCCGTGCGAGTCGTGCCCGACCAGGTTGGCCCCGACCTGGTGTGTGGCGACGATCTGCGCGTGGTCAGGCGGCGTGCCAGCCGCCTCGTACAAGGCGATGACGAAAGCGGTCAAATCCTCGGCGCCGACGCTCGGCATAATCGTCCTCCGCGAGGCTGCAACGTGTCAGCGCACGTATCCTACCCCTGCGCCGCGTCGACCGCTCTGAAGGCACCGCCGGCATCGTTCGTATTCCATAGCCCCGAGTTGCTGCGCCTGACCGGGCACCGCGCTCGCCCAGGTGGGCGAGGGAAAGCTGGTCGCCTTCTTCACGGTGGCGGGGATCCTGGTCGGGACCTACGTCTTCTGGGACAGCATCTCCTAGAGGCAGGGCGAGATTCCGGTGCCGGAGTCGCATCTGATCCTTGCTGAAGAGCGGCTTGCCGAGTATCGCCGAGATCCCAGCCGCGCGCGGCCCGCGCGCCACGTGTTCGATCGCCTGACGAACCCGAATCGGTGACCGAGTATCGGCTGGTTGCCGAGCCGCGACTCGATCTCGACGTCGCGGCGCCCGCGGCGCCTGACCCCGCGGTCAGCGTCCGCGCTTAGATACGCGCTTACTCTTCAGAGCAGCTGTCGGCTGGGCGGTCGTCTTCAAGTCCTCCGCGGGGACCCATGCTGTGCGGCCATTTCGCCAGATGACGACGGGGGCGTTGTGCTTCCGGTGCTTGCGTATCACCTGTCGGACGGCCGATCTTAAAGCTTCGTCGATCTGGTGGCCGTCCGCAAAGATCTGTCCCACTCGGCTTCCCTGCCTAGCCCTCATCTTCTGCCTCCGCCCGGATGCGCTCCCAAAGACCGGGATCATTGATTCCTCGCGTCTCTCTTCCAGCACCCGAAGCGATCAACCGCAACTCGTGTGTCGAATTGTCGTACATCCGCCACGTCGTCGTCAAAGGCCGATATAGGGCGAAGAAGTTGCGTAAGCCCGAGCGGTAGCGGCGACGAATAGTCTGCTCCGGTACGGCATGCCCCCCGAGACGCACGCGATCAGCAACCCTTGCCACCGCAAGATCGGCGCTTTGTAGCCAAAGGAATACCAGGTGGCACTCGTAACCCGCCCTGGTCAACTTGCGAATTCTCGGAGCAAACGATCGGCGACTCGCTCCGAGTTCGTCGAGCCGACGGAGCATCGCGCGGCCGGCTGTGATCGCCCCGGAGCGCGGCAGAGTACGAGCAAACACGTCGGCATCTACGAACTCGGAGACTCCCAACACATCCACGACCAGCTCAGCTGCCATCGTTGACTTGCCAGCGCCGTTTGGGCCAGCTAGCACGACGACCGAAGACCGTTCACGCTGCATCCAGGCACGTTACTTTTCCCAGCACCGTCGCGTCAATGTCCACCGGCGAATGCAGTACACTCCCGAAGATGACGGCATGGTCACAGGGTAGTGGGGAACACACGACGGCGTAAGGGCAAGACTGGCTTCGTGCGACTCAGCAAGGCACGCCTCGACGAGCTGGTCGAGGAAGCGATCGTCGACTGCTACAACGAATCAGAGCAAGTCACCGGCCTGTACACGATGATCGAGGACAACCTTGCGGTCCCCTTCGAGACAACCGTGCTCGGGGCCCCGGTTACCGTGGTGCGCGTGCAACTGACGTCGCGGGACGAGATCGTTGCAGTCTGTCGCCGAGCCGGCACGCGTCAGAGCGTGCCACTCCTCGATCTTCCATTGCCGTCACCGCCGCCAGCAGGCAGCGAGTGGATCGCGGCCTATCGCCACTGGCTGCGCGGCGGCTAGGTCGGGTCCGGTGAATCTAGCACTCCCAATGACCATCATCCTCTACTCCTTGCCTCGATGAAGCCGCCTCACAAAGGAGATCGAACCGGCAAATGAACCGGCAATCTGACCGGCTCAGGGACGAGTCCATATCGACGTAACCTACCGTCGAATTGGGAATATACTTAGCCGGTGATCCGGCAATGCATCCGGCATTTTCCATAGTGACAGAGGCCACCCCCAGAGACGACCGCGAGCCCGTCACGAGCATGGAGCCTATGCTGCCGCCTGCTGCCGGGCCACATCGGCGCCGTCTTGAAGACCTGGCCGTCGATTTGACGGCCAGGGCGCATGGGCTGGCGGCTCAGCTTCATCCCAACGTGCGAGCGGAGGTCGGAACCCTCGTGCGGTCGATGAACTGTTACTACAGCAACCTCATCGAGGGCCACAACACCCATCCAATCGACATCGACCGCGCGCTGCGCGCCGACTACTCGACGAATGCCGCGAAGCGGGCGCTCCAGCTCGAGGCGCGTGCGCACATCGAGGTCCAGACCATGCTGGACGGTGGACCGGAGACCGCACCGCCCGGACTCGCTGGTCCTGCCACGAGCTCTGCCTTCATCCAGGCGCTTCAAAGCGAGTTTTGCCGGCGCTTGCCCGATGACCTGCTCTGGGTCGAGAACCCTGACACCGGCGACAGGGCGCGCATCGTGCCGGGCGAGCTCCGACTGCGGCACGTGAAGATCGGCCGGCATGTGCCCGTCAGCCCCGGCGCTGTGCCCCGGTTCCTTGCCCGGTTTGAGGCCGCGTACCGCGCCCCCGAGCTGGGTCGAATCGATCGGGTCGTCGCGGTGCCGGCCGCCCACCACCGGTTGCTGTGGATCCATCCGTTCCTGGATGGCAACGGCAGGGTAGCGCGCCTTGTGTCGCACGCGATGCTTCGGGAGACGGGAGTGGGGACGAGCCTGTGGTCGGTCTCGCGAGGGCTCGCCCGGAGCGTGACCGATTACAAGCGGGCCGTGATGGCGGCCGACGAGCCTCGCCGCAACGACGTCGACGGCCGCGGCGCCCTCAGCGAGGCGGCACTGACCGAGTTCTGTGAATTCTTCCTGCGGGTGTGCGTCGACCAGGTGGAGTTCATGGCGAGCGTTCTGGAGCCGGCGACCCTCCTCGGACGTATCGAGGCATGGCTGGGCGACGAAATCCGGGCTGGCACGCTCCACCCGAGATCGTCGGCGATCATCCGAGAAGCCTTTCAGATGGGAAGTATCGATCGCGGGCGGGTCCCGACGATCACCGGTTTGGGCGAGCGCCAGGCGCGCAACGTGCTCTCGAAGCTCATCGAACGGGGCGTGCTCTCGTCGGCCAGTCACCGCGCCCCTGTGCGCCTGCTCTTTCCTGGTGCGCTCGCCGAGCGCTGGTTCCCGAATCTCTATCCCGGGTTGACCTGAGGCCTGATCTTCCGTGCCGCTGTTCTCCTACCGGAACATCACCGGAACGAACGTGCCGCTTCTTTGACCGCGCGGCGTTTAAGTCACCTCAGCTCGCCTTCCAGCTCCCCGATGCTCGCGGCTACGATGTCCCCGAGCTGATCGACCTCCGCGGGGGTTATGCAGAGCGGCGGCGCGAGTCTCACGACCTGGCCGCGCGCGTAGACGATCGCGCCCCGGTCCCACGCCTTGCGATCGAGCTTGGCCACCAGCTCCTTGTCGAGCGGCCGGCCCGACCCGTCGGGCGCCACGAGCTCGGCGCACACCATGAGCCCGCGGCCGCGCACCTCGCCGACGATGCGCTTCTTGCCCACCGCCTGCTGGAGCCCGTCGAGCAGGCGCGCGCCCATGGCCGCGGCGTTCGCCACGAGATTGTCCTTCTCCATGATCTGGATGTTGGCGAGCGCCGCCGCGCAGGCGACGGGATGCGCCGCGTAGGTGCCGGGGTGCACGTTCTCCTGCTTGGCGTCGTCGGGAAAGGCGTCGGCCAGCCGCCGCCGCGCGATGGCGGCCGAGAGCGGGATGTAGCCGGACGTGATGCCCTTGGCGACGGTCATGAGGTCGGGGACGATGCCGTCGTGCTCGCAGGCGAACCAGCGACCGGTGCGGCCGAATCCGGTGATGACCTCGTCGGCGATCATCAGCACGTCGAGCTCGTCGCAGATGGCGCGGACGGCGCGGAGCCAGCCGATCGGCGGCATGATGAAGCCGCCGGAGGAGATGACCGGCTCCATGATGACCGCGGACACGGTCTCCGGCCCCTCGGCGACGATCGCCTGGCGCAGCTCGCGGGCGCGGCGCTGCACCAGCTCCTCGTCGGTCCCCCTGCCCCGGTCGCGGAACGGGTACGGCGGCGTGATCTTGGCAAAGCCCGGCACGTGAAGATCCGCGTACGGCGCCACCAGGTGGGGCAGCCCGCAGACGGCGAAGGTGCCCGTCGTCCCGCCGTGGTATCCGCCCTCGAGCGAGATGACCTTGTGCTTGGTCGGCTTGCCCGATGCGAGCCAGTAGTGGCGGGCCATCTGCATGGCGCGCTCGTTGGCCTCGGCGCCGCTGACCGCAAAGAACGAATACTCGAGATCGCCCGGCGTCAGCGCGGCGAGCTTCGCCGCCAGCTCCGCCGCGGGCCGGTTCGAGAACTGCCGCGTCGTCGGGTAGTAGGCCAGGCGCACGGTCTGCTCGGCGATCGCCTCGGCGATCTCCCGCCGGCCGTGGCCGACGTTCACCACGGCCAGGCCCGCGAAGCCGTCGAGGAGCTTCTTGCCGCGCTCGGTCCACACCCACACGCCCTCGGCCCGGTCGATCACGAGCTCCTCGTCGGGGAGCCATGGGTGGTCCTGGGTCTTGTGCGTCCAGAGGTGTCGGATCGCGTCGCCGCTCGTGGCCATGGCTCACGCCTCCCGCATTTTCCCGATGCTATCATCTCGCGCAGATGTTCATCGTCGGGATCGACGTCGGCGGCACCTTCACCGATCTGAGCGCGGTCGACGAGGCGACCGGCCGCGTCGTCGTCACCAAGGTGCCGTCCGAGCCGCGGGACGAGGCCGCCGCCGTCGTGGCCGGGCTCGGGGCGCTCGGCATCGCGGGCCGCGACGTGCGGCGGCTCGTCCACGGCACGACCGTCGGCACCAACGCCGTCCTCGAGCGGCACGGCGCGCGCGTAGCCGTCCTCACGACTGCCGGCTTCCGCGACCTGATCGAGATCGGCCGCACCAAGCGCAATATCCCCGCGCTCTTCGTGCCCACCTTCGTGCGCCCGAAGCCGGTGGTCGAGCGCAAGCATCGCTTCGAGGTCGTCGAGCGGCTCGCGGCCGACGGCGCCGTCCTGGTGCCGCTCGATGGGGCGAGCGTCGAACGCGCGCTCGACGCGGCGGTGGGCGCCGGCGCCGAGGCGTTCGCGGTCTGCCTCCTCCACGCCTACCTGAACCCGGCGCACGAGCGGGCGGTGGCCGATGTGGCGAAGGGCCGGTACCCGGCGCTGCCCGTGTCCTGCTCGGCCGACGTCGTCGCCGAGTACCGCGAGTTCGAGCGCTTCTCGACGACGGTGCTCAACGCGTATCTGCAGCCCCTCATGGACGGCTACCTCGCCGGGCTCGAGGAGCAGCTGCGCGCCACCGGCTACGCTCACGGCGTTCTCACCGTGGCGTCGAGCGGCGGCATGATGACGACCGAGACGGCGCGCCGCCTGCCGATCAAGACGATCTTCTCGGGCCCGGCCGGCGGCGTGAGCCAGGCGTGCTTCGTCGGCGCCGCCGCCCGCGTCCGGGACTTCATCACCTACGACATGGGCGGCACCTCGACCGACGTCTGCCTGGTCCGCGACCTCACGCCGCTGACGACGTCCGACGGCATGCTCGGCGCCTTCCCCGTCAAAGTTCCCCAGCTCGACATGCACAGCGTCGGCGCCGGCGGCGGCTCGATCGCGTGGCTCGACGTGGACGGCAGCCTGCAGGTCGGGCCGCGGAGCGCCGGGGCCACGCCGGGCCCGGCCGCCTATGGGCTCGGCGGCACCGAGCCGACGGTGACCGACGCCAACGTCGTGCTCGGCCGCATCGGGACCGCCAGGCGTCTCGGCGGCGCGATCGCGCTCGACACCGCGCGCGCCCACGGGGCCATCGCCGATCTCGCCCGGCGCCTCGGTGGGTCGATGACGGCCGAGGCGCTCGCCGAGGGCATCGTCACGATCGCCGTCGCGCGGATGACCTCGGCCATCCGCGAGATCTCGATCCAGCGCGGGCTCGACCCGCGCGACTTCACGCTGATTGCCTTCGGGGGCGCCGGGCCCATGCACGCCCTCGCCCTGGGCCAGGAGATCGGGATACCGCGGG
>JAHFDK010000287.1 GCA_023249095.1 Candidatus Rokuibacteriota bacterium | reverse complement strand
TCAAGAGGTCAAGGCGGAGTCGACTCGGGCATTCCTGACACTCCCGTTCGGAGACTCTCGTCCACGGCCGCCAGGAGGCTCCGCACATCCAGGGGCTTCGTCAGATACGCCCGCACGCCGGCGTCCAGGAGCAGTCGCATCCTCGACGGGAGCGCGTCGGCGCTGAGCACGATCACGGGGATGTTCCGCGTGCGCGGATCGTCACGGAGTAGACGGAACACCTCGTCGCCGGAGATGTCCGGGAGGTGACGGTCGAGCAGGATCAGGTCCGGTCGATGGTCTCGAGCGAGATCGACTCCCACCCGGCCCTGCATCGCCGACAGCACGGTCGTGCCGGGGCGGCGCGCCAGGATGCCCTCGACGAGAGCGAGGTTCGATAGATTGTCCTCGATATAGAGAATCTTTCGCGGCGCCCTCTGCTGGTCCTCCGCGTGCGGCTCGACGACCACCGAGGGAACGACCAGACCTTCGCTGGGTGCCGCCACGACCGACAGCTCCACGGAGAACGTGCTGCCCGCCCCCGGCTGGCTCTGCACGCGTATCGTGCCGCCCATCGCTTCCACGAGGGACTTCGAGAGCGCGAGCCCGAGCCCCGTCCCCTCGACGACACTGGCTTCGGCGCCCAGGCGGTCGAAGGGAGTAAACAGCCGCGCGAGCTTGTCGGCGGCGATCCCTTCGCCCGTGTCGGTCACTCGAACACTCAGGCGGTTGGGGGCCACCGCTTCGGACGAGACGGTCACGATACCGCTCGGGCGGTTGTACTTGATGCCGTTCGAGAGGAGATTCAGGAGCACCTGCTGCAGGCGCTGTCGATCGGCCAGGACGTGCAGCTGCTCGTCGACCGCGTCGGACCGGACCGACACGCGAGACTCGGCCGCCGATGGCCGGACCAGCTCGATCGCCTGCCGGACCGTTTCACGGAGGGGAACCGGCTCCAGCGACAGCTGAAGCCGTCCAGCTTCGATCCGGCTGATGTCGAGCACCTCGTTGATGAGGCCCAGCAGGTGGCGGCCGCCGCGGAGAATCTGCTCGACGCTCTCTCGCTGCTCGGCCGACGCCGCGTCCATCTCGAGCAACTGCGCGAAGCCCAGGATCGCGTTCAGGGGCGTCCGAAGCTCGTGGCTCATCCGCGACAGGAACTCGCTCTTCGCCTGGTTGGCGCGGCCGGCCTCGGCGGTTGCGGCGCTCAGCTCTCGAGTGCGCTCCTGCACCCGCACTTCGAGCTCCGCCGCCTGCCGCTTGACGCGCTCGTGGAGGCGAGCCTGCGCGATGGCGATCGCGAGCTGCGTCGCCACTTCCTGCGCGATGCTCACCTGCTCCGGCGGGAACTGCTGGCCCCGGTCTCCGCCGAAGCTGACGGAACCGATGAGCTCGCCGCCGACGATCATCGGGACGACCATGTACTCATGGACCCCCGAGGCGAGCAGAGCCTCCGCCTCGGCGCTCGGAGGGAGCGCGTCGACATCGATCACTTGCGGCTCGCCCCTGCGCAAGGCCTCCAGGTCTCCGGCCAATCGCAACGGATAGCGGAGGCCCGGCCCGCTATAGATGCGACGACGTCCGACCGCCGCCAGCCATTCGACCTCGCCGGCCTCCAGATCGAACAGGTTCACGATCGCGCGCGGGACACCGAGCAAGTCTCGTAGCGGCCGCAACGCGGCCTCCGCGATCGCGACCGGGGCCTGTTCCGCGATCAGCCCCCGGTCGATCTCGTGCAGGATCTTCAGGCGCTCGGCCTGTTTGGCGAGCGCCGCCTGTGTCTGGGCGTTGTTGATGGCGACGGCGGCCTGGTCGGCGAAGCTCTGAAGCAGAGCAACCTCAGCCTCTGTGAACGCTCGGGGCGTTGGGCCACCCACCGAGAGCACGCCGATGACCTTCCCCGCCACCCGCAGCGGCACCGCGAGGCCGGCGATGATCCCGACCGCGGCGTTGCGCTCGCTGATCTCCGGGTTCAGCTCGAACCGGGTGTCGCTGCGGATGTCCGGGGTCCACATCGGACGTCCCTCGACGGCGGCCCGCCCGATGAGACCCGCGCCGGCCGGCACGACATCGTGGTTTGCCGCGTACTCCTTGGCCCGACCACCGAGCGCGATCGCGTTGAGCGCGCCATCCGGCTGGAGGAGGCGGAGGGCCGAGCCGCGCACGCCAAGCAGGCCGAGAACGCAGTCGGCGATCCGCTCGCCCACGGTCGTCAGGTCGAGGGTCTCGTTGACGAGACGGGCGACGCGGGCCAGCTCCTCGGACTCACGCTGCCGCCGGACGACCTCAGCGTGCAGCGCGGCTCCGCTCGCCGCGAGCGCGCGGGCGGCCTCGAGCCGGCGCTCGAGATGCACTACCGCTTCCCGCAGCCGCGCGATCTCGGCCTCGGGCGTGGGGGCGGAAGCCGGCTCCATGGCGCTTGGTTAGACGACCCGTCTGCGAGGTGTCGGGAAGCCCCAGGTTGTCATCTTCTGCCCTCAGCGAGCACACGCGAGCGCTGGCGATGTCTATGGTGCCACGACGGCGACGCCGTGGCGCGGCGAAATCGGCTCGGCGAGATTCTCGTTCCGCTCTGCGTGGGGAGCCAGGCTTTCGATTCGCACCGGCAAGGCTTTCACCGTGACCGGCACATTCGAAATGACCACAGCAATCAGGTCCGCCTGAACGCCGTTCGGCCGCGCGCCCGAGCTCAAGGTCGCCGCGGTCGGTGTGCTACTCTGGGCCCGCTCAGTTCGATGTGGCTTCTCGGCATCTCGCCCTCGCACGAGGCTTCGGCGGCGCTGCTGCACGACGGCGTCGTCGTGGCGGCTTTGGCCGAGGAGCGCCTGACGCGGATCAAGGGCGACGGCGGTCGGCTGCCGCGTCTGGCGATCGAGCGGGTCCTGCAGATCACCGGCGTCTCCCGCCGCGACATCGACTGCATCGCCGTCGTCGCGGACCGGTTCCCCGAGGACTGCGTCCGGCATCCGCACAGCGGACGCGAGCTCGCACGGCGGCTCCGGTCCTGGCGTGACCGTGTGCGCGGCCTCCCGGTGCGCGACGTCGCCATGGGGCACCTGCAGCGCGCGCTGCAACAGATGGGTCGCGAGCCGAACGTGGAGCCCTACGTGCGGACCGCGCGGTTCCTGGCCCGGGAGCGCTTTCGTCCGGACGCCCGGCTGCGGTTCTTCGATCACCACGCCAGTCACGCGATGGCGGGCGCCTACTGCTCCGGCTTCGACGAGGCGGCGGTCGTCACCGTCGACGGCGTCGGCCACCTCGGTGTCCACCACACCTCCGGGGTGTTCCGCGACCAGGTCCTGACACGGCTGGCGGCGTCGGACACACCCGGCACCTCGGCGGGGTGGTTCTACGAGGGCATCACCGGACTGCTCGGCTTCCGCCCGCTGCGCCACGAGGGCAAGGTGCTCGGTCTCGCCGCCTGGGGCGATCCCAAGCCCCTGCAGGAGGCCTTTCGCCGGGCGCTGCGCTGCACGTCGTCCGGCCGCACACTGACGTCCGACTTCGCCGGGAGACCGGACGCCGACGCCGAGCGCATCGCCTACCTCGAGGACGTGATCCGCGGCCACACCCGCGAGGACGTCGCGGCGGCAGCGCAGCGCACCCTCGAGGAGGCGGTGATCCCGCTCGTGCAGACGGCGCTGAACGAGACAGGGGTCCGGCACGTCGCGCTCAACGGCGGCGTCTTCGCGAACGTGCGGCTCAATCAGCACATCGCGGCCCTGCCGGGTGTCGAGCGCGTCTTCGTCTTCCCCGGCATGAGCGACACGGGCAACAGCGTGGGCGCCGCGCTGCTGGCGCTGGCCGACCTCGATCCCGGGGCCTTCGCCCGCGGGCGCCGGCCCCTCGATACGGTCTACTGGGGGCCCGGGTACGAAGACGACGAGATCCGCCAGGCGCTCGACGCCGTCGGCGCGCGCCACGAGCGCGTGTCGCCCCCGGAGATCGTCGAGCGGACGGCCCGCGCGATTCACGAGGGTCTCGTGGTCGGCTGGTTCCAGGGGCGCATGGAGTTCGGGCCGCGCGCGCTCGGCAACCGGAGCATCGTGGCGAGCCCGGTCGACGGCACGATCAACAAGCGGCTGAACGATCGCCTGAGCCGCACGGAGTTCATGCCGTTCGCCCCCAGCGTGCTCGCCGAGCACGCGCACACGATCTTCGCGGAGGTGCGGCCGGCCGCGCACACGGCGGAGTTCATGACGATGACGCTCGAGGTGACGCCTCCGTGGCGACCGCGCATCCCGGCGGTCGTCCACGTGGACGGCACCGCGCGGCCGCACCTCGTCGTCCGCGAGAAGAATCCGCTCTATCACCGCCTCGTCGAGCGTTATCACGAGCTGAGCGGGATCCCCCTCGTGCTGAACACCAGCTTCAATGTCCACGAGGAGCCGATCGTGTGCCAGCCGTCCGAGGCCGCTCGCGCCCTGGTCGAGGGCCGCGTCGATCGTCTCGCCATAGGCCCGTTCTGGGTCGCGGGGCAACCGGGGAGAACGGCAGTCTGAGGCTCGAAGAGCACATGAGTCGTGCCGTCCGCCCAGACCCGCTTGAGCGAGCTGAAGCCAGGCGGTTACCCGCGTTCGGGGATTCGCGTCGCGTCTGAATGCGCGGTCGCGACCGCGGACAGCGGCGGCTTGCCGAGCACCAGATCGGCCGCTTTCTCCGCGATCATCAGCACGCAGGCGTTGATGTTGCCCGAGACCAGGTCGGGCATGGCCGAGGCATCGGCGACGCGGAGTCCCTCGACGCCGCGCACGCGGAGCGCCGGATCCAGCACCGCGTCCTCTCCGGCGCCCATCGCACAGGTGGCGCAGGGGTGATGGGCGGTGATGGCGGTGCGGCGCACGAACGCGTCGATCTCGGCGTCGCTACGGCAATCGGGCCCCGGCGCCGTCTCGCGACCCCTGAAGGGGTCGAGCCCTTTCCGGCTCGCAATGTCGCGTCCAAGCTTCACGCCCTCGCGGATCGTGCGGACGTCGTTCTCGGTGGCGAGGAAGTTCTGCGCGATGCGCACGGGAGCGCCCGGGTCCGCCGAACGCAGCCGCACGGCGCCCCGGCTTTCGGGATGGAGCATCACGGGTCGGAGCCCGAAGCTGTCCTCGTAGGCCGGCGTAATGCCCGGGAACCACGGATGCGCACGCGACGGCGCACCGCGGAATAGAAACTGGATGTCGGGCACCGCGAGCTCGCGTCGCGTCTTGAGGAAGGCGTGCAGACGGCTCGGCAGCACGGTCCCCGGCCCCGTGCCGAACACGTAGGCGCGTATCATGTTGACGGCCGTGCGATCGAGACGCATCTCGGCGTGGAAGGGGCCGCGGCCCCGACGGGCATGGTGCACGTCCACGGAGAGATGATCTTGTAAATTCTTGCCGACGCCAGGCAGATGTACCGTTGGCGCGATGCCGACATCGCGGAGATGGTCCGCCTCACCGATGCCCGACAGCATGAGCAGCTGCGGCGTGTTGAACACGCCGCCGGCGAGCAGCACCTCGCGTGTGGTCAACGCCTGATGGAGGCGGCCGTTTCTGGCGTACTCGACGCCCGTCGCGCTCGTTCCCTCGAGGATCACCCGGGTCGCGAGCGCGTTCGTCTCGACCGTGAGGTTGGGCCGTCGCATGGCCGGTCGCAGAAAGGCCACGGCGGCGCTGCAGCGCCGACCGTTCCGGATGGTCCATTGGCTACGACCGAAGCCCTCCGGCTCCTTGCCGTTGTAGTCCTCGGTGAATGGCCAGTCGGCCTCTTGCGCCGCATCGAGCCAGGCGTCGAACAAGGGATCTCGATTGCGGGAATCGATGACGCTCAGCGGCCCGCGGCCGCCACGCCAGGTGTTCTCGCCCTTCTCCCAGCTTTCGCAATGCTTGAAGTAGGGGAGGACTTCGGCATACGACCAGCCACGGCAGCCGTTCTGCGCCCACCGGTCGTAGTCGCCGCGGTGCCCGCGCACGTAGGCCATCACGTTGATCGAGGAGCTCCCGCCGAGCACCTTCCCGCGCATCGCCTCGATCCGGCGATTGTCCAGCCGGGCCTCGGGTTCCGTGTCGTAACCCCAGTCGAACATCCGGTGCTCCCAGAGCTTGCCGAGCCCGATCGGGATGTGGATCAACGGATTTGTATCGCGCCCGCCGGCCTCCAGGAGCAGCACGCGGACCGATGGATCGGCGGTGAGCCGATACGCGAGCACGCAACCCGCCGATCCCGCGCCGACGATCACGTAATCGTAGGTCACCGGGTGAGCCTCGCCGCTGGACCCGCTCCCCGCAGCCTGGGCTCCAGCACGTCCCGCAGGGCATCGCCCAGCAGATTGAAGCCCAGCACGACGATGAATATGGCGAGACCGGGGAAGATACCCGCCCACGGCGCCTTTGTTATATGCCCCTGGGCAGCGGCCGTGAGCATGCCACCCCAGCTGGGGACATCCGGCGGAACGCCGACCCCGAGGAAGCTCAGCGAAGCCTCGAGGATGATGGCAAAGCCCAGATAATAGGTGGCCAGGATCAGATAGATGGCCAGGCAGTTGGGCATGATGTGTCGCACGATGATGCGGGCCGAACGAGCGCCGATGGCCCTGGCGGCCACGACATACTCCATCTCCTTCACCGACAACACCTGAGACCGGACCGTGCGAACCACCGGAGCCAGCATTCCGATGACGATCGCGATGATGACGTTGTTCAAGGAGGAACCGAGAACGGCCATGATGGCCAGGACGATGATCAGGCCCGGAACGGCCATCATCGCGTCCACGACGCGCTGCACGACAAGATCGACCAGGCGCCCGGCGTACGCGGACACCATGCCGACGACGAACCATCCGGTTACCCCGATCAAGACCGCGCCGAGCCCGACGTACAGCGAGATCCGGGCGCCGTAGATGATCCGGCTCACGATGTCTCGCCCCACGTGGTCGGTCCCCATGGGATAGGCCGACCCCGGCGCCACGTAGACCGGGACTCGATTGTTGGCTTCCCTGATGATCTGGCGCGGATCGTACGGCGAGATCAGAGGAGCCAGAAGAGCCGTCGCGACCAGCGCCAGGACGATGAGGCCCCCCAGGGCGCCCAGGGGCTTTCGTCTCGCGAACCTGGCCACCGCGATCCAGGGGGCCGCGCGCGCGGGCGACTCGGTGCGAGTCTCGAGAATGGGGCTCGCGACCCCCGTCTCCCGGCCCGCCATCATCCCGTCCTCGCGCGCCATCGCGTTACTGGTACCGGACTCTGGGATCGAGCACGCCGTACGACAGGTCGACCATCAAGTTCAGGATCAGGACGACCGCGGCGATGAGGAGCACGATGGCCTGCAGCACGATGAAATCCCTGTGGATGATGCTGTCGATCAACAGGGTTCCCATACCCGGTACGACGAAGATGGACTCGACGATGATCACGCCGCCCAGGAGCCGGGCGAACTGATATCCCGAGACGGTCAAGACCGGCAGGAGCGCGTTCTTCAGCGCATGTCGTCCGATGACGCGAAGCTCGACAAGGCCTTTGGCGCGAGCCGTTCTCAGATAGTCCTCCCGCATCACCTCCAGCATCGAGGAGCGCGTCACTCGGGCCATGAAGGCGAGATCGTTGAACGCGAGCGTCAGGGCCGGGAGGATC
>JAHFDK010000009.1 GCA_023249095.1 Candidatus Rokuibacteriota bacterium | reverse complement strand
GCCTGGACGGAGAACTTCACCTGCTTGAAGTTGATGGTGACGGCGTTGTCCTTCGGCACGTACGCGCCCACGTGGTGGGCCGCCGCCGGGGCGGCGAGGAGTGTCGCGAGCAGGGCGAGCATCACGCGCGTCATGGCCGTATCATGCGCAGGGCGATCAGCCCGGTGAGCCACCACAGCGCCACGATGGTGGCAGAGCCGAACGGGATCCAGACGAGCCACTCGGCGATCGTCTTTGCTCGCTCCAGGCCGTACGCGGGAATCAGGGCACTCCATACGAGGTAGCCGACAGGATAGCCCGCCCCGCCCGTCGTGAGAAGGGCGATGATCACCCGGCGGGCGACCCCGGCCCGGGCCACCGTGGCCGCGACCATCGTGGTCGCGATGATCACCAACCCCATCCCTTCGGCGTGCATGTGGAAGAGCCTCAGCCCGGCGTCGAACTTCACGAGCGCCTCGTCGAGGATTCGCTCGTCCACGTCGCGGACGCCGACGAGGCCGTGGACCGCGGGCCGGGCCAGCATCGCGTCGCGGGCCCAGCGCGTCAGCTCGACCTTGAAGCGCGCCATCGAGGCGCCTGCGACCTCCGCGCACACGATCGAGAGCACGGCGACCAGCAGCACCCACCGAGGCGGCACGCGCCAGGGGTGGGGCTCGGCGGCGACGGTCATGCGCGTCGGCGCGCGGTGACGAGCAGCAGGCCGACCAGACCGGCGATCGCCGCGATGCCGAGCGGCGTGAGGATCCAGCGCTCGGCCAGCTCGATCCCGGCATCGCGCCCGACTTCCAGCACGGCGGCGCCGTAGACGACATACCCCAGCGGGAAGAGCCCGCCGAGCGCCAGCAGCAGATAGAGGGCGGCCCGCGCGCGGCGCCACGGCACCGTCGCCGCCGCCAGCGTGCTCGCGAAGAAGAGCACCAGCCCCACGCCCTCGGCGTGGACGTGGAAGAACGAGAGCCCGGCCTCCGCGGCGAAGATCGCGCGGTCCCGTACCTCGTCGTCGTACTCGGCCGAGCCCGAGAAGCCGTGCGCCTGCGCGTTCGCGGTGACGCGCGCGGCGGCGTAACGCTGGATCTCGGGCTTGAGCCAGGACATCATGGCGCCAGCCGTCTCTCCAAGCGCGAGCATCGAGATGGCGACGAGGACGACGGCGAGGGGCGGGCGCCTCACGGGGCCGGACATTATCATCGCCGCCCGGGGTTTGTCATTATTCGCCGCCTGTGGCAAGGTTGGCCCGCTCATGCGTAGCGGCGACGCGTACGTCGCGAGTCTCCGGGACGGGCGGTCCGTGTACCTCGACGGCGAGCGGATCGACGACGTCACCAAGCACCCGGCGTTCGTCGAGCCGATCCGGCGCATCGCCGAGACCTACGACCGCGCGAGGGCCGCGGCGGGCGAGCCGGCGCTGACCTTCGCCGACCCGGCGACCGGAGCGCGTCACAGCAACATGTGGCTCGTCCCGCGCTCGGCGGAGGACCTCGGCGCCCGGCGGCGAGTCCACCGGTTCTGGGCCGAGCCGTCGTTCGGCCTGATGGGACGAACGCCCGACCATGTCGCGTGCGTGCTCACGGCCTTCTCCGCCTGGCGACACCTCTTCGACCGCGGCGGCGCGAGCTTCGGCGACAACGTCGTGCGCTTCTACGCGCGCGCGCGCGACGAGGATCTCTACGTGACCTACGCGATCGTGCCGCCGCAAGTGGACCGATCGCAGCCGGCCCATCGCCACCCCGAGCCGTTCCTGCATCCCGGGGTGGTTCGGGAGACCGCCGGCGGCGTCGTCGTGCGCGGGGCCCACGCCATCGCCACGTCGGCGACGATGGCCGACTGGCTCTTCGTCTCCTACATCACGCCGCTGGTCCCGGGCGACGAGGACTATGCGATCTCCCTCGTCATGCCGATGAACGCGGAAGGGCTCCGTCTCTATCCGCGGCGCCCGTACGCATCGATGTCGACGAGCGTCTTCGACTATCCGCTCTCGTCCCGGTTCGACGAGGTCGACACGACCGTCGTCTTCAACGACGTGTTCGTGCCCTGGGAGCAGGTCTTCATCTACCGGAACGTGGACCTGGTCAATGCCCAGTTCCACGATTCGCCCTCGCACACGACCGCGAACTTCCAGGCCCTCGTGCGGTTCGGGGTCAAGCTCGAATTCATGGCCGGCCTTGCGATGCGGCTCGCCGAGGTTCAGACGGCGCAAGGCGACCCGGGAGTCCAGGCGACACTCGGCGGTGACATTGCGTCGCTCTGCGCGGCGTTCGACGCGCTGGTGAAGGCCGCGGAGCGCGATCCCCTGATCACCCGGGGCGTGGCGCGGCCGCACCCGCAGTACATCTACGCTGGCATGGGGCTCCAGCGCCGGCTGATCGTGGACATGATGCGCACGCTTCGCGAGCTGGCGGGCGGTGCTTTCCAGACCGTGCCGTCCTCGGAGGCCGCGTTCACCAGCGCGGAGACCCGCGCCGACACGGAACGCTACTACCAGTCGGCCGCTGCGGGCGCGCGTGAGCGCATCAAGCTCGTGAAGCTCATCTGGGATTTCGTCGGCACCGAGTTCGCTGGCCGCCAGCTCCAGTACGAGATGTTCTACTCGGCCTCGCAGCCCGTCGTGAACCGGCGAATGTTCAAGTCCTACGACTGGGACGCCGCCAAAAATCTGGTCGACCGTTGCCTCGGCGAGTACTAGTGTTGCGTCTACGTCATCTCGACGATCGCGGCGCGCCCGCCCACCACGCCCGTGGGCCTGTCACCGGGTGCGGGCGTGATTTCGAGGGCGGGTTAGTGCCGACGCTGGGTCTGGTGAACATAGGGGCGCTGGCGACCGGGGTACTAGCGGCGCCACGGGCTGAGGTGGAGGCGATCCTCGTCGAGAATGGGCGGATCACCGCCATCGGCGCCGCGTCGCGGACTGGGGCCGGGAGCGCCGACGTCGTCGTCGACTGCCTGGGGACGACGGTCATCCCCGGCCTCATCGACTCGCACTGCCACGTGGTGCTCGGCGACTACACTCCGCGCCAGAAGACCGTGGACTTTCTCGACTCCTACGTGCACGGCGGCATCACGTCCGTGGTCTCGGCGGGCGAGGGCGTGCACGCGCCCGGCCGACCGCACGATGCCGCGGCTTCGAAGGCGCTGGCCATCGCTGCCGCGAAGTGCTTCGAGCACTTCCACCCCAACGGGATGAAGGTCAACGCGGGCTCGGTGGTGCTCGAGCCCGGGCTCACCGACGAGGACTTCGCCGAGATGGCGAAGCACGGGGTCCGCCACGCCAAGTACGGTTTCGGCGGCTACGCGCAGCCGAGGGACGGCGAGCCCGAGGTGCGCCGCGCCCAGAAGCACGGCCTGTGCGTCATGTCCCACAGCGGCGGCACGTCCATCCCGGGCTCGAGCCCGATCAGCCACGACGTCTTGCTGCACCTGCGACCCGATGTCTGCGGCCACGTGAACGGCGGCACGACGTCGCTCGACGAGGTAGGGATCGATCAGATCATTCGCGAGACGGAGATGGCGCTGCAGGTCGTCCAGGCCGGGAACCTCCGCTCGGCCCTCTACATCGTGAAGCGGGCTCGCGAGGCCGGCGCGCTGGCGCGTGTGTGCGTCGCCAGCGATACGCCGACCGGCACGGGCGTCATGCCCATGGGTGTCATGAAGAGCGTGTGCGAGCTCGCGTCGCTCGGCGATCTCCCGCCCGAGGTCGTGATCGCCCTCGCTACAGGAAGCAACGCGCGCGCGTTCCGTCTCGCGGCGGGCACGGGGACGATCGCGGTGGGCGCGCCGGCCGATCTGGTCGTTTGCGACGCGCCGTCAGCGTCGCTCGCCAGCGATGCGCTGGCGGCGATCGCCCGGGGGGACATTCCCGGGATCTCCGGCGTGATCATCGACGGGCAGGTGCGAGTCGGCCGGAGCCGCAACACGCCCCTCGCCAAGTGCCTCGCGACCTTCAGGGGCGTCTCGGTCGCGGGCGCCGGGCACTGAGGAACCTGGAACGCCTACGGTTTCGGCCCGTACCATCCTCGGAGAGGTGGTCGCTCACCGGCGTGGCCTCGAGGTCGCCGGGCATAGAGCCCGACTGGTTGCGGGTGAATCGCCCTGATCTTGAACACTGAATCGATCAGCGGCGCTCCGTCTGGTCGACGCGTCGCAGGAAGCGTGACGATCGCCCGCGCGAAGGGTTCCGTTCCGGAAATCCGCCGTCCGACGAGTCACGCACGGTCTTTTCTCTATAGGATTGGATGAGATGCGGACCACCGGGGGCTTTCGACGGAAGGTGAGCGTGGCTTCGTAACCGTCCTTTTAGGTGATTCGTGGTGCAGCCGAAGTACATTTCGTTATTGACAAATTCGGATGGAAGGCATAGGGTCAATGCATTTTCGCCACACCTTGCGCCGTCGTCGCATGGATGGCGTAGGCGTTTGGCTGGAGATCTGCATTTGGCGCGGCTGATGTCGGCGGCGAAACTGGTCGAGAGAGAGTGCTGTTGAGCGCATTCGTCTGGGAGCGGTGATGCTGGACGTCGGTGCGGTGCTGTCGGAAACTAGAGAGCTTCCTCCGTGCGGCCCGAATCTCGAGCACGATCTGTCGTTCTTCGAGCTCGAGGAGGCGGCCCGTGGGAAGGCGGAGCAGCGCAGCGGTGAGGCCGTCAAGCCGGCCGAAGACCCGAACTGGTCAAAAGTCATCGACCTGGCGCAGGCGATCCTGCTTCGCAGCAAGGACCTTCGCGCCGCAGTCCACCTGACCCGGGCGCTCGCGTGCACCGAGGGCATCCCCGGACTCGCCACCGGTCTCGGCCTGATCCACGGGTTGCTCGAGCGTTATTGGGACGCGATTCATCCCGTGCTCGAGGCCGACCATGACAACGATCCCACCGAACGGCTGAACGCGCTGGCTCCGCTCGTCGATCCTGATGCGAGCATCAAGGACCTGCGCGACAGCTACCTCGTGAATTCGCGCGAGCACGGCCAACTCCGGGCGCGCGACGTGGAGATCGCGCTCGGGCGCCTCACGCCGTCGCGAACCGCCGGTCCGGGCAAGCCCCTGGCCCAGCTGCACGCCCAGATCGCCGCGGCCTTTTCCAGCGACCGATCGGTGCCGTCCGCGCTGCGCGAGGCGCACGATCGCCTCTCCGCGATCCAGACGCTGGTCGCGGACCGCGTCGGCGCGACCCGAGCGATCGACCTCGCGCCGCTGACGCAGCCTCTCGACTCGCTGCTCGAGACGTGCGACCTGGCGCTCGGCACCGGGACGGCCGTGGGTGAGGGCGCCCCGGGCGAGTCCGCGCAGGGGCGGCGACCTGGGACCGGCGGCGAGATCCGCACGCGTGAAGATGCGATGCAGGTGCTCGAGCTGGTCTGCCGCTACATGGAGCGACACGAGCCCAGCAATCCGGCGCCGTTGTTCATCCGACGCGCGCAGCGGCTGATTCAGATGAACTTCGTGGAGATCGTGAAGGACCTCATGCCCGACAGCCTCGGCCAGCTCGAAAAGTTGGCCGGCGAGTTCGAGAAGACGTAAGAGTTCGAGAAGACGTAAGGAGGAGCGATATGCCGCGAGCCAGTAGCCAGAAGTTCATTGCACGGAACCGCGCGCCCCGCGTCCAGATCGAGTACGACGTGGAGCTCTATGGAGCGGAGAAAAAGATCCAGCTTCCGTTCATCATGGGAGTGATGGCGAATCTTTCCGGCAACCCGACGGAACCGCTGCCCGACGTGGCCGACCGCAAGTTCCTCGACATCGACATCGACAACTTCGACCAGCGGCTCAAGGCGATGAAGCCTCGCGTGGCCTTCCAGGTGCCGAACACGCTCACCGGCGACGGAAATATAATGGTCGACGTCACCTTCGAGAGCATGGACGATTTTTCACCCGCCGCCGTCGCCCGCAAGGTCGACGCGCTGAGCAAGCTGCTCGAGGCGCGCCAACAGCTGGCGAGCCTGGTCACGTACATGGACGGCAAGACCGGCGCCGAGCAGCTGATCCGACAGCTGCTCCAGGATCCGACGCTCCTCAAGGCCGTCGCCTCTGCCCCGAAGCCCGTCGAGGCCGGGACGGACGCGCCGCCGAAGTCCTAACCCTTTATTGACGAGGACACGCTATGGCGACACAGCAACAGACCGAGGGCCAAGGCGGAGCATTCGAGCCTTCTGAGCTTCAGCAACTTCTCAACAAAGAGTTCAAGCCGCGGTCCGACGCCGCCAAGGAAGCCGTGGAGTCGGCGGTGCGCACGCTGGCGGAACAGGCGCTGTCGCAGACGACGCTGATATCGGCGGACGCGGTCGGAACGATCGAGGCGATCATCGCCGCGCTGGACCTGAAGCTCAGCGAACAGATCAATATGATCATGCACCACAAGGCCTTCCAGGAAGTCGAGAGCGCCTGGCGTGGGCTCAGCTATCTGGTCAACAACACCGAGACCGACGAGATGTTGAAGATCCGCGTCATGAACATCTCCAAGGCAGACCTCGGACGGACCCTCAAGCGGTTCAAAGGGGTGGCCTGGGACCAGAGCCCGGTCTTCAAAAAGGTCTACGAAGCGGAGTACGGGCAGTTCGGCGGCGAGCCCTTCGGTTGCCTGGTGGGCGACTACTACTTCGATCACACGCCACCGGACGCGGAGCTGGTCGGCCAGATGGCGCAGGTGGCGGCGGCGGCGCACTGCCCGTTCATCGCGGGGGTCGCGCCCTCGCTGATGCAGATGGAGAGCTGGCAGGAGCTGGCGAACCCACGGGATCTCACCAAGATCTTCACGACGCCGGAATACGCGCCGTGGCGTTCGCTGCGCGAGTCGGAAGACGCGCGATACGTCGGGCTGGCCATGCCGAGGTTCCTCGGCCGGTACCCCTACGGCAAGGCCAACCCGGTGGAAGAGTTCGACTTTCGAGAAGACACCGAGGGCGCCCGTCACGAGAAGTTCACGTGGGTGAACTCGGCCTACGCGATGGGTGTGAACATCACGCGGTCGTACAAGATGTACGGCTGGTGCTCGCGCATCCGTGGCGTGGAGTCCGGCGGCGCGGTGGAAGGCCTGCCCGTCCACACGTTCCCGACCGACGACGGCGGGGTGGACATGAAGTGCCCGACCGAGATCGCCATCAGCGATCGGCGCGAGGCCGAGCTGGCCAAGAACGGCTTCATGCCGTTGCTCCACCGGAAGAACACCGACATCGCGGCGTTCATCGGCGCCCAGTCGCTGCAGAAGCCGTTCGAGTACACCGACGCGGACGCGACCGCCAACGCCAATCTCGCAGCCCGGTTGCCGTACCTCTTCGCGGCCTGCCGGTTCGCGCACTACCTCAAGTGCATCGTGCGCGACAAGATCGGCTCCTTCAAAGAGCGGAACGAGATGGAGGCGTGGCTGAACAAGTGGATCTCCCAGTATGTTCTCAGCAATCCGGCGTCGGCGGGTGAAGAGACCAAGGCCAAGTATCCATTGGCGGCGGCCGAGGTGACCGTCGAAGAGGTGGAAGGCAATCCGGGCTATTACAGCGCGAAGTTCTTTCTGCGGCCTCACTATCAGCTCGAGGGCCTGACGGTGTCGCTCCGACTGGTGTCCAAGCTGCCGTCGGCCAAGGGCGGCAAATGAGGCGCTGAAGATTTCGCCCAAACGGGGAAACAGGAGTTCGCGAGCCGATCACGTGACGCAGGAAGGGGAGAGGACCCATGGCCGTCGACATGTTCATCAAGATCGCTGATATCAAGGGTGAATCCGGGGACAGTAAGCACAAGGGCTCGATCGACGTCCTGGCGTGGAGTTGGGGCATGTCGCAGTCGGGATCGTCCCACCAGGGTGGCGGCAGTGGTGCGGGCAAGGTCAACGTGCAGGACCTGTCGTTCACCAAGCACTTGGACACGGCGTCGCCGGATCTGATGCTGGCCTGCTGCAACGGCAAGCACCTCAAGGATGCCAAGCTGACGGTCCGCAAGGCGGGTGAGAACCCGCTCGAGTACCTGGTCATCACCCTGGAGGACGTCATCATCGCCGGGGTCCACACCGGCGGCTCGGGCGGTGAGGACCGTTTGACCGAGAACGTGACCCTGAACT
The DNA here is from genome assembly GCA_023249095.1 of Candidatus Rokuibacteriota bacterium. Classification (GTDB taxonomy): domain Bacteria; phylum Methylomirabilota; class Methylomirabilia; order Rokubacteriales; family CSP1-6; genus AR31. The sequence continues at coordinate 63,925 of JAHFDK010000009.1, read as the reverse complement.
TCGGCAAGGTCAAGGTCGACTACACCGAGCAGAACGCCCAGGGCGGGGCGGGGGCCAAGCCCAAGATGGGCTGGGACATCGTGAAGAACGAGAAGATCTAGGGCTGGTCGCCGCCGGAGAGCCGAATGCTTGCCGAGCAGAGTCTGCGTGAGGGACGTGTCCAGGAGGCCTTGACCGAGTTGCAAGACCACGTCCGCAAGGCCCCCGACAACGCAGAATATCGGGTGTTCCTGTTCCAGCTCTTGTGTGTGCTCGGGGACTGGGAGCGAGCCCGCGCTCAGCTCAAGGTGCTGGGCGAGCTGAACGCGGGCTCCCTCGCCCTCGTGCACGTCTACGGCGCGGCTATCGCCTGCGAGTTGCTTCGGGGCGAGGTCTTCGCCGGCGCCCGGACCCCCCTGATCCTGGGGGAGCCACTGCCCTGGGTTGCGCTCCTGTTCCAGGCGCTATCCGTGGCCGCTCAGGGCCGGGGCGCCGAAGCGGCCGCGCTCCGGTCGGAGGCCCTGGAGAAGGCCCGGCCGGTGCCGGGCACCATCGACGGGCAGGCATTCGACTGGATCGCCGACGCTGACTCGCGACTGGGGCCCGTGTGCGAGGCGATTGTCGAGGGTCGCTACTACTGGGTGCCGTTCGAGCGCATCCGCTCCGTCGCGCTCGAGGCGCCGGCGGATCTGCGTGATGTCGTATGGATGCCCGCCAAGCTCGGCCTCGCCAACGGAGGCGAAGCTACGGCCCTGATTCCCGCCCGGTATCCCGGGTCGGAGGCGGACGCGGACGGACTGATCCGGCTCGGCCGGAAGACCGAGTGGGACGAGGTGGCGCCGGAAACGTTCCACGGCCGGGGTCAGCGGATGTTCGCCACTGGCGCGGACGAGTATGCTCTCCTGAGCGTGCGGCGCATCGAGCTCGGAGGAGCGGAGGCGTGAGATGGTCGAGGTCGGCGCGCGGGATGCGCTGCAGCCCGCCCTACTCGACCGGCTGACCGACCACGACCCAGCGCGCAAGGTCGAGGGCCGGGACGAGCGCGTTCTGAGCCGCGCTCAGCTCCGGGCGTCCGTGCTGCGGGACCTGTCCTGGCTCTTCAACTCGACGAACCTCGCCAGCTCAGTAGACCTCTCCGCCCACCCGCTCGCAGCCCAATCGACCCTGAACTTTGGCCTGCCCCCCCTGGCCGGCAGTACCGTCGCGGGTCTGGAGCTTCATGCGATGGAGCGGATTCTCAAGGAGGCGATTCTGCGGTTCGAGCCGAGGATCCTCCCGGGCTCGCTCGCGGTCCGGGGTATTCCGGCGACGGATCCAATGGGTCACCACAACATCATCTCCTTCGAGATCACGGGCGAGCTCTGGTCCCAGCCGTACCCGCTCGATCTACTGATCAAGACCGACATGGATCTGGAGAGCGGTGAGATTCGCATCGCCGAGGGGCGCTGATGGACGCCCGGATGCTGCGCTACTACAGCCAGGAGCTGCAGTACATGCGGGAGATGGGGGTTGAATTCGCGGCCGCGTTCCCCAAGATCGCCGCGCGCCTGGCGCTCGACGCGACCGAAGTGGCGGATCCGTACGTCGAGCGGCTGCTCGAGGGGTTCAGCTTTCTCGCCGCCCGCGTCCGTCTCAAGCTGGACGCCGAGTTCCCGCGCTTCACCCAGCACCTTCTGGAGGTCGTGTATCCGCACTATCTGACCCCGACGCCGGCCATGGCGATCGTCCAGTTCGCCCCCGCCGTGACCGAGGGATCCCTCGTCGATGGCTTCGTGGTCCCCCGGGGCACCCTGCTCCGTGGCCAGATTCCCCGGGGGGAGGTGACGGCCTGCCAGTTCCGCACGGCCCACGACGTGACGCTATGGCCCATCGAGATCACCGAGGCCCGATACGCGCCGTTCGCGCCGGACCTTCCGCTCAACACGCTCGGGCTCGTCGAGCCGGTACAGGCCGTGCTGCGCCTTCGGCTGCGCGCGCCCGCTCCGTACACCTTCCAGCAGATCGCCCTGGATCGGCTGAACCTGTTCCTTGCCGGGAGCGACGAGATTGCCCTGAAGCTCTACGAGCTCATCCTTGGTAGCGGACTCGGCGTGCTCGTTGGACCACCGGCCCGCCCCGCGCCGTGGTTCGAGTGGCTGAGGCGTGAGTCGATCCAGCCGGTGGGCTTCGCCAGGGACCAGGCGCTGATCCCCTACACGACCCGCTCGTTCAGCGGCTATCGGCTGCTGCACGAATACTTCGCGTTCGCTGAGCGCTTCCGGTTCGTGGAGCTGGTGGGCCTCCGGAAGGCGCTGGCGCGCCACACCGGGGACGAAATCGAACTGGTGATCCCGCTGGCGCGGGGAGATGCCGCGCTGGGGGCGCTCGTCGACAAGGGCGGCTTCGCGCTCCACTGCACTCCGGCCATCAACCTCTTTTCGAGGCGCTCCGATCGGATCCACGTCACCGACCAGCAGGCAGAGCACCACGTGGTCGTCGACCGCACGAAGCCGATGGATTTCGAGGTGTACAGCGTCGAGCGGGTCGTCGGCTACGGCGAGGGCCTCGAGGCGGAGCAAGAGTTCCGCCCATTCTACGCGTCGGTCGACGCGGACGGCTCGCAGCCGTCGCACGGGTACTTCACCGTGCGGCGCGAGCCGCGGGCCCTCTCGGAGAAGCAGCGCCGCGACGGCGCTCGGACCAGCTACATCGGCAGCGAGGTGTCCCTGTCGCTGGTCGATCCGCGCGAGGCGCCGTACTCTGAAGCGCTCCGGCAGCTTGCGGTGGACGTGCTCGTCAGCAACCGCGACCTGCCGCTGCTGATGCCTGTGGGGAGCGACAAGGACTTCAGCCTCGCGATCTCTGCGCCGGTCGAGGGTGTCCGGTGTCTGCGCGGACCGAGTCGACCTCGACCGGCGGTCCTCGATGGCGAGATCCCGTGGCGGCTCACGAGCCATCTCTCGCTCAACTACCTGACCGTCGCGGATCTCAACGAGGAGCAGGGCGCGACGGCGCTCCGTGAGTTCCTGGAGCTCTACGCGGATCTGGTCGATGCCGACATGCCGGACGCGGTCTCGCGACGGCAGACGCAGGGCGTGCGCCGCGTGGCCGTCACGCCACGCACGCGTCGTCTGCCCGTACCGGGCCCCATCGTCTTCGGACGCGGGCTGGAGATTCGGCTCATCGTGGATGAGACCCCGTTTGCCGGGGCGAGCGCCTTCCTGCTGGGGGCGGTGCTCGAGCAGGTCTTTGCGCGACTCGCGTCCATGAACACCTTCACCGAGCTCCTGCTCGTGTCCGAGAGACGGGGGGAAATCAAGCGGTGGCCGCCACGGATGGCCGCGCGACAGCTCGTGTAGCTCTGTTCGCGGCGCTCGCGCGGGCGCCCTGGTCGTTCGACTTTTTCCAGGCCTTGCGCCGCATCGAGGGTCTGTTCGCGGACCGGCCGCGGCTGGGGAGAGCCCTGCGTCCGGGGGATGAGCCGGTCCGCCTCTCCCAGGAGCCCTCCGTCGCCTTCGCGCCATCGACGCTTTCGGCGTTCGAGGCGGATGGGGCAAGACCGCCCAGGCTCGAGCAGCGGTTCTTCGGCCTCCTCGGGCCCAACGGGCCCTTGCCGCTGCACCTCACGGAGTACGCACGGGAGCGGCTGCTGCACCACGGGGACGCGACCTTGGCGCGCTTCCTCGACCTCTTCCACCACCGGCTCGGACTCTTCTTCTACCGCGCGTGGGCCGAGGCGCGCCCGACGGTTCAACAGGACCGACCCGACGAGGACCGGTTCACCGTGTACGTGGGATCGCTGGCCGGACACGGCTTGCCCGGCACGCGCGGTCGCGACGCCGTGCCCGATCACGCCAAGCGGTTCTTCGTCGGGCACCTGGCGCGGAGCTCGAAGAACGCCGAGGGCCTGGCCTCGATCCTGGAGGGCTTCTTCCGGCTCCCCGCGCGTGTGGACCAGTTCGTGCTGGGTTGGCTGGAGCTGCCCAGGGACCAGCGAACCGTCCTGGGCGGCGACACGCGGCTGAGCGGTATGCTCGGTCAGGGCACGGTGATCGGCGAGCGCGTCCGTGATGTTCAAAGCCGATTCCGGGCCGTGCTGGGCCCCATGGATCTCGACCGCTTCAGCGACTTCCTGCCGGGTGGCCGGAGCCTGGAGCGGCTCAGGCACTGGGTGCGGAACTACGTCGGGTTCGAGTTCGATTGGGACGTCCAGCTCGTCCTGGCAAGCGACGAGGTGCCGGGCATCCGTCTGGGCCGTGAGGGCCAGCTGGGGTGGACGACGTGGCTGGGTGCCAGGCGAGCGGCCACGGACGCCGACGACCTGATTCTGGCGCCGGAGCGCCCGCAGCCGCGCCAGACGACTCTGGCGGCAGCATAAGAGAGGAAGACCAATGGCGGAGATCAGCCGTGCGACGCTGTTCGGCAAGCTCAACCCGCTCATGTTCAAGGCTGCCGAGGGGGCCGTCACCTTCTGCAAGCTGCGGGGGAACCCACACGTCGAGCTCGTGCACTGGCTCTTTCAGATCGTCAACCTCCCAGACTCGGACCTGCACCGCATCCTGCGTCACTTCGATGTCGACAGCGCCCGGCTCGTGCGAGATCTACAAAACGTGCTGGAACGGCTGCCGCGCGGCGCGTCGACCATCGAGGACTTCGCCGAGCATCTGCCGTACACCGTCAAGGAGGCCTGGATGTACGCCACCCTCCTGTTCGGCGAGTCGCAAGTTCGCAGCGGCTATCTCGTGGTCGGGCTCCTCAAGAACGAGCGCCTGCGCGATGTGCTCACGCGAATCTCCCGCGAGTTCGACAAAATCAAGATCGAGTCGCTGACCGAGGATTTCGCGCGCATCGTCAAGGGCTCACCGGAGGACGGTCAGACCGCGAGCGATGGTTTCGCGGCGGGGACGCCCGGCGAGGCGAGCAGCGCCATCCCGCCGGCGGCCATGGGCAAGCAGGAAGCGCTCAGGCGCTTCGCCTCCGATCTCACGGCGCGGGCGCGCGCGGGCGGCATCGATCCTGTCACCAGCCGTGACGAGGAGATCCGGCAGGTCATCGACATCCTGATGCGACGGCGACAGAACAATCCCATTCTCACCGGCGAGGCCGGCGTCGGGAAAACCGCCGTCGCCGAGGGCTTCGCGCTGCGGATCGCGCAGGGTGACGTGCCGCCTTCTCTCAAGGACGTGCAGCTCTGGGTTCTGGACGTCGGGCTTCTTCAGGCGGGCGCCAGCATGAAAGGGGAGTTCGAGAACCGGCTGCGCTCCGTCATCGACGAGGTGCAGGCGTCCCCGAAGCCGATCATTCTCTTCATCGACGAGGCGCACACGCTGATCGGCGCTGGGGGCGCCGCGGGGACGGGCGACGCGGCCAATCTCCTGAAGCCTGCGCTGGCGCGCGGGACTTTGAGAACCATCGCGGCCACGACCTGGGGCGAGTACAAGAAATACATCGAGAAGGATCCCGCCCTCACGCGCCGGTTCCAGGTGGTGCAGGTGCTCGAGCCCAGCGAGCCCAAGGCGCTGCTCATGCTGCGCGGAGTCGCCTCCACGCTCGAGAAGCACCACCGCGTCCAGCTGCTGGACGAGGCGCTCGACGCGGCGGTCAAGCTCTCCCATCGCTACATTCCGGCCCGCCAGCTTCCCGACAAGGCGGTGAGCCTGCTCGACACAACGTGCGCCCGGGTGGCGGTGAGCCAGCACGCCACGCCACCGGAAGTCGAGGACTCCCGCCGGCGGATCGAGGCGCTGCAGATCGAGCTCGACATGATCGCTCGCGAGGAGGCGACGGGGTTCGACACCGGCTCCCGCAGGGCCGACGCGGAAGGCCTGCTTGCGGCCGAGAAGGACCGGCTGACCGGCCTCGAGCAGCGCTGGGTGGAAGAGCGGGCGCTGGTCGACCGGATCCTCGAGCTACGCCGGCAACTCCGCGACGAGGCCGAGGCCAAGGAGCCGGCGGCGCGCGAGGCGCGGCTCACCGAGCTGCGCGGGCTGCAGTCGACCCTCGCCAAGGCGCAGGGCGATGCCCCGCTGATCCTGCCCAGTGTCGACGCTCAGGCCGTGGCGGCCGTCGTGTCCGACTGGACGGGGATCCCGGTGGGCCGGATGGTCAAGAACGAGATCGAGGCCGTCCTGAAGCTCGTCGACACCCTCGGCGCGCGCGTCGTGGGCCAGCGCCACGGCCTCGAGGTGATCGCCAAGCGCATCCAGACTTCGCGGGCGCGCCTCGACAATCCCGAGAAGCCCATCGGGGTGTTCCTCCTGGTGGGGCCGTCGGGCGTGGGCAAGACGGAGACGGCGCTGGCGCTGGCCGAGGCGCTCTACGGCGGCCAGGAAAATGTCATCACGATCAACATGAGCGAGTTCCAGGAGGCTCACACCGTCTCCACGCTCAAGGGCGCTCCGCCCGGCTACGTCGGCTACGAACGGGGTGGCGTGCTGACCGAGGCCGTGCGCCGGCGGCCCTACAGCGTGGTGCTCCTGGACGAGGTGGAGAAGGCCCACCCCGACGTCCACGAGATCTTCTTCCAGGTCTTCGACAAGGGGTTCATGGAGGACAGCGACGGCCGCTACATCGACTTCAAGAACACGATCATTCTGCTCACGTCGAACACCGGCACCGACCGCATGATGGCGCTCTGCAAGGATCCGGAGCTCCGGCCCGACCCCGAGGCGCTGGCCCGCGCGGTGCGCGAGCCCTTGCTCAAGGTGTTTCCGCCGGCGTTACTGGGCCGCCTCGTCGTGGTGCCATACTACCCGCTGCCGGACACGATCCTGGGCGACATCGTCCGCCTGCAGTTCGGCCGGATCGCCCGGCGCATCGCCGAGCAGCACAAGGTGCCGTTCACGTACGACGATGCGGTGGTGAAGCTGGTAGTCTCCCGGTGCACCGAGGTGGAGAGCGGAGGCCGCATGATCGACGCGATCCTCACCAACACGATTCTGCCGCGGATCAGCGAGGAGTATCTGGCTCGCGTGGTGACCGGGCGCCCGCTGGGCGCCATCACTCTGGGGGTCCAGAACGGCGACTTCTCGTTCGAGCTGGCATGAGCCCCATGATGGCGCGGATGATCGAGCTCACCACCCCGGTGGGGAAGGATCTCTTGTTCCGGAGCCTCCGCGGGCGCGAGGAGCTGGGGCGATCCTCGGACTTCGAGCTCTCGGCGGTGTCGTCGCGTGCCGACATCGACCCGAGCGATCTGCTCGGCAAGAGCGTCACGGTGAAGCTGGAGCTCTTGAAGGGCGGCTCGCGCTACTTCAACGGCTACGTCACCCGCTTCACCCAGGGGGGCATGGTCGGACGCCAGTTCGAGTACCGCATGGTCGTCCGGTCCTGGCTCTGGTTTCTCACCCGTACGACCGACTGCCGGATTTTTCAGGAGAAGACGGTTCCCGAGATCGTCAAAGACGTCTTCGCGGACCACCCGGTGGCGGTGTTCGAGGACGGCCTCACCGCGACGTACGCCCAGCGGAAGTACTGCGTTCAGTACCGGGAGACCGATTTCGCCTTCGTCAGTCGCCTCATGGAAGAGGAGGGCATCTACTACTTCTTCGAGCACGGCGACGGCAAGCACACGCTCAAGCTGGTCGACTCCGACTCCGGGCACAAGACGCTCGAGAACAAGGCGAGCATCGCCTATTACCCGCCGGGCCGGATGCTCCACACCGACGAGGAGTACATCCAGGTCTGGACGTTCCGGCAGAGCGTCCAACCCGGTGCCGTGGCGCTGCACTCGTTCGACTTCGAAAAGCCGAAGGCCGACCTGGGCGTGAAGTCGAGGCTCCTGCAGAAGCACGAACGCGCGGACTACGAGGTCTACGACTGGGCCGGCGACTACGTGCAGGCGGACCACGGGGACCACTACGTGCGCCTGCGCGTCGACGAGCTCCACTCCGACTTCGAGCGCTCCGAGGCCGAGTGCAACGTGCGCGAGATCGCCGTCGGCCGACTCTTCACCCTGACGAATGCCCCGCGCCGGGAACAGGAGCGGGAGTACCTCATCGTCAGCGCCGACTACGACCTTCAGAACAACACGTACGAGACCGGCGGCGGGGGCGACGAGGCGACCTACCTGTGCACCATGTCGCTGCTGCAGAGCCGCCAGCAGTTCCGCCCGGCTCGGACCACACCCCGGCCGACGATGGGCGGCCCCCAGACCGCGATGGTCGTCGGACCGGCCGGCGATGAGATCTATTGCGACAAACACGGACGGGTCAAGGTCCAGTTCCACTGGGACCGCTACGGCAAGCGTGACGAGAACTCGAGCTGCTGGATGCGCGTCTCCCAGCCGTGGGCCGGTAAGGACTGGGGTACGGTGTCGATTCCGCGTATCGGCCAGGAGGTGATCGTCGACTTCCTGGAGGGCGACCCCGACCAGCCGCTCATCATCGGGCGGGTCTACAACGGCGACAGCATGCCGCCGTACGTCCTGCCTGGGGCCGCGGTGATCAGCGGCATCAAGACCAAGACCCACAAGGGCTCTGGCTACAACGAGATCTCCGCCGATGACACCGCCGGCAAGGAGAAGATCACGATCCACGGGCAGTACGACATGTCGACGACGATCGAGCACGACGATTCGCAGACCGTGCACAACAATCGCACGATCACCGTCGACGGTACGCACATCGAGACGATTAAGAAGGACACGACGATCAAGGTGACCGAAGGCAAGGAGACGATCACGGTCAACAAGGACATCGAGATCACGTCGCAGACCGGCCACGTCTACATCACGGCGGCCACCGAGATCAAGTTGAAGGTCGGGTCCAGCACGCTGCACATGTTTTCGGACGGTCGGATCGAGCTGAGCGGCGTGAACATCGCGATCGACGGCAGCGCCAAAGTGCGAACTCACGGGAATGAAGTGACGTCTGAAGCCACCAGCCAGCACCAGACGATCGGCGCCATCGTCGTCTCCGACGGCAGTGCGTCGAACACGGTCAAGGGTGGCATGGTCATGCTGAACCCCTAGCGATCGCCGAGGACCACGTGGCGACGGTCGAAACCAGGGAAGAGTCTGTCGTAGTGGTCGGGCAAACAGAGACGCGGACACCGATCTTCTCTGTGCTCGTCAAGCGGACGTATCAGATCCGTCCCGGGCGTGCGGCAGAGCGGGTTCCGCTGGCGCATCCCTTCGTGCGGGCCGACGTGTACTACGACCACGGTGATCCAGAGTCGTCCACGGTCAAGTTCGAGAACGACCTGGCCCCGTACAAGCTGAAGACGGACGTCGTCCTGATCGGCAAAGCGTACGCGCCAGGTGGGAATCCCGCGACAGAGATCGGAGTAGGGCTAGCGGTTGGCGACCACCGGAAGGTCATTCGCGTGATAGGCGACCGGCGCTGTATCTACCGAGCCGACCTTCCGCCGGCGTTCACGGAGCCGGAGCCGTTCACCGAGATGGAGATTCGGTACGAGCGGGCGTACGGGGGCACCTATCTACGGGACGACCCGGTTAGGATGTTCCCGTATCCTCGGAATCATCAGGGGGCCGGGTTCGTTTTGAAGAACAGCCCTGAGGCCGTCGAGGGTCTCGCCCTGCCGAATCTCGAGGACCCCGAAGACCTCTTGGCGCCGGAGCGGATCGTTCTGGGCGAACCGGAGCGGTGGAACGGGCAGCCGCTTCCCCAGGGCTTCGGGTGGTTCCAGCGGACCTGGTATCCGAGGTGCTCATTCGTCGGGTCCGTCCCCGGCTTCGTCGATCCCGACGAGGTCATGCGCGAGGAAACGCTGGGCCTCGTTCCCCAGGGGCAGATCGCCCTGGCACGGCGCTTCAAGCTCCCTAGCTTCGACGTTCGCTTCAACAACGGTGCGTCGCTCGGACTGGCCCTACCATACCTCAAGGGCGGCGAGCTCGTGAGGCTGCGCAACCTCACGCCAGACGGCGTGCTTGATTTCCATCTCCCGAACGACACGCCGCGGATGACGCTCGACATCGGTCTCGGGGAGAACACTCTGGAGCCAGTTCTGCATACAGTGTGCATCAGGGTCGACGAAATGGCTCTGGACCTGGTCTGGCGCGGGGCGCACCCGTACCCTGGCGTCGATTGGCTCCCCGAGATGAAGCGACTCACCGCCGTGGTGACCTGAGGCATGGCCGCGAGTCCGACCGTCGATGCGCGGCACGATGCCGAGCGAAAGCTGCAGAAAGTGGTTCTGCCCGGCCAGACGCCGGAGGGCCAGTACATCCTGAGCGTTCTCGTGAAGCGTACGTACGACATCACGGTCGGGGTGATGTGCCAGCGCGCAGCGGCCGATGGCAAGCTCATTTCCGGCGACGTCTACTACGACGACCCAATGAACTCTCCCGTGAAATACGAGAGCGACTTCGTCCCCTTCAAACTCGCGACGGATGTCGTCGTGAACGGCACGGCGTACGCCCCAAATGGAGAGCCGACGACGTCGTTCACGGCGTCGGTGCAGGTCGGTACCGTCCGGAAGGACATCCTCGTCATGGGTGATCGCGTCTGCCGCTTCCGGGACGGAGGGCCCCCGGCGTTCAGCGACCCGGAGCCGCTGACCAGCATCGAGGTCCGTTACGATCGCGCCTATGGCGGGATGGACATCTACTCGGACCCGAAGCTGCCGTGCCCTTACGGGAGGAATCCTCTCGGGCGAGGCTTCGTGATCGCCAACACCAAGCGGGCGGTCGCCGGCCTGGAGCTTCCGAATCTGGAGGATCCCGGGGATCTGTTGACGCCCGAGCGCCTGTGTCTCGGTCACTTCGTGCACTGGGAGCGGCAGCCGATGCCGCAAGGGTTCGGCTGGTTCCCCAAGCACTGGCGCCCCCGGGGAGAGCTCGCCGGCGTCATGCCTGCCGATCGCGGCGTCGAGCGAGAGCTTCGCCGGGCCTACGCGCTCGTCGTGCCACCCGATCAGCGGGAGATGTACGCGCAGACCGGGCTTCCGGACATGGACTTTCGGTTCTTCAACGGCGCATCGCCGGGACTCGTCCTGCCGTTCTTGTCTGGTAGCGAGTGGGTCCAGCTGACCAACCTGACTCCCGACGGCGAGATTCACTTCCAGCTGCCCGGAGAACGACCGAAGATCGGCCTCGACATCGGGAAGGGCGTCCAGGAGCCCGCCGTCGTCGTTCACACCGTGATGATTCGCGCCCACGACGGCCAGATCGATCTCGTGTGGCGCGCGGCCGTGCCCTATCCAGGGCCGGACTGGCTCCCGCAGATGCGCAAGATGGAGGTGTTCGTTTAGATGCCGCTCTGGCCCGCGGTCAAGCTGATGGACATGGTCATCGGCATCGACGTGCACGCCGTCGCGCCGATTCCGGGCATTCCAGTTCACCCGTACTTTGGGATCATCTTCCTTTGGTACCAGCCCACTTTCCCGAGCGCCAACGTCCTGATCAACGGCATGCCCGCGTGCACGGTCGGCGCGATGGGGTATTCGGTTCACGTGCCGCAGGGCATCCCCGCGAACCCCCCGAATTGTCCTTACTGGAAGCGCTACCTGACGAACATCCCCATGGCCCTTACGCTGATGGGACTAACCATTCTGGCGAACATCGCCATCGCCGGCATCGCGTCCTTGATTCCGAAACCCAATGGCGCCGAGAGCTTCTTGAAGGACGTGACCGGCATCGACACCTCGAGCAAGGCGGCGACGTGGGAATCGATCAAAGGTGCATTTTCCGCGTTCACGCAATGGCCCACGTGGGTAAAGTTGCTGATGCCGCCCATCCCGTACTGTGGCTCTCAAGGATCGACCGCGGTCGGCAGTCCCAACGTGACAGTCAATGGCGGCCCCTTGGCCTTCGTCGCGCCGCTGGTGGCGACCTCGTGCAGTGACATTCCGATCGTTCCGAACGCGATGACGTTAGGATTCAGCAACGTCATGGTTGGCGTGAGCTTCGCCGCCATCGCGCGCGGGCTGGCTGTGAACGCCGCGCAAGGCGCGGTGGGGGCGGGAGTCGCCGCGGGTGTGTCTCGGCTCCAGGGCGGCAAAGGAGCTGGGTGACGTTAGTCGACGGGACTCGGTCGAGTCCGACAGCGACATACTTGGGGGCGAATTGAACATCCCTCGATGCCATCCTGCGACTTCCCCCAAAAGGTCAATCCCGACGATGTTCGAGCGAATGAGCGTCACGACAGCGCTTCGATGAGGCGAACCAACACCCCCAAGCGTTGTTTCACGCCTGAAGGGCGCGTGTGACTCGCGCCGGCTCCGTGTCTGTTGGGCATCCCGTCGACGTCGCGACAGGCGTCGTCTACTACGACCGGCGGGACGTCAGGGTTGCGGGCCAGTTCGAGCTGGTCTGGGGGTGCCGCTACAGTACTGCCCTGTTGAGGCTCGGCCCGACTCCGATGGGGCACGGATGGATGGCTCCCTTTTTCGCGTCGCTTACGAAGCTTGGGACAAGCCTTCGACTCTTCTCACCGGAAGGTAGTATTGAGGTCTTTGATGATCCCGATGCTGCTCTAGAACGTGGGGCTTGTCTTCGCAATCTCGGAACCTTCCGCGAGATGGTCAAGACCGGTCATCGCTATATCGTGACCGCCTGGAATGTCGATTCTGGAGACGTCCGACGCCTGGTGTTCGACGAGGGAGTTGCCGGTGAGTCGTGGCCGCTGGTAGCCATCGAAGATCCGGGAGGCCGCGGGCTCGACGTCGTCCGCGATGGTACGCACCGCCTCAGGATCCGCCAACGGCTCGAGCAGCGATCCTTGGTGGTTGATTTTGACGCCGACAGTTTTGTTAAGTCAGTCTCCGCCGTCCTGCCAGGTGGCAAACTCCAACCCCTGGCACGCTACCAGCACGACGGCCACGGCAATCTCACTTCGGCGCAGGACGCGCTGGGCCATACTGATCGCTACGAGTACGACGACGCATCCCGGCTGACGCGCGAAATCATCAAGGACGGGGGCGTCTTCTCCTTCCGCTATGACGACCGTGGTCGCTGTGTGCACACCTCAGGCCTCGATCGCTATGACGCGAAGACTCTGCGCTACCGTTCGGACATTGGCTGGACAGAAGTGACTGATAGTTTGGCGAACGTCACGCGCTTTCAGTGGTTACCCACAGGTCAGGTGGTCACGCAGATCGACCCTCTCGGCGGGGTTTGGCAGACGACTTACGACGAACACGATCGCATCATCGCCGAGATTGCGCCGAGCGGAGCGACAACCGCGTACACCTATGACGAGTCCGGCAACCGCGCCACTGTCACCGAGCGTTCGGGTCGTGTAACCCGACGAACGTTTAACGCAGCCCACCAGACGTTGACGCTCACGGACCCTGCCGGGCGGGTCTGGAGATCCGAGTACGACAGCCACAATCGGTGGGTGGGCTTCGAGAACCCACTGCGGGAGCGATGGACGTTCGATTACGACGATCCTGGTCATCTCGTGAGAATCAAGAACTCTCGCGGATCGACAAAAAGCATTCGATATACATACGCCGAAGGCGGTGCGTCGATCGATGTGTCGGACTGGACCGGCCTCGCAAGGACAACGTATCGGCTCGATGCTCTTGGCCGTGCTGTTCAGCAAATCGAGCCTTCGGGACGCACAACGACGGCCGTGTTCGACTTGATAGGTCGCCTCGTGCGGCTCACGGCAGCGGATGGTACACACGCTGAGTTCAGTTACGATGCCGGCGGCAACTTGATCGCGTGCTTGGACAGTTTGGGCACAAGGATGGCCTATCGGTATGGTCCGTGTCGCCGCCTGTTGAAGCGTGACGACCCGCTCGGCGGAGTGCAGCGCTACGTATGGGGCTCGGAGCCGGCGAGGCTGGAGAAGATCTACAATGAGAAAGGCGAGGAGTATTCCGTTGCATATGACAAAGCAGGGCGTGTCATTCGTGAGACAGCCCTCGACGGCGCTGTTCGCAAGTACGAGTATGATGCGGACGGTGCGTGCGTCGCGTTCACCAATGGAGCAGGCCAGCGGACTGCCTACACACGTGATCCCGCCGGCCGGCTTCTGCAGAAGACATTCAGCGATGGCGACGAGACGTCGTTCGAGTACGATGCAGCAGGCAACGTCACCCGAGCGCAGAACCAGTGGTTCGAAGTGCGATTCGAGCGGGATCTGCTCGGGCGCGTCACGGCTGAACAACAGGGCGATATTAGCATCGACAATGTTTATGACGCGCTGGGGCGACACGTTGGAATCACGACCAGCCTTGGAGCGCATATCGAGTACGAGTTCGACGCCAATCAATACCTCGTTCGAGTAACGGCCAACGGACGCCACAATTGGCGATTCAAGAGAGATGTCGAAGGTCGAGATGTGAGCCGCTCTCTACCGGGCGGATCGGTATTGATTCAGGGATACGACGCCAACGGACAGCTCGCATCACAAGAAGTGCGGCGGCCGGCTGATGGCCGTGTGACAAGACTGAGCTCCGGTGCGCGCGCTCCACAAGCGACGATCGAGCGTACCTACGCGTACGACGCTGCTGGCGACCTTGGTGTGATCAATGACGCTCGTCGCGGCCGGATTGAATATCGATACGATCCGCTGGATCGAATCGCCGCAACGACTCGCGACTCTGGCGTGAGCGAGCAGTTTTCGTATGACTCTGCCAGCAATCTCACCCATATGGCTGAGGTCCCTGGCGCCGTCGCAGGATCGGCCTCGCCCCAGGCGACCCCCCCCCTTGAGTATGGGCCGGGCAACCGCTTGCTTCGCAGAGGCGACACGAGCTATTCGTACGACGGCAATGGGCGGCTTATCCACAAGAGCGAGTGGGTCGGTAGCGGCCGATTTCGTGAGTGGTCATATGAGTGGGATTCCGAAGACCGGTTGGTCGGCGCGACCCAGGTCGGCGTCGGTCACTGGCGGTATCGTTACGACCCCTTCGGGCGACGCTTGTCGAAGACCGGGCCCGACGGCACCACACGGTTTGTGTGGGATCGAGACTTTCTGATTCATCTGGCCAACGAAAGCGCGCCTGCTCAGACGTGGATCTTCGATCCACAGGGATTCAGGCCGCTCGCCATGGTGCAGGACGGCAAGTCCTTCTCTGCGATCGTCGATCACCTGGGGACGCCCCAAGAGCTCGTGGACGATTCAGGGAATGTCGCCTGGTCCGTGGATCTTACGACGTGGGGGAAAGTGCGATTCAGTAACGGCGCGCAGGTTGACTGCTCGATCCGCTTTCAAGGCCAGATCCACGACCGCGAAACCGGACTGCACTACAGCCGATTCCGCTACTACGATCCAGAAACGGGAAGGTTCCTTTCGCGCGATCCGCTCGGCGTCGAAGCGGGACTCAACGAATTTTCCTATGCGACGAATCCGGTCAACTGGGTCGATCCGCTGGGGCTTGTCGTTGTTTACCGAAATCTCCGGCCCGAGGAGGATCCGTCCAAGGGACTCTCCGCCAAACAGCCCGGACGAGACATGACTCCCGCGGGGCATGTTCGTAACGGTGGCAAGGACGATTTCAAGGGGTCCCAATTTATATCAACGACGACCGATCCCGCGGTTGCGGCCCAGCACCGCGAACCGGGGCAGGTGACGGTCAAGTTCGATACCGACAATGTCGTTCACGACACGAAGGGCAACCTCAGCGTCGTTCCGCTAACAACGCCGCAAGAAGCAGAGGCGGCGGGCCTCAAGGGGCCAGCCAAGAACTACGCGACCGCATCAAAGGAAGTCCTGGTCGAAGGCCACGTTCCGGCCGGGGCGCTGGAAGTCGTCGATCCAGAAAAGGAAAAGGAAAAGCAGAGCGGCTGTGGTTGAGCTGCGATTCTCAGCCCAGCCGAGCGAGGAAAGCATGACGGAGCAGGAAGCCATCCAGGTCATCCGAGAATTGATCTCTGGCGATCAGAGCATTTTCGTTCAACTCGCGCTCAAACGGGGCCTCGATCCCGCTGCGATGGCTCGTCTTGAGGCTGCGATGCGGTACCTGGCGACGGTATACAGAGATCGAGATCACGTGCCCAAGACTGTGGCCGGCGCCTTCGTCGATATCAGCCGAGATTTCGAGCGGCACCTCCGCCTGTATCCTCGAGCGGAACAAATCAAGATCGAGAACGCGCGAGACCTGACCGTGTCGCTGGCGTATGATTTGTTCGGCGTCAGCTGAGTATCTCCGCGCAAGATGAGATTGCAGTCGGCGGCGTGAGCAAGTTCTGAGATGAATGGCGGTCTCGACTCTGGGATCACCGTTGCGCCTCGCCGCGCGGCGGGGCGCCTGCGACGCGCCTACGGGGACTCCGCCGTGTTCGACCTCACGTCGAAAGGGCCCGAGCCCTGGATCAGATTTAGCCCATTTTTCCCACACGGTGGCATTCCCGTCCCGTTCTGGCCGGGCATCACCGCTTCTTCGGTCGAGGGCATCTGGCAAGGACTGAAGCGCTTCGAATTCGAGAATGAGGTAGACGTGGCCAAATTCTCGATCACTACCCTGGGTAACATCAAAAGAAGCAGTCGTGCGCGAGGCAGGAACGGCGTCCCACGCGGCCGCGTGCTGGGGCACCAGCTCGGCGCTCGCCCCTCCTTGATCGACTACATGACGGCCAGGGTGGTGCTCTACCTCCCCACGTATCGTTGGATTCTCGACCATCGTCTCCAACAGGAGACGGCAACTCTCAGGGAAGCAAGCAAACACGGTGGCATCTTCCTTCTGGATTACTCGACAAACGACGATCTTCGGGACACCTCACAACCGTTGTCACACGCCGCCCTAGTGAGGTGGTACTTGCTCGGCTCGTGGCCAGCCGATCAGATCGATGTGGAAAAGCTATGTGAGGCAGGGCCGAAGTGATGAGGTGACGGCCGCCTTCGAACATGACAGAGGCCCAGATCAACGGCCCGGCCAACTACTGGAGGAATCCGGCCCGCGGAGGAGGGTGAGTGTTGCGGTGGTCGGCGCCCCTCAGGGGCCCGGGACGCTTCAGACGGTCTCCGCGGTCGTTCGCGTTGTGACGGCCCCCCCGCGTGCCGAGACCGTTCCGAGAACGGGTCTCAAGGTGGACGACCTTGCGGGGCAGTACCCCTCAAGAAAAAGGATGATCGCCGGGGCGGAGACGATGACGACGGCGGTTGCTGAGCCCCGCTCATCGTGTGCGCTCGGCGCGGCGGACATGACGAATCCACTGCGCAATGAGCGCGGAGCCACGGTGGAGGCGGAGTTCACAATATCTGTGGCCGCGGCTTCGATCCCGACGAGGGTGACACGGGCGATCGGCTTGTACCCGACCCGCATCTGGCGGGAGCGGCACGAGCATTTGCGGGAGCGCGCCGACCTGGCCGACACCCACTGGGCGGTCGGCGTTCCGGAGCAACCCTTTCGACAGCATCGATAAAGCCTTCCAGGCCGTCTTGGACATCGTTTGCCGGCGCGCGTGGCATCCGGGAGTTCGTGGAGCGGAGCGGGCTGAAGGCCGGCTTTAACGGGGTGGTCAAGATCTACGGCAACGCTCCGGTGTACTGCTTGGAAGCGCCGGTGTTGACCAAGCTGGCATGATTCAACTGTGGGTTCGGCTTGGCCATCTACGACTACTCCGACATCGACGAATGAAGGCAGAAAGCGCCGTGGTAGGAGCTTTTCCTCGATGAGGATGCGGTTCAGCGGATCCTGGAGACTAATCCTCGAACGGAAGCGACGATGCAGTCGATGGCTTCTGCTAACTCACTCTTCGTTGTGAATCGCCCCAGACTGAAACGCACGGCTGAGTATGTGTCGTCGTCAGTCAATCCGATGGCCTTCAGAACGTGGCTCGGCTGGGAATCTCCGCTCGAGCACGCGGATTTTGTCGATGCCGCTACGCGCCAGGCGTCACGGAGCAATGCCCGAGCATCGACACCAGGGAATATGAGGGCCGCTGTGCCCGGTAGCCGCTTTTCGCCTGCGCCCGTGACGTTCGCTTCAAGACTAGGTATAGAGTTGGCAAGTTGGGCTACGAACGAATCCCGCAACGTCCGAATCCTCTCCGCTTCCTCTCGCAGCTCGAGCTTCGCCAGCCGGCAAGCCTCTCCAAATCCGACGATCCCCGGCACATTGACCGTGCCAGCTCGCAAACGTCGTTCATGGCCGCCGCCGACGATCAATGGCTCGAGCTCGATCTTCGGCTCACGACTGCAAACGAAGAGCGCACCAACACCCTTGGGCCCGTACACCTTGTGTGCCGAGAAGGCCAAGACGTCCGCATCGATCTCCCGCACGTCGACCGGGATCTTGCCGATCGCTTGTGTGGCATCCGTGAAGAACAACCCCCCGGCGGCGTGCGCGATTGTCGCCAGCTCGCCGACAGGATTGATCGTTCCGATCTCGTTGTTCGCCGCCATGATTGCCACGACGGAGTCCCTGCCACCTTCCAGCGTTCGCTCGAGATCGTCTGGGCTTATCCGCGCGCACGAATCGACCGGAAGATATTGGACCTCGACGCGGGCGGACTGCATCAACTGCCGACAGACCCCGAGAACCGCCTCGTGCTCGGCTGGTGAGGTGATGATCCGCTTTTTCGGAGCCGACGAGGCCCACGCAAGGCCCTTGAGCGCCATGTTGATACTCTCCGTCGCGCCGCTCGTGAAGGTGATCTCGATGGGTTTCGCGTTGATCAGCTCCGCGACATGATATCGGGCCTCTTCGACTGCCTCCGCGGCGTTCCAGCCGAGAGCGTGGTCGCGACTGGCGGCGTTGCCGTATTCGCGCTCGAGGAACGGCATCATCTTCTCGAGGACACGCGGGTCAATGGGGGTCGTTGCGTTGTAGTCGAGATAGATCAAATCGGGCGGCATAGCCTTTGGCGGCCTCAGCGGGTGACGGTCACGACCTGCACCGCCCCGGTGAAGCGACGGCGCTGGTAGGTGACGCGTACGCGGTCCTTCGGCCCCACAGCGTCGTAGAGCATCTTGTCGACCAGGATCTCCGACGGGATGCCGTTGACGTCGAGACTCAGTACGTACATCTCCGGCGTCGCCTGCGGCACGACGAGCGTGCGATTGCCGACGATCTGCGTGCTATAGGTGTTGGCGGCCCCGCGATGCTTCTTGTCCAGCACCGTGGCCGTGACCTGGTGGTCAGCGAGCCCCATCCCGTCGAAAGCCATGAACGCGTAGTACAGAATGACCCCGACGAGCACAACGGCGCCGAAGACCATGAAGAACCGATTCCGGACGGGCGCGTTCACGTGTCGATCACCGAACGCTGGCGCGTCGCGATGATGCGATGAGGAGCAGCCCGACGGGAGCCACGAGCAGCGGTGTGGCTGCCTGCAGCGACACGGTGACGGCGACCGAGCACACGAGGAGCGTCGCGCCGGCAGTCGAGAGCAAGGTGCGACGGTCTTGACGGGAAGTGCGCGCCACGCAGCGCTCCGCGACGGAAGCTTTGCTGTCTGTGGGAAGTCGATCGAATTGTTGCGGTGGCTCAGAAGGTGGTAGTCGATCCAGCATGCCGGCGACCGTCCCCGCCGGCACATGACGCATGGCCTGGACCGTCTGGCGAAGATCAGACAGCCCGAGATCACCCGAGAGCCACATATGCAGCACGCGGCGCTGCCAGCTGAGCACCGTCCGACTGTCGATGACGAGAAATGCGCCCACAACGGGAACGAGCAGAGCGACATAGGGGAGTGGGCGCCAGGAAAGAAAGGCGAGCGCCAAGAGGATGGGGCCGACGAGAGCCATCGCAACGCAGACAACCGCCCAGCGGTAAATGCGAGCCCGCGTTTCTATCGTGGTGACCGTGGCGCGGACGGCTTGCAGGAGCACCGGTCCCTCGGACACTTCGGCCTCGCGTTCGCGCCGTGTCACGGATTTGGCAGGGCCTAGTTCCCGTTCACGATGCAGTTGCGGATCGTCGCGGCCCACTAGGCTTGCGCCGTGGCATTGCGGCTGTGGATGGTTTCCCGATCGTACTTGTCCTGGAGGCCATCGACCTTCGTCTGAATCCGCTGGAGCGCTTCCCGGGCAAGCCGTGAATGATCCGGACTGGTTCGCGGCGCGCAAGGCCTCGAGCGCCCGATGGTATTCGTGAGCCGTGAGTCCGGCGATTGTTCCAGAGTCCTTGCTCGTGGGCGAGGAGTGACGTGGTCGACTTGCCCCGGACCACCCAGGTGCCGTGCGGGACGATTCGGACGTTCACATCGAAGGAAGCTAGGCGAAGCTGGCCGCCGTCGAAGATCACTTGAATCCGGGCTGGGGGCTCGATGGAGGCTTCTGTCTGAGCATCCGCTGACACGCCGTGAGGCGCCGACGCGATCGTGCCGAAGGTGTTCCAGACCAGGGCCCTTGGCCAGCCACGAACGGCCACGGTGTGCCTCCCTCCCCGCGATGGCGTCTAGCGCACCAACTCCTGGAGACGCGCTTTCAGCGGATCCTGCAGACGGGAAAGTCCCTCGACGTCGATCAGCTCGACGAAGGCGGGGATGCCGGAGAAGCTGGTGGCGGCCAGGATGAGGTCGTCAGCCGGGCGGAAGGAAGGCAGGCCGAATCCGATGGTAGTGAGCGGCAGCTTGGGCAGGTCGGGCGCATAGTCGGTCTGGAGCTGGTAACGGAGGTCGGCAAACAATGCCGTCAGGCCTGAAGCGTGGTTGATCGTCAGTTGCGCGACCAGAGCATTGACGACGAACTGGCGGATGTGCTCGGGCCGGCGCTCGCCCTTCCCGGCCAGGCCTTGCCTCACCTGAGACAGAGCGTACGCGGACGCGAAGCTCACGACCCAGCGAAGGGGCGATGCCATGCTGATCGTCTTGGTCTCGCGGTCGGTCTTGGCGTCGTGGGTGTATTCCCACGGATAGAGCGTGAGGCGGTTGCCCACCAGTGTCAGCCAGTGCGGGTCGAACTCGGACGGCGCGTCGAAGGGACGCGCGGCGAAGGGCTTGTAGTTCTGCTGGAGCCGCGCAAAGGAGCGCTCGGCAACCGCGGGATCTCCTTTCGCCCCGAGATACTTGCTGAACAGCCTCTCGGGCGAGAGGACGGGCCGCAGGGTGTCCAGGTGCGCCGCGAGCTGCTCTTGCAAAAACTTGGAGACGACTTCCGTCTTGCGGCGGAGCTCCGTGAGCTCCTGAAGCGTCAACGGTTTGGCTCGTTTGTCTGGCCCGCTCATCCGGTGCCTCCTGAACGCGCGGGTAGTCTAGCCTTCCGAAGTCGCGGAAGTACAGCAGATTGAGGGGGGACGCGAACGACCCAACCGGAGTAAAATCGGCCCTACGCCGCTCTCGGATGATTCCGGAAAGGTGGGTTATGCTGACGATCCGCGCGGTTTCCTTCAAGGGGCGCCCTCTCGACCGAGAGTTGGCGGCCCGCTTCGAGGAAGCCGGGGGGACGATCGGGCGAGGAGAGACCAACACCTTGGTGCTCTCGGATCCCGAGCGGTTCATCTCGCGCACGCACGCCACCATCTCCTTCCAGGCCGGCGGCTACGTCATCACCGACACCGGTACGAAGAACCCGGTCGTCGTGAACGGACGGCCGCTGGGCTCGGGCAGCCAGGCACGGCTCGGGGACGGGGACAAGGTCAAGGTCGGGGACTACATCCTCGAGGTGGCCGTGACTGCGCCTACCGCGCCACAGGCGGCGTCTTCCAGCGTCGGCGCGGGGCCGAGCCCATTCGACCCGTTCGCCGATCTCCTGCTTCCGGCCGAGCGGTCGGCGCCGCGCGCGGATCCCATGATCCCGCCGCACGTGCCGCCTGTAGTTCCCACGCGTTCCCCGGGCGCCACTCCGCACATTCCAGAATTCCCGGCGGATGACCCGCTCGTGGGAATACGTGGACGCGAGCCGAGCATCGACGAGTTGTTCGGCCTCAAGCCGTCGAGCGCGCCCGATCTGCTGGCGCCCCAGTCGCCTTTCGGGAAGCCGACCCTGGGGTCGTCCCCGGCTTCAGGCGGTGTCGTGGATCCACTCGACATGTTCGCGAGCACGGTGAAGCCGATCCCGCCGCCGCCGTCCGTCCCCGACCAGGGGCACGAGCTCTTCACGCCGTACGTCCCACCGCAGGCGAAGCCGGAGCCCGTGCTCAAGCCCATGGCCCAGGCGGCGCCGCCGGCGCCGCAACCGAGCGCTCCGCCCGCGCCGGTCAGGCCTCCGACTCAGCCGGTGAGCATGGCGCCTCCGGGCTCACAGGAGCAGATGCTGCTCCGCGCTTTCCTGCAGGGCGCGGGCATTGCCGGAATCCAGTCCGCGAAGAGTCTCACACCGGACACGATGGAGGCGATCGGCAAGCTCCTGCGCGAGGCCGTGCAGGGCACGCTCGACCTCCTGCGCGCCCGCGGGCTCACGAAGAGCGAGATGCGCGCCGACGTCACCATGATCATGGCGCAGGACAACAACCCCCTGAAGTTCTCGCCGACGGTGGAGGCGGCGCTGACGCACCTGCTGACGCCGCAGATGCACGGCTTCATGCCACCCCTCCGCGCCATGAAGGACGCCTACGACGACCTGCGCGCGCACCAGCTCGGCCTCCTCGCCGGCATGCGCGCGGCGCTGGAGGAAGTGTTTGCGCGCTTCGCACCTCAGGAGCTGGCGAAGCGCCTGTCCGACCAGTCCATGCTCGACGACCTGCTGCCGATGAATCGCAAGGCGAAGCTGTGGGATCTCTTCCTCGAGCGCTACGCGGCGATCTCCGGAGAGGCCCGCGAGGACTTCAACGCCGCCTTCGGCAAGGCCTTCCGTCGCGCCTACGAGGCGCAAGTCAAGCAGCTGCGCGGCGGGCGGGCCTAGGCGCCCGCGGTCTGCCATGAGCAAGGCACAGCCACTCACGACGAATCAGCAGGTCGTGGTATGGGCACGGGGAAAACTGGGGGCGAAAGTCGGACGGGGAGAGTGCTGGGACCTTGGTGAGCAAGCGCTCAAGCAAGCCGGCGCGCAGACATCCAATGACCTCGGCCCTGTCAAGGACGACTCGGATTACATCTGGGGTGATCCTGTCGACGACGTCAGCCACGTCGAGCCCGGTGACATTCTCCAGATCCGAAATCACCTCGTGACGACGACCACCGTGATCGAGTACACCTTCAAGGACGGATCCACGGTGACGGAGAAGAAGGAATCAACGGCCAAACGCGGCCACCACACCGCTATCGTGAATGGGAAGGTGGACGCCAATGGCGCGGTCAGGACCCTGGAACAGCACGTGAAGCCCAGAGGAGACATCGTTCAGAACATGCGCCTCTACACGCGCGATGTTCCGTCGGTCGTGACCAAGACGTCTGAACGGCGAGCGCACCCGGCCACGAAAGGGATCGAATCGGCCAACGTCAAAACGACGGTGACCATCAAGGTCACCGGTACGATCTGGCCTTACAGACCCAAGCCGAAATAGATTCTCGTCACGCGGGCGCGCGAGTCGAACGGCTCTCGAGGAGCCGGGCGAACTCTTCGGTCGTCGGCAGGCCGGCGCAGCCGAGCATCAGCGACTCGCCGTCCACTCGGCCGCGCGTCCACCAGAGCCCCTTCCATCCCGTGCTCTCGCTCCAGGCGCGCAGCGCTTCTCCCTCGGCGAACGGCCCGAAGGCTTCGACGGAGGACAGGGCGCGCAACGGACCGACCGAACCGTCAGGATCGGTGGCGGCCGCGACCGCGAGGACGCTGTGCGCGAGCGCGCTGTCGAGATCGTCGGCGCCGCGAGTCGGATCGAGTACGGCGAGCGCCGCGTCTTCCAGCCCCGCGAACCAGTCGGCGCCGTCGAACACGGCGTGCGCCGCTGCGGCATACGAGGGCAACGCCATAGCGATCGTCAGCGGGAAATGGCGGCCCACTCGGTCGACGCTCGGCATCAGCACACCAGCCCAGCCGCTCTGGCCCACGAGCCCGGGGAGAAATACGAAGCGCCAGATCGGCATGGTGAGATACGAATCGAACCAGCCTTCCAGGAGGGTGTCGCGCGTTGCCCGGAGGACTTCCTGCAACCAGGTGTCCCACGGCTTGACGAACTCGGGCGACAGCCGGCGAGTCGCGAAGTCGCCCAGGCTCGGGAGCTTCCCGTACCATCCCGGAATCGGACCGCTCACCGCCGCGGTCACAGGGCCGTGGGGCAGCGGAACTGGCTGAGCTCGGGCAGGCGGAAGGGATTGCGCACGCTCGAGGCGAAGATCTCGAAGGTCGTGCGGCGGCCCTCGACATTGATCGTCGCGACGAACCGCTCCGATTGCTTGGTGTCCGCGATTTGCACGCCGTCGAACATTCTGAAGAGCGCCCACGGCCCCTCGAACTTGATGCCGCTCGAGCCCGAAGCCGGTGCCGGCGAGATGGACGCGCGCACCATGCTCCGGCCTCCGGGCCCGGGGAACTGCACGGGGACTGCGACCTGGGGGCCGTGGGAATATTTCACGAGCTTTCCGTCCACGTCCAGGATGAACTGCTGGATCGACGCGTCCATCTCCAGCGGCTTGAACTCCAGCTGGATGCTCGGAGCGCTTCCACCACCGCGGAAGAAGACGTCGCGGATGACTTGCGCCCGCTGGAACTCTGCGAGGGCCACCGACTGCCCCATGGCCGGATCTTTGAAGCGCCAGGGCTTCTGACCCGTATCGACGTGCGGCGCCAGATACTTCTGGAAGAAGCTTTCGAGCAGGCCGCTCTGCGCGAAGAGGCGCGCGAAGTCTTCGGGCGTCACGTCCTGGGTGCTGCTGCGGACGAAGGGATACCGGCCGCCGGTCGCCTTGACGCAGAAGTCAGTCACCTGCGCACGCAGCTCGGCGTCGATGCGCTCGCGCGTCTTTCCGACCGTCGTCCGCGTGCCGCCCTTCGCCAGCGACTCGAGCATCGAGCGAAGCGGCTCCGGTTGCCGGGAGGCCTCTGCGAGGAGCTTGTTCGCTGTGTCGGTCGGCGGAAGCGACTGACCCGTGTCGAGCGCGGTCTTGGCGGCAACCAGCCACTGGAAGACGTCATTGAGAAGCTGGACCAGGCCGTCGATGGGCGGCGGCGCGTTTCCGCCCGGGCCGCTGACGAACTTGCGGATGTCTTCGAACTGGTCGTCGACCAGGGACTTCTCGAGAGCGCCGAAGGGAACGCCCGTCACGGTCTGGCGCGCCCTGCTCGCCATATCCTGCGCCCTCCCGGCCAGTCCCCCCAGTCCCTCTTTGTCGGCGGCCGAGAGGCTTGTCTCGCGCTCGATGGCTTTCATCAACGCCTTCAGCGGCGTGTCCGGCGCCGACAGGACGCGGGTGATTTCGATGGTCTTGGCGAGGTCGCGGTCGCGAATGATCGTGATGTCGCTGATGAACTGCCGCCAGATGCGGCGATAGTCCTCGAGATAGAGCCGCCGGACTGCCTCGGTCGACCCAGGGGTGGACGCCAACGTGCTTCTGGCTGCGCCCAACACCCACGTCTCCTCCTCGGCCAGCTGGAGGGTACTCGTCTCGACGCGCCCGGTGAAGTGCCGGTAGTAGCCGTCCTTGGTGTAGAGGCCCGGTACACCCTTCGTGAGCGGTTGTCGGCTCTCCCGCTCGAAGACCAGCATGCCCTTGGGGCCGGCCTTGTCTGCGATGGTGAAGTCCTTGAGGTCCTGGATCGGCTCCCGCTTCAGTCGCCCGTAGACCCGGTTCGCGAGGGAGTCACGGCCGATCACGGTCCGCACGCGGGCAATCAGCTCGTCGTTTCGGGGAACCGTCGGATCAACCCATCCCCGGTCGTAGAGTGCGTCGAAGTGCACCTTCAGGGCCTTGGGCCCCGCGTCGGAGCCGAGCAGCCGGTCGCCTCGCGTCTGGTACCAGCGCCACACAGCCTCGGGATCCAGATGCTTCGGGTCATAGAGCATGAGGTAGGTCTTCAGCGCGTCGTAGGACTCGTCCAGGCTGCCGGGCGCCTCCACGCGAAGGTACTGCTCGAGGTACGTCGCGAGCGAGGGAAGGAAGGTGTCCTGGAGCATTCGGCGGTAGGCGGCCCCACTCGCGGCCTCGAGCTTGCCACCCTGGTAGAGGCCGAAGCGCCATGACCAGGGCACGGAGCCGTCCGTGGTGGCTCGGATCTCGGCGAGACCGCGCACGCCCGTCAGCGTCGGCAGGAGCGCGATAAGGTCGCTCCTGGCGCCGGCGCGGACGGCCGTCACCTGCTTCTGAACTTCTCCGAACTTCGCCGTCACCTCTGCGAGGTAGCGCCTGTTGTGCGCGGCGCTGAGCCACCACGCCAGGGTAGCGAGCATCAGCGAGACCGCGCACGCCGCGATGACGCCGGTCTGGAGCCACTGGCGGCGGCGCTCCCAGCGGAGGTCGAATCCGGCGAGCCCGGCCTCGGGGAACACGACCTCGCGCAGCAGGCGAGTGAGAAAGTAGCTCCGGCCGCTCGGGTGCTGCGGGGGCAGGAGCTTGCGCTCGAGGCCCAGACCCCGCGCGAGCGCCCCCATGACCCGGTCGATGGGGCTTCCTTCCTGGGTGCCGCTCGTGAAGTAGACGCCGCGGAAGAGGAGCGGCGCTTCGAATCTGGTGGGAGCGAAGGCGGCATCGACGAACTGCACGAGACGGTCTCGCAGCAAGGCGAACTGCTGGGGGAAGCCGTAGAGGAGAGCGCGCCGCACGGGGTCCCGCTCCTCCTCGAGTCGCTCGGGCAGGCGATCGTATAGGCGCCCCTCCAGACGCTGAAGCTCGGCCGACATCGCAGCGGGGTCGAGCCCTTTCTTGCCGTAGGGGAGCGAGAAGCCCCACGCCTGCGCGCGCTCCTCCTTGCCGAGCGTCGCGAAGAACTCACTGAAGCCGGCGAGAAGATCGCCCTTCGTCACCAGCACGTAGACTGGAATGCGCACGCCGAGCTCCTGGTAGAGCTCCTGCACTCGGGAGCGAAGGGCCTGGGCGTGCGTCTCACGCTCCGCCGGCGACTGCTGCAGAAGATCACCGACGCTGACCGTGACCAGCACGCCGTTGATGGGGCGGCGTGGACGGGATTTCTTGAGGAGCTGGAGGAAGCTCTTCCAGGCGGCCGCGTCGACGTCGCGATCGCTCTGCTGGGTGGTGTACCGGCCCGCGGTGTCGAGGAATACGGCCTCGTCGGTGAACCACCAATCGCAGTTGCGAGTGCCGCCGACGCCGCGAACGGCCTCACGACCGAGCCGGTCTGCGAGCGGGAAACGCAGCCCGGAGTTGATCAGTGCGGTCGTCTTGCCGGCGCCCGGGGCGCCGATGAAGGCGTACCAGGGCAGATTGTAGAGGTGCTGCTGCGAGCCGAGCCCGCGGATCCGGGCCCAGAGCGAGGGGCGCTCGGTGCCGAAGCGGAGCTTTCTCAGGAGCCCCAGCGCCTCCTCGAAGCGCTGCCGGAGCTGGGCCGCCTCTCCCGCCGTCGCGTCGGGCCGGGCCTGCGCCGGTGGTGCAAGGAGGCCGTTCGTCAACGCCGCGTTGGCGCGCCGGGCCTTGAAGAACCGCCAGCCCGCCCGTCCGACTGGGGTCAGCGCAATGATTGCGATCTGGATCCAGCGAACCGTCTCCGATTCGAACGGGCGGAAGTTGCTGATCGAGATCGTGGGGCCGCCCCACCAGACCAGCAGGGCCAGCGCCAGCACTCCGATGGCGAGCAGCACCCAGTAGCTGAAGATCAGCCTGAAGATCGTGCCAACGAGCTTCATCGCGATCGGGGGGGCGTGCCCGGCGCCGCCTTGTCTCCCGCCGGTACGTGGAGTGTGATCTCCACGCGGCGGTTCCGGGCCCGGCCCTGGGGCGTGTCGTTCGCCGCGACCGGCTCGGCGTCCCCCCGACCGTCTGCGCGTATGCGCCCGGGGCCCACGCCGGCTGCCAGGAGCCGCGCGACCGACTCTGCACGCGCCCTGGAGAGCTCCCAGTTCGACGGAAAGCGCAGCGTGCGAATCGGAACGTTGTCCGAGTGACCGATCACGTCGACCTGACCGGGCACGCTCCTGAGGGCGTCCGCGATGCGGGTGAGAAGCCACTGATCGTCGGAGCTGACCGTGGCCTCACCGGGCTTGAACAGCCCGTCACCCAGAATGGTCACCACGCTCCGGTCGAGGTGATCGTCGACCTTGACGAGCCCGCGCCGGATCTCGTCGGCGAGGAATGTCGCCAGCCGCGGCGCCGCCGCTGCCCTGGGTGCCACGGGAGCAGCGACGCGCAGGCTGGCGATCTCCGCTGCGAGCTTGTCGGAGGCCCGGCCCAGACTCCAGTCGAAGCCGACGTAGATGCCGAGCAGTGCCAGGGCCGTGACCGCCCCGATGACCCAGAGAGGCAACCAGCCGAGCTGCCGCTGGGCGACACCCGCGACGCCATGCCAGTTCGGAGAGAGGTCACGCTCGTATTCCCCGCGTTGCTTCCGGATGATCATGAGGAGCCGCTGGCGGATCGCCTCGAGCTGACGCTGGCCACCCTCGGCGATCCGATACCGCCCCTCGAAGCCGAACTCGAGGCAGACGTACATGAGCTCCAGGAGATCAAGGTTGGCCTGCGGGTTCTCAGCGAGCTTGGCCAGGAGCTGGAAGAACTTCTCTCCGCCCCCGGTCTCTCCGTGAAACAGCGCCAGGAGACCCTGGTGCGCCCATGCGCCTGAGGCACCCAGGGGCGTGCTGGTGGCGGTCTCGTCGATCAGGGTGCAGAGCGCGTAGCGGGCGGCGACGATCTTCTCCGTCGGGACGCCGGCCGTCCTCGCTTGCGCCTCGAACTGTCGGATGCCCTGGGCGAAGCTGTCACGCAGCGCCGTCGGGTTCGGATGCTGCACCGACGACCTCAGCTGCGGCAGGACGTTCAGCAGGCGGTTCGCCGCGGCGACGAGCGGGTTGAGTCCGCTGCTGACGGAGGCGACGTCGGACACTTCCGCTTGCTCCGCGGGCGTCTGGCGTTGGTCGGCCGGTGCCGGTCGCCCCGGCGCCGGGCGCCCGCCAGGCACGGGCATGATGACGGTGCGGTCGAGACCCAGGTCCGCGAACGGATCGTCAGGCACCGCGCACCGCCCAGAACTCGAGCTCCAGCCCGGGGAACTCGCCGGCGATGTGCATCGCGAGCGCCCGCGACTGCTCGGTCACTTTCCAGAGGTCGGCGCCTCGATCCAGCTCGAAGTAGAGGAATCCCGCGTGATAGGGGATCTGCCGCGGCGCGACGGGCAGGCTGCGCAGCGCGATGCCCGGGAGATTGAGATTGACCAGATCCCTGATGCGCTCGACCGGACCGATCTTGATGAGTGTCGGCAGACTGGCCTGAAGCCGTTCGGGCTGGAGCTGCGCCTTGGCGGCGAGCACGAAGCGCGCGGTTTTGATCAGGTCGCTGTCCGGAATGGCGGCGACGCGCAGCCCGTAGGCGCGCTCCTGCAACTCGATGGAAATGGCGTTGCGCTCCAGCACCATCGACAGTGAGCGTCGGATGTCGGCGATCACTGGCCCGAAGGAGCCGGCCAGGTCGTCATGGCGGTAGATGGGATACGCAACGGGGCGGCGGGTATCGCGCGTGAACGTGGAGAGCTCGCCCGCGAGCATGAGGCACGCCGCGTACAGGCGCTCTGGGTGCAGCGGGACGGTTGCCGTCAGGTGCGCGAAGAGCGGTTCGAAGCGATTCATGACTTCCAGCCACAGAAATTCGGCGATCTCGCCGACGCCCCCGGGCCCGGGCTGAGACATTCGCGCCGCGAGCGCGTCGCCGCGCTGGTGCAGAAGCCCGTGGACATCCCGCAGGAGGCTGGCCAGCGAGGGGGCGGCGCCGACGTCCAACATCGGCGGCACGTAGCCATTGGTGTCGAGCACGACGCGGTTGTCGGCTCGGCGTTCGACGACCCGGGCGACTCCGAGGCCGGTATAGGCCGCCGTGACGTCCGCCTCCTTCAAGAGCTGCAGTCGCAGCCGGCCGATCTGGATCAGCGCGGTCCGATCGAACGACGCGTTGCTGTCCTTGACCTCCAGCTCTCCGGCGACGTAGCGCGCCAGGGTATCCGCGCCGGCGCCGCCCAGGTCGGCCTCGTCGACGCCGGGCCGCCGCACGGGGAGAGACAGAATGACGAGGGCGTCCCGCAGCGTCGCCGGGACATCCAGCGGCGGCGGGAGTGGATCGCGGGCCGGGCAATCGAACGGCGTCCCGTCCGGGAGCACGCCCCGCGCGCTCCGTACGGCCAGCTTGCCGAGCTCGAGCAGGGACTCGTCCACCGCGAGCTCCAGAAAGCCCCAGGAGTGCGGGCGCAAGGCCCGCGTCCGCTGCTCCATCTGCGCTTCGAGGTGGCGGTCGTGTTGCTGGAAGTGCTGGGGCTGGAGGAACGTCCCCTCGGACCAGATGATTCGGTTGTCCCAACTCACAGTTGACTCACTGCACGGCCAGCGTGATGGCTCGTGCCTGGATGCCGAGCGTGAGCGTGGCGCTTCGCTTCGCCGGCACCGGCACCGTCTGCCGCCAGCGCGACTGCTCGAGGTCACGGAACGCCCCGACCACACCGATGAAC
The DNA here is from genome assembly GCA_023249095.1 of Candidatus Rokuibacteriota bacterium. Classification (GTDB taxonomy): domain Bacteria; phylum Methylomirabilota; class Methylomirabilia; order Rokubacteriales; family CSP1-6; genus AR31. Next base: position 33,698 of record JAHFDK010000009.1, on the reverse strand, counting down.
TTCGTGTCCGGCTGGAGCTGCCGGCGATACTGTCGAGTCTCGGCGGGCTGCAGCTGGAACTCCTCGCGCCCGACCAGCTCGCCGCCGAGCGTCTCTTGCTCCTTGTCGAAGAGCGAGAAGAAGTCCGCGCTGTTGAACGCCGCGACCGACTTGAGCTCGTAGACGCGCACCACGATGGGTGACGGGCGGCCCCCGCGGTCGGGGTTGACACTCGGGTCGGCGTTGATCGCACCCCCAAGGAGCGGGGGGCCGCCGCAACCCACTGTGAGAGCGAGGCTGCAAGCGAGTGGCAGCAGACTACGAGACCATCGCATGCCGGTCCTCCCGGGAGTGCGGCCGAAGGGACCACATGCCCGTTGACGCATCGAGGAGACTACCGCCGACCCACCGGCCAATCAAGCGCCTCATCGAGAAACCGCGTCGGGGCGCCGCGGCGCGCGGGTGGCGGGTGGCCGTGTCTCCGCCGGCTTGTCGGCCGACTCGCGAACCTCGCTGATCACCCATCCGCGCGAACCGTGCTTCAGCGTAATGGCGAACTTGGTCTCGGTCTGCAGGCGCTGGCCACTGCTCAGGACGACGACGTCCTCCCGGCGACCCTGCGCCTCAGCCTCGTCTCCGGTAATGGTGATCTCGTAGACCCTCAGGTCGACCTTGTGACTTCGCTTGATCTCGTTGGTGGCCCGCACGCGGCGCAGCTCATCGTCAGTCAGGCCGGGGCGAACGCGGCGCATCAGTTCGACGTCCTTCGTCTCGAAGGCGCGGACGTAGTTGTCCAGCAGTGCCCGGATTGCGGCGCGCGGGTTCGGCGGCGCCGGCGGGGCCGCTGGGGCCGGTGGCGGCGGAGCCACAGGCGCCGGGAGCGCCTTCGCGAACAGCTCGCCGGCGGCACGAAAGCTCGTGGTCGCGTCCGCGAAGGAGAGTTGCGCGTACGCCGCGTTGCCCTTCCGCTCGAGGTCCGCCGCTCGGGGGAAGTCTGCGGCATCCGACGATGCGCGCTGCTTCGCCGCGCCCATCCCTGCGCGCGCCGCGTCGGCCTCGGTCCGCTGCTCCCGCTTGACCTGGCCTTGTCGCTCCGCCTCGCCGTACCGTTCGGCCGCCTCCTGGTAGGCTTGCGTGGCGGCCGCCAGATTGCCGGCGGCCGAAAGGCGTTCGCCCTCGGCTTGCGCAGCCTCCGCTCGGGAAAGGACCGCCTGGGTGAGAGCGACCGCGTCCGCCTTGATCGCTCGGTCGCGCGCCGCCAGAACCGTGCCGCGCAGCTGCTCCACGTTCTCCCGCTGGGCGCGCCCGGCGTCGCGACCGCCGGCGAGCCAGACGGCGGCCGCGATGAGGGCGAGCGCCAATCCCCCTGCCATGGACAGCGTGAGATACCGCCGCGCTGGTGCGCTGAGCCGTGGCCGGCCGAACGCTCTTGGCGCCGTGAGCGGAGCGGGCGGCTGAGCGCGCTCGAGCTCGGGCGCTGTCGGCGCACTGAGCGTTCTGGGCTTAACCGACACCGGCGGCGCCTGGGTCTGCGCCGTCGTCGCGGGGGCCGGGGCAGGTGCCATCGCCGGGTGCTTGACCGGCACGGTCGACGTGTTCACGAACACCGTCTCGTCGGAGGTGTCGACGGCAGTGGCGTGCACGCTTTTGGCCGCGTCGGCCAACTCCCCGGCGGCATCGGCCGCCTTGGCGGACCGCCGGGAGTGCTCGGCCCGGTCGCGCATCTCGGTGGCCGCTTGGCTCGCGCGGCGGTTCGCTTCGCGGCGCGATGCATCTTCCTCCTGCTCGCGCGCGAGGGCGGCCTCGGCGGTGCGCCGGAGGCGTTCGGCCTCGGCCGGCACGGCTCCCGGCGACGCGTGCTCCGCCACCCGACCGAGCACCTCCAGACACCGCGCGTGCGCTGCCGCGTCGTAGGCCGCGCTCGCCTCCCGCATGAGCGCCTCGAGTTGCTCGCGGCGCTGGCGGTGCGCGTCGACGTGGTGCTGCGCCTCTCTCAGGCTTTCGGCGGCGCCGGCGTGCTCCGGCATCTCGCCGACGACCCGGTCCAGCTCGGAGACCGCCCGCTCGAAGTCGCCGTTGCGGAACGCTTCGAGGCCACGGTCGAGGGCCGGCCGGAGTGACTCCGCCCGCGTCAGGAGCTCTTGCAGGCGCTCGATCCGCGTCGCCGTATCTCGGTCGACGCGCTCGAGTGTGGCGAGGGAGGCCCGTTCGTCGACCGCGAACACGGTCTCGTCAGCCCACGGGCCACCCAGCCGCGACGCGAGTGCTTCCCGGAGCTCGTGGAGCCGGCGAAGCCGAGCCTGCACGTCACGGCGGACCCGCTCGGCGTCCTCGGCGAGCCTGCGTCGCAGCTGCACGAGCTCGGCGCGCATGTGCCCGAGCGTCGCGAAACGCTGCGCCGGATCCTTCTGAAGAGCGCGCTCGAGGATCGTGCCGAGCTCCGGCGGCAGGGTTGGCTCCACCTCGCTCAGCCGCGGCGGATCCTGGGACCGGAGCTTTTCCAGAATTTCGATGGGGTCGTCGCCCGTGAACGGCGCACGGTTGGTCAGCAGCTCGTAGAAGACGGCGCCGACCGAGAAGATATCCGAGAGATGGCTGCCGTGGCCACGCGCACGCTCCGGCGCCATGTACTGGAGCGTACCGACGATGAGCCCCGCGCGGGTGAGGCCGGTCTGGGCCGCCGCGATGTGCGCGATCCCGAAGTCGAGAATCTTCACCCGGCCGTTCCGGAGCACGAAGATATTGGCGGGCTTGACGTCGCGGTGGACGATGCCCTTGTCGTGGGCGAATTCCAGCCCCTCGCAGATCTGGACCATGAGGGGGACCTTGTCCTCGAGGTGGACGATGGCTCGCTTGGCGATGAGCTGCCGGAGCTCGTCGCCCTCGAGCAGCTCCATCACGATGAAGAGGCTCCCATCCGCCTCGCCGAGGTCGTAAATGGTCACGATGTTAGGGTGGCTCAGCTTGGCGCAGGCCTGCGCCTCGCGGAAGAAGCGGGCCCGGAGCTCGTCGGCGTGATCGGTCTCGGTCGAGATGACCTTCAGCGCCACCAGCCGGTCGAGCACCGGGTCATGCGCCTTGTAGACGCTGCCCATGCCGCCGCGGCCGATGCGCTCGAGGATCCGATATTTCCCGATCAGCTGGTTCATCACTCGTATCGAAGCAGGACCGCGCTGATGTTGTCGCGGCCCCCCCGGGCGTTGGCGCCGTCGACCAGCTGGTCGCATGTCTTCTCGAGATGCCCGTCATGCCGTGTGACGATTTCGAGGATGGCGTGATCGTCGAGCATGTTCGTGAGCCCGTCGGAGCAGAGCAGCACCGTGTCGCCGGCTTGGAGATCGTGGGCGGCGACGTCGAATTCCACCTCGACGCGTACGCCGAGGGCTTTGGTGAGAACGTTCTTCATGATCGCCCCGATTCCGGACTCCTCGGCGTCGGCCCAGGCGCTGTTGGCCAGGGAATCGTCCCGGGTCAGCTGGAGAACGCGCCCACCCCTGATGATATAGATGCGACTGTCCCCGACGTGGCCGTAGGTGAACCGCGCATCGTCGGCGGCGACGAGGGTGGCGACCACCGTGGTCCCCATCCCCGCGTACTCGTCCTCGGCCGCGGCCCTCGTGAAGATCGCGCGGTTCGCGAGCTTGATCGCGGTGCGGATGCGGTTGGCGTCGAAGGACAGGCTCGGGTCAAAGCCATACGGCCAGGTCAGGTCCGGATCCGCCCCCGATCGGCTGATGAAACCCGCGATCGTGTCGACCGCGATCCGTGAGGCGACGTCTCCCGCCTGGTGGCCGCCCATCCCGTCACACACCACGAGAATGCCGTCGCCGACAAGGATACTGTCCTCGTTCCGCTGGCGCCGTCTACCCACATCGGTGCGGCCACAGAATTGAATCATTCCTCGGAGCCCTCTCGTAGTCGGATGATCGCAGATCGCAGCGATCCGCGGAAGTCCATCGCCGGGCGCTATGTCGCTTAGCGCAGCTGGAACGGAACGCCCGGGATTTCCGGAATCTTGAGTTTTTGTCCCGGTCGGAGCGGTACGTTCAGCGCCAGACGATTCGTTTCGACGATGACCTCGCAGCGAAGCCGATCGCCGTAGTACAGCTCGGCAACGGAGGGGCAGGTGTCGCCCGACCGGACGGTGTGCACAATGGACATGACCTCGCGCACCTCATTCTGAAGGGTCTCGAACGCCGTCCGGTTCGTGGGGTCGAGGCTGAGCGCGACAAGAAACCGCTGTTGGGCCTCGCCGAGCAGTCCCCGAGCCAGGAGTGCGCGGCCCTCCTTCAGCAATCCGGCGACCTCCTGCGCGGTCCGTCCCTCCAGGCGCTTCTGGGCTTCCTGGGCCCGCCGATCTCCGGGGTTGATCGTGAGGGCGATCGCTCGTTCCTCGAGCGCCTGCCGCAGATGGCCGCGCTGTTCCAGCTGCTCCGCGCGCTCGTTGTGAGACGCCGCCAGGCGATCCCGCGCCCACGGTACCGGCGGCGCGGCGGCGGCCGTGGCTACGGGCTGGACACGCGCCACGCCGGAGGACCCCGCGAGCTTCCCGTCGGACGTTCTGGCCGTCCCGACCTCCTGGTCCTGGAAGACGGTGAGGTTCCGCGCAAAGTCCTTGGGCGTCATCTCCGAGTAGATCTGGCTGCGGCTGATCTTGAGAGGGAACACGAACGCCGGGTTCGACTGCCGGCGCACCGTGAAAGCGGCGACGTAGCCGTACTTCACCACGTGCTGCAGGACCTCCTCGTCCGTGTCCCCGTATGGGTAGGCGAGCGTGTCGGCGGCGCGCCCCAGGTGCTTTCGAAACAGGTCGAGGGGATAGGCGAGCTCGGCCTCGATGCGCTTCGCGTACGTTGCCTGCGACTCGTCCTCTTTGCGCCGGAGGTTACTGTGCGTCTTCGAGTGCGCTTGCACGTCGAACCCCTGGGTCATCAGCGCGCGCAGATCGGCCCACGACAGGCCACCGGCGCCGATGAAGTCCGAGTACACGAAGAGCGTCGCGTTGAACCCGAAGTCCTTCAACAGCGGGCGCGCGTACTGGATGAACGACCGGTAGCCGTCATCGAACGTGAGCACGACGGACTTCCGCGGCAATTGCCGGCGCCCCGCCGTGAACTCCAGAAAGTCTGCGAGGCTCACGGCTCGGAACCCCTCGGCGTGCAGGGAGCGCATCTGGGCCTCGAAGTGGCGCACCCCGATCGACAGCTTGCCCTCATTCTCGGCGCTGATCCTGTGATAGACGAGCACGGGCACGAGCTGGTAGCCCCACGGGAACACTCCGCCCGGATTCCACTCGCGCTTGGGGATCACGACCTCCTGGCCCTGGGAGAAGGTTCGGACGCCCATGTAATCCTCGATCATCCACTTCTTGTTCGGATCCCCGAGGTAGCGCGCGGCCAAGCCCTCGGCGGTGTCGCCCGGCTTCGCGACCACGACAACGAAGTCGCGCGAGTCGAACACCTCCGCGTCCTTCGCGCCCGGCTTCGGCGATGGCGGGGTGGACGGCTTGGAGCTCGGAGGCGTCGATGGCTCTCCCGGCACGCCCGGTGCGGATGCCTGGTCGGAACGGACGGAAGAACAGGCGGTCGCGGCGAGCAAGAGGCCGACCATCAGAAGCGAGCGACGCAGAAGCTGCTGGCGTGCTGCGAACGTGCCCACCGTGGCCCTCCACCGCCTCCGTCCTGATTCCGGAAACGCTGGACTCCAGGCCTCAGGGCTACCGGCTACGACTAGTGGACGCTCACCAAAGGGGTTTCCCACTTCGCGATCAAAATTTTATCTCGTTCTACCGCCTGTTGGCAACATCGATGCGGCACGCGGGGGCGGGCAACCCTTCCGGGCGCTTTCCCTTTCCCCGTCCCCCTCGCCGAGCTACATTTGACGCCTCGGATCGGGTGGTGCACCACATTTCGGGGAGTCTCACGGATGCCGCGAACATACGACTACGATCTCGTGTGCATCGGTAGCGGGCCCGCCGGCCAGCGAGCGGCCGTGCAGTCCGCGAAGCTTGGAAAGTGCGTCGCCGTGGTCGAGAAGCAACAGTGCCTCGGCGGGGTCTGTCTCGGCACCGGTACGATCCCGAGCAAAACGCTCCGGGAAGCGGTGCTCTTTTTCAGCCGTATCGCCGGCCGGTACGACCGTGCTCGCTCGGCGCCGCCCGACGCCCGCCCGACCGCGGAGCAGCTCCTCGCCAAGGTCGACGAGGTCCTCGGACGTGAACAGAACGTCATCGAGGATCAGCTCCGGCGCAACGACGTGACCATCGTGCGGGGCGAGGCCTCCTTCTCCGATTCGCACACCCTCGTGGTGCGCGCGGGGGACGGATGGCGGCGCATCTCGGCCGCGAATATCGTGATCGCCGTGGGCACGCAGCCGGCGCCGCCACCCGGAGTCGCCGCGGACGGAGAGGTGGTCATCACCGGCGACGATGTGGTCAAGCTCAAGCAAATCCCCAGAGCGATGGCCGTCGTGGGCGGCAGCGTCATCGGCATCGAGTACGCGTCGATGTTCTCGGCGCTGGGTGTCCCGGTCACGCTCATCGAGAAGCGCCAGCGGCCGCTCGAGTTCCTGGACCGCGAGATCGTGGATGAGCTGCTCCACCAGATGCGGCATCGGAACGTGACGTTTCGCCTGGGAGAGACCGTCGAGTCCATCGAGATGTCCGACGGCCCTCCACGGCGGGCGGTCATCCGCCTCGAGTCCGGAAAGCGCCTGGTGTCCGACGTGGTTCTCTTCTCGGCCGGGCGCATTGCGGCCACCCGGCCGCTGAACCTCGCCAGCGCCGGACTGGACGCGGACGAGCGCGGCCGGCTGAAAGTGGACCAGACGTTCCGGACGTGTGTACCGCACATTTTTGCGGCGGGGGATGTGATCGGTTACCCGAGCCTGGCCGCCACGTCGTCGGAGCAGGGGCGGCTGGCCGCCTGCCACGCATTCGGGATCGAGGCCGGCCCCATGGCGGCACACTTTCCCATCGGCATCTACGCCATCCCGGAGATCTCGATGGTCGGTGCGCCCGAGCACGAATTGACCGAGCGCAAGGTTCCTTACGAGACCGGCGTGGCCAGATACCGGGAGATCGCGCGCGGGCAGATCCTGGGTGACGACAGCGGCCTCTTCAAGATGCTCTTCCATCGGGAAGATCGGCGACTCCTGGGCGTGCACATCATCGGGACCGGCGCGACGGAGCTGGTGCACATCGGGCAGGCGGTGTTGGGCCTGGGGGGCGGGATCGACTACTTCCTCCAGACGGTCTTCAACTACCCGACGCTCGCCGAGTGCTACAAAGTCGCCGCGCTCGACGCCTCCAACAAGCTCCGCGGCTGACCCCAGCGAGAAATTGAGGTCCAGAGGAGCGTCACGGCTTTGCCGGGACGCTCCGAACGCGGGGGGCTTGGGGGGCCCGTTCGAGGCCCCCCATGTAACTAAACACTAAACGCGCAGCTGGATGTTGCGCCGGTAGAGCATCCACATGACGGCCCACCACACGAGAACGTACGCGGTCGCATAGGCGAGCGACGCGTTGACCGGTGAGGCCAATGGAACGAAGACGCGGTCGAAGAGCAGCGCGTGGAGGCTGGCGCTCTCGGCGCCGACCTGAATCAGCAAGAGGAGGCGGGCGACCAGAGTCGACAGGAAGAAGAGCGCCAGGGCGTTCACGCCGAGCATCGCGAAGGGCACCGCCCATCGGCGGTAGCCCCGAGCCTCGATCAGCCAGTAGCACGCCGCCAGGGCGATCAGCGCGAAACCACCCATCAGCATCGCGTAGGAGCTTGTCCACAGAGCTTTGTTCACCGGAAACCACACGCTCCAGAGCTGACCGAGACCGGCGCAGACGATTCCGGCCAAGCCGAGACGAGCGGCGGTCACGCCCGGCAGCTGCCCGCTGCGCAGCCAGTGTCCGGCAAGGACACCGAGAAGCGCCGTCGCCACGGCGGGCGCGGTGCTGAGGATCCCCTCGGGATCATAGACCTTGGCGGCCTGCCACAGGTGGGGGCCGAGGAGGGCGCGATCGAGGTAGGCGGCCAGGTTCCCGGCCTGGCCGAGATCGCCGGCGCCGTAACCCGGCACCGGCACGGCGGTCATGACGACCCAGTACCCGAGGAGCAGTCCCGCGGTGACGAGGGCGTGGGTTCTCCAGCCCGTCACCAGGAAAAGCACGCCCGCCACGAGATAGCAAACCGCGATGCGCTGGAGCACGCCGGGGATTCGCAGCGTCGCCCAATCGAATGCGGCGAGACCATTCAAGACGATCCCGAGCCCGAAGATCACGACGGACCGCCGGAGCACCCGGGCCATCGCCCGTGCACGTCCCGACCGCTCGACCCGGGATCCGAGCGCTATGGGGACTGCGACGCCGACGATGAAGACGAAGAAGGGGAATACCACATCGGTGAGAGTCCAGCCGTGCCAGTCCGCATGGCGAAGCGGAGGATAGACGGCCCGCCAGGTGCCGGGGTTGTTGACCAGGATCATCGCCGCAACCGTGAGACCCCGCAACGCGTCGAGGGAGAGAAGCCGCCGCGGGGTAGGCGGGGGGGAGGGTGGGAGCGGTTCGCGCGACGGTCCTGGCGCCACACTTCTACGGTACTCGATGCGTAGCCCGACCGCCGGATCACCCTGGCGTGAGTTGCTATACTTCGCTGAGGCGCGCCTTCCTCCCTCGGGCAGAATCGCGAGTCGCACGCCCTCTGGAGCGCAGATCCCTGAGGTGAAGTTCGGCAAGCCAACGTCGCTGCGGTAGATATGCGGTAGATAATGGTCTCGCGTTTGGGAAGAGCGAAGCCCCGGCGAAATGGACGGTGACATGTCCGACGTGACGGAACGGCCCCGAGGGCCTGATCTCTCGGCCCTCCGGATCGACGAGCGCGCCCGGCGTGATCCGAAGCGCCTGACGTGGCGCCCGATTGGCGCCGGGCTGGCGGCGTTGCTGGTGGTCTCGGCAGTCCTGTGGTTCGTGCTGCGAGAGAAGGCGCCCGAGATCGAGGTGACGACCGTGCGCGCGGACAAGGGGGGCCGTTCGGCCCTGCTGAACGCGAGCGGGTACGTCACGCCTCGGCAGCGGGCGACCATCGCCGCCAAGATCACGGCGCGGGTCAACGAGATTCACGTGGACGAGGGCATGTACGTCGAGGCGGGGCAGGTGCTGGCGAAGCTGGATGACTCCGACGCGCGCGCCCGGCTGGGCTCTGCGGCGGCGGATCGCGACGCCACCGCCGCCACGCTGGGTGACCTGCGCGTCAACCTCGAGAACGCCGAGCGCGAGCTGCGACGGGTCGAGGAGCTGTGGGATCGCAAGCTGGTGGCCGAGCAGGCTCGCGATCAGGCTCGCATGGCCGTGGATAGTCTGCGGGCGCGCATCGCCGTCGCTCGCGAGCAGATCGGCGCCGCCGAGGCCCGGGTCAAGGTCGCGCAGCAGGACCTGGACAACTGTACGGTGCGCGCTCCCTTCAGCGGCATCGTGGTCTCGAAAGACGCGCAGCGCGGCGAGATGGTGTCGCCGGTGTCGGCCGGCGGCGGCTTCACGCGCACGGGGATCGCGACCATCGTCGACATGGGCTCACTCGAGATCGAGGTGGATGTGAACGAGTCGTACATCGCCCGGGTAAGAGCGGGGCAGCCGGTCACGGCCGTGCTCGACGCGTACCCGGACTGGCAGATTCCGGCGAAGGTGCGCACCGTGATCCCGACGGCCGACCGGCAGAAGGCGACGGTCAAGGTGCGGGCGGCGTTCGATCGGCTGGACCCCCGTATCCTGCCCGACATGGGCGTGAAGGTCACGTTCCTCGGCGAGGAGCGGAGCGCGCCGACCGCCGCAGGTCGGGTTCTGGTTCCGCGGACGGCGTTGCTGGAAGAGGGCGGCGCGGCGGCGGTCTTTGTGCATCGCGAAGGACGCGTGGAACGACGCGCGGTCCGCCTGGGACAAGCGCGCGGCAGTGAGCACGAGGTGATCGCAGGCCTGTCCGACGGCGAGCAGATCGTGACGATCGGAGTCAAAGCGTTGCGCGACGGACAGGCCGCGCGCGTGAAGCGGTGAGGAGCGGTCGATGGTCAGGATCGATGGTCGGGGGGACGGGAGCAGCCTGATCCGGGCGCGTGGGCTCGGCAAGACGTATCAGCGGGGCGGCGAAGAGATCCACGTGCTCCAGGGGCTGAACCTCGACGTCGACGCGGGCGATTTCGTCGCGTTCATGGGCCCCAGTGGCTCCGGCAAGACGACGCTGCTGAACCTCCTGGGCGGCCTCGACGTGCCGTCCGCCGGGAGCGTCACGGTGGGGGGCGACGAGATCACGCGGATGTCGACGCGCAAGTTGACGGCGTGGCGCGCGCGCCACGTGGGGTTCGTCTTCCAGATGTACAACCTGATCCCTGTGCTCACCGCCTTCCAGAACGTCGAGCTGCCGCTGCTGCTGACCAGGCTTTCGAAGACTGACCGCCGCCGGCACGTGGAGACCGCGCTGACGGTCGTGGGGCTGGGCGACCGCATGCACCACTATCCGCGGCAGCTCTCCGGAGGACAGGAGCAGCGGGTGGGCATCGCGCGCGCCATCGTGGCCGACCCGACCTTTCTGCTGTGCGACGAGCCGACGGGAGACCTCGATCGGAAGAGTGCGGACGAGGTCCTGGAGCTCGTCGACCGGCTCGTCCGGGACCACGGCAAGACCGTGCTGATGGTGACCCACGACCCGCTGGCCGCGGCGCGCGCGCGCGTCGTTCTCCATCTGGAGAAGGGCGTGCTCGTGGACACGTGACGGCGGGGTGGGCGCGATGAAGTACCTGCATCTCGTCCTGACCAATCTGCTCCGGAAGAAGACCCGCACGGCCCTGACGGCGGGCTCCTTCGCGGTGGCCCTCTTTCTCTTCGGCATCCTGGCGGTCGTCGACAGCGCGTTCCAGCAGGGGGTGGACGTGGCCGGGGTCGACCGGCTGGTGGTCTTGAACCGCGTCTCGATCATCCAGCCCCTGCCGCTGGCGTATCGCGAGCGGCTGGCGCGAATTCCCGGCGTGACGCAGGTGACGTTCGCCAACTGGTTCGGGGGCGTGTATCAGGACGAGCGCAACTTCTTTCCGCAGTTCGCCATCGACCGCGAGAGCTACCGGCAGATGTTCCCTGAGTTCGTCGTTCCCGAGAATCAGTGGCAGGCGTTCCTCGCCGATCGCGAGGGCGCGATCGTGGGCGAGTCGCTGGCCGAACGATTCAAGTGGAAGGTCGGGGATCGCGTCCCGATCAAGGGCACGATCTTCCCGGGCAACTGGGAGTTCAACATTCGCGGGATCTATCGGGGCCAGCGTGTGCAAGACGACACCACGCAGTTCTGGTTCCGCTGGGACTACCTCGACGAGCGGAAGTCCTTCAGCAAGGGCCTGGTCGGCTGGTACACGGTTCGCATCGCCAACCCCGACGACGCCGTGCGTCTGGTCAAGACGATCGACGAACAGTTCACGAACTCGCCGGCCGAGACCAAGACCGACACCGAGAAGGCCTTCGCCGCTTCCTTCGTCAAGCAGATGGGCAATATCCAGCTCTTGATCATGAGCATCGGCAGCGTCGTGTTCTTCACGCTGCTGCTGGTGACCGGCAACACGATGGCCATCGCCGTGCGCGAGCGCACGCGGGAGCTGGCGGTGCTGAAAGCGGTGGGATTCTCGAACGGCTTCGTGCTGGCCTTGGTCATCGCGGAGACGATGGTCGTCGCGGCGATCGGCGGAGCCATCGGACTCGGCCTGGCGAAGCTGTTCACGCTGCGCGGGGATCCCACCGGAGGCCTGCTGCCGTTCTTCTACCTGTCCCCCGACGCGATCGCCCTCGGGCTAACACTGGCGCTGGCGGTGGGCGTGCTGGCGGGCATCCTGCCCGCTTTCGCGGCCAGCCGGCTCCGGGTCGTCGACGCGCTCAGGCGAATCTGACGTGGCCATCCCCCTCGTCTACAACGTGCGCAGTCTCAGAGCGCGGTGGAGCTCGACCGTCGTGGCGGTGCTGGGCATCGCCGGGACGGTCGGCGTGTTCGTCGCCATGCTCTCGCTGGCGCGCGGGTTCGAGGCCACGCTGGTGGCCTCCGGGTCCGCGCGCAACGCGATCGTCCGGCGGGCAGGCGCGACCTCGGAGATGGACAGTAGCGTGATGCTCGAGCAGGTGCGGGTCATCGAAGACGCGCCCGGCGTCGAGCGCGGGGCGGCCGGCCCGCTCGTGAGCCCCGAGGTCGTCGTGATCGCCTCGTTCCCGCTGAAGGGCCGCGACACCGAGGGCAACGCCCAGGTGCGTGGTGTCTCGCCGAAAGCGCTCGCCGTCCGCCCGACGGTGAAGATCGTCGCCGGCCGCGTCTTTCAACCCGGGCTGACCGAGCTCCTGGTGGGGCGCAACGTGGCGGCGAGCTACGTCGGCCTCGAGCTGGGCAAGACCGTCCGGTTCGGCGGTGGCACCTGGACCGTGGTGGGCGTGTTCGATAGCGGCGGCACCGCGTACGACTCCGAGCTGTGGTGCGACTTCAGTGTGCTCCGACAGGTGTACCAGCGTCCACAAAACATGTTCCAGTCGGCCACCGCGCGCCTCACCTCCCCCGACGCCCTCACGACCTTCAAGGATGCGCTGACCGCCGATCCCCGTGTGACGGTGCAGATCGATCGCGAGATCGACTATTACGCGAAGCAGTCGCGACAGCTGACGACGCTGATCACGGTCCTGGGCACGATCGTGGCCGTGGTCATGGGTATCGGCGCGGTCTTCGGCGCGCTGAACACGATGTACTCGGCCGTGGCCGAGCGCTCGCGGGAGATCGCCACTCTGCGTGCGTTGGGCTTCGGGAGCGGCAGCATCGTCGCGTCCTTCGTCGTCGAGGCCCTGTGCATCGCGTTCGTCGGCGGTCTCCTGGGTTGCCTGGCGGTCCTGCCGCTCAACGGCCTGACGACGGGGACCATCAACTGGCAGACCTTCTCTCACCTGGCGTTCGCGTTCCAGGTCACGCCTGTTCTGTTAACGTGGGGCCTCGTGTTCGCGCTCCTGATGGGGCTCGTGGGCGGGGTGCCGCCGGCCATCCGCGCCTCGCGCGCGCGAATCGCGGTCGCGCTGCGGGAGCTGTAGCCGTCCGGGACGGGGCGTTGACAGCGCGGCGTCTCCGCCCACAGAATCGCCTCACACGATGCCGCGAGGTAACCAGCCCGCTCACCAGTGGCGCCTCCAGCAGTTCCTGAGCCAGCCGCCGGGGCTCGCGGTCGAGGACACCGCCCGCGAGCTGGGGTGCGCCGTGCGCACGGTCTGGAGCGATTTGCGCGTCCTCCACGAGGCCGGCTTCCCCATCTACGACGAGCGCGACGGCCCCCACGTCGGCAGCGGGACCACCTTCGGCCTCGGGCGCTACCGCATCCAGCCGGACGGAGCTGGCGACGGACGCTGCGCATGAGCGCCATCGGGCGGAACGACCCGTGTCCCTGCGGTAGCGGCAAGAAGTACAAGCGGTGCTGCCTGCAAAAGGAGGCGCCGGCGCCGGGCGCGTGGACGGCGGGGGAGCGCGACAGCGCGCTCGCGCGTCTGATGCGGTTCGCCCGGCGCGCCGAGCTCGACGGGGACCGCGCCGCTGCGGAGCTCACGTTCTGGGGCAAGCGCCTCGAGCGGCTGACGCCGGCGGAGGCGCGCGAGGCGATGGACTTCGAGCAGAGCCGGTTCGGCTTCCACGAGTGGCTCGTCTTCGACTGCCCGCTCCACGGCGGCGGGACCATCGTCGAGCGGTTTCTCGCGCGCGAAGGCGGCGGCCTCCGGTCGGGCGAGCGGCGCTACCTCGAGCGGATGCGCCTCTCACACCTCCGACCCTACGAGATCCAGGCCGTGCGGCTCGACGAGGGGCTCGAACTCCTCGACCTCTGGGCGAACAAGCGCGTCCGGGTGCGCGAGCGTCTCGCCACGCGCCAGCTCGTCGAGTGGGACGTCCTCGCTGCGCGCGTCATCCTCGGGCCCGACGGCGAGCCGATCCTCGACGGCTCGCCCTACCTCTACCCGACGAGCGCGAAGGAGCCGATCCTCCGCGTCCTGCGGCGGCTCAGCCGGTCGCTGCGCGGCAAGCTGCCCCGCCGCGACGAGGCGACGTTCTTCAAGAGCATCGGCATGGCGTTCCACGACCTCTGGCTCGAGCTGGTCGCCCGGCGGCCCATGCCGACCTCGGTGACCGCCGAGGGCGACGAGGTGGTGCTGTGCCGAGCCGTCTTCGACGTGTGCGACCGCTCGGCGCTGGAGGCGGCGCTCGCGAATCACCCCGAGCTGGAGCGCGAGGACGACGGCAGCTACGCCTGGCTCGCGGATAGCGCCGACGAGGTCGGCTTCCGCCGCGGCTTCGGCATGTTCGTGCTCGAGAAGGGGCGCGTCGTGCTGGAGACCATGTCGCGCCAGCGCGCCGAGCGCGGGCGCGCGCTGCTCGAAGGGGCAGCCGGCCCCGCGGTCGCGTACCGGGCCACGAGCCACGAGAGCGTTCAGCGGGCGCTCGAGCGCCGTCCCGCTCGGCGGGCGCGGCCCGACGACGAAGTACCGCCGGAAGCCGCCGCCGAGATTGTGCAGGCCTTCCACGAGGGCCACTACCGGGGCTGGCTTGACGAGCCGCTGCCCGCCCTCGCCGGCCGTACGCCGCGCGAGGCCGTAGGACCTCAAGTCCGCGCGCCCCAAGGTGATCGCGCTCCTCAAGGACATGGAGAATCTCTCGGCCCGCGAGCGTCTCGAGGGCCGCCCTGCCTACGACTTCGGCTGGATGTGGGGGGAGCTTGGGCTGGAGCGGCCCGGTTGAGGATGGCGCCTGCTGTGACCTGCCCTGTCAGAGGCCGGTGGGAGGCTGGGGGCCAGGCGTGACCGAAGAGCTGGAGGTTCTCACGATGGTCACTAGGCGGCTCGAGGCTGCCGGGATCGCGTATATGGTGACCGGATCGTTCGCAGCCAACTACTACGCGGTGCCACGCATGACGCGCGACATCGACCTCGTCGTGGAGCTATCGGCCGGGGACGCTGACCGGTTCTGCGCCCTGTTCGAGGGCGACTTTTATCTCGACCGGGACGCGGTGCGCGTTGCCATCGCCGGCCGGGGCGCGTTCAACCTGATCCACCTGGCCCACGTGGTCAAGGTGGACTGCATCGTCCGCAAGGACAGCGAGTACCGCCGGACGGAGTTCGCGCGCCAGCGACGCGGCCCGATTGAAGGCCACGATCTCGTCCTGGTCGCGCCCGAGGACCTGATCATCTCCAAGCTCGACTGGATGAGGGAGACGCGCTCGGAAGTCCAGCTCGCCGACGTGCGCAACCTCCTGAGGTCGGTGCCCGACCTCGACAAGCACTATCTGGCGCATTGGACCGAGCGCCTCGGGCTCGGCGCGCTCTATCGGGGGGCGCTCGGTGGCTGACACCTCGCCCGAGGTCATGCACCGCTACCGGGCGATGCTGCTCGCGCGCTCGCCCGAGGAGCGTCTGAAGATGGGCTGCTCGATGGGCGCGACGACGCGGAGCCTGCTGCGCGCGTCGGTACTGGCGCAGGACCCGCACGCGTCGCCGGCCGCAGTGCGCCGCGCCCTGTTCCTGCGCTTCTACGGCCACGAGTTCGAGGCGGCCGAGCGGGAGAGGATTCTGGAGCGGCTGGGCCAGGACGAACCTCGACCCGCAGGCTCGGCGAAGCGAGTCCCGGTGAATTGGGATGACCTCGAGATGGCGCTGACCTCAAATCCCGGCGAGTGGACCTGCTACCTCGACCTGAAAACCGGCGTGGTCCGGATGGTTCCCATGGACCGCCTGAACGATGACGACGACGGGCTCTCGGAAGACGAGATCGACGCCGGGCTGGACGCGGGACGTCTGATCCACGTCGAGCCACTGGGCTCGAGGGTCGAGTACGGGTGGATGGAAGAGTTCACCGGGACGGTGGGCGATGCGCGGCTTCGCGACCGCCTGGAGGTTGCTCTCGACGGCCGTGGCGCCTTCCGCCGGTTCAAGAACGTCCTGCTCGATTTCCCCGCCGAGCGCGAGCGCTGGTTCGCGGTCCGGGACGAGCGGCTGCGTGCGGTGGCGCGCGAGTGGCTGGCCGAGCAGGGTATCGAGCCGACGACGACACCGCGAGCGTCACGGTAATGGCCTCATCGCCCTGCATCAACAGCTACGAACAGGTGTTCGCGAGGATCACTGGCGAAGGGAATCCCGCCGCCGCGTCGCAGGTTCCGGCCCTTCCTCAGTGGCCACCGAGGCCGGGAATCGAGATCAGGAGGTGGAGCGAGCCGCCGAGGTCGTTCAGCTTGCGGGTGTCCCAGCGCACGAACGCCTCGCGCTCCTCGTCGGTGAGGTCGGCGTCGGCGAGAGCCGACCCGGGGTCGGCGCGGAAACGGTCGCGGAAGGCCGAATCCTTCTTCAGCCGATACAGAACGACGTTCGTCTCGTAGCGGCTCATGCCACGTCCCACTCGAGGGCCGCGAGATCGATCCGCCCCATCTCCCCGAAGAAGCGGACGCGGGCGCGCGCGGGGCTCACCGCGCCCAGGAGCACCAGCCAGTTGAGCAGCTCGTGCGAGCCGCTCTCGTGCAGCTCCTTGGCCGTGAGCGCGGTCATGGGCTCGTAGTTCCCCGCCTCCATCCACTTCACCACGCGGCGGTCGAACGCGACGTCCGACTGACCCACGCGGGCCAGCGACAGCTCCGGAAAGTGACTGAGCCCGCCGGTGGCGATGACGGCGACGTTCCACGGACCTTCGGCCGCCACGCGCGCGATGTGGCGCCCGACCGCGAAGCAGCGCTGAGCCGTCGGTTGCGGGGCCACGAAGCAGTTGACCCAGAAGGGCACGAGCGGCGGCACCGGCGTCGCGCCATAGAGGGTCGAGACCGGGCTCAGGAACGCGTGATCGAGCGGGGCCGACCACGAGGCCGCGAAGTCGAACCCGGCCTGTAGCCCTCGTTCCAGGATGCTGTTCGCCAGGTCCTCGTGGACGGGATAGCGCTCGGGTAGACCCTCGAGCGCCCTGTCGAACTCGATGGCGCCGTCCTGGACCATGCGGTTCACGGACCGCCCGACGCGGACGCAGAGGGCGGGCACCGCGTCGAACGAGAAGACGTTGAGATGATCGTCGGCGACCACGACCAGCGCGTCGGGCGCGGCGGCGGTGAGCGTGCGTCCCATGTCGCGCACCACGTCGATGAGCGCCTCCACCATCCGCCGGCCGTGCGGTCCGACGTTCTGGCCGTAGTAGTTGGGGTAGAGCACGTGCGACATTGCCGCCGCGTACACGATCCTGCCCATACACTCCTCCCGGGCGCCTCGAGGCGCCGCCACATAATGCCGCGGACCACGCGGGGAGTCGACCCGATTTGGCGCGCCGCCGTCCTCGGGCGGCGAGGCCTGCTCCGCCCGGAGCGGTCGAGGGGGGGGAAGTAGCCCCCGTCTCCAGAACGCGCCGCATCGGTGGTAGGCTGTCGGCGACGTACACCACGGCCATCAGGAGACGGACATGGATAAGAAAGTTGCGATCGTGACGGGCGCCGGGAGCGGGGTCGGCAGGGCAGTCGGGCTCGTGCTGCTGAGAGAGGGGTACCATGTCGCGCTCGCCGGCCGGCGCAAGGATGCCCTCGAGCAGGTGGCGGGCGAGGCGGGCCCGGCGCGCTCCCAGGCGCTGGTCGTTCCCACCGACGTGCGCGATCCCGAGGCCATCCGCGCGCTTTTCGCGCAGACCAAGAGCGCGTTCGGGCGCTTGGATCTCCTGTTCAACAACGCCGGGATCGGCGCGGCCGGACTGCTCGAGGATCTGACCGTCGAGCAATGGAAGGCAGTGGTCGATACCAACCTCACGGGCTCGTTCCTGTGCACGCAGGAAGCCTTCAAGATCATGAAGAGCCAGGACCCGCGAGGCGGGCGGATCATCAACAACGGCTCCATCTCGGCCCACACGCCGCGGCCCAACTCGGCGCCGTACACGTCGACCAAGCACGCGATCACCGGGCTCACCAAGGCGACGTCCCTGGACGGGCGGAAGTACGACATCGCCTGCGGCCAGATCGACATCGGCAACGCTGCGACCCCGATGACCGAGCGGATGGCCAGGGGCGTTCCGCAGCCGAACGGCACCGTCACGATCGAGCCGACGATGGACGTGGAGAACGTCGCGAACGCCGTGCTCTGCATGGCCCGGATGCCGCTCGATGCGAACGTCCTGTTCATGACGGTCATGGCGAACAAGATGCCGTTCGTCGGCCGCGGCTGACGTTCACCGACCATTCGGAGACGCGACCATGCGAGTGCCCGCGCCGAAGATTCGCCGCCAGCTCGTGTCCGTGTTCCTGGCCTGGGGCATGTCCCCCGCCCATGCCGAGACCACGGCGGACATGATGGTCGAGACCGACTTGCGAGGCGTCGACTCGCACGGCATCGGGATGCTCCCCACCTACGACCAGGAGTTCCGCGCCGGCCGTCTCAACATGCGACCGGTGTTCCGCACGGTGCGCGAGAACGCGGCGACCGCGCTCATCGACGCCGACGCATCGCTCGGTCATCCGGCCGCGGCGTTCGGGATGAATCTGGCGGTCGACAAGTGCTTGGCGGCCGGTGTCGGCGTCGTCGCGGTCTTCAACTCGCACCACTTCGGCGCCGCGGGCTGTTATTCGAGGATCGCGGCTGACCGCGGCGTGATCGGCATGGTGACCTCGGCCACCCGCGGCGTCACCATGGTGCCGACCTTCGGAGCGGAGCCGGTCATGGGCACGAATCCGCTCGCGTTCGCGGCCCCGGCGAAGCGCAATGCGCCGTTCGAGCTGGACATGGCGACCACGACCGTCGCCGCCGGCAAGGTTCGGGTGTACAAGCTGAACCACAAACCGCTCCCGTCGGGCTGGGTCGTCGATGGCGATGGCAAGACCGTGACGGACTCGGCGAAAGGGTTCCAGCACGTGACCGATCGCGACGGCGGCATTACACCGCTCGGCGGCTCGCGCGAGGCGGGGAGTCACAAGGGCTACGGGCTTGCGGTGATGGTGCACGTCCTCGCCGGCACGCTCGCCGGGGCCTCGTTCTCGCCGATCCGCAACCAGACGCAAAAGAAGTCCGACCCGCACAACATCGGCCACTTCTTCATGGCGATCGACCCGCGCGCCTTCCGTGCGGACGGCGAGTTCGAGGCAGACCTCGACCAGGTGATCGACGTTCTCCACAACGCCAAGCGCGTCGACGCGAACCAGCCCGTGATGGTCGCCGGTGACCCGGAACGAGCGACGAAGCGGGAACGGCTCGAGAGCGGCGTGCCGATTCCCGACGATCTGATGGAGCCGCTGCAGGCGGTGGCGAAAAACGCCGGCGTGCCGTTCGTCCTGGCCGGCGGGTAGTGGGCCCGGCCACGTGGAGGGAACGGGTCTCGGCTGGATCGGCAAGTCGGTCAAGCGCGTCGAGGACGCGCGGCTCTTGACCGGTCGCGGAACCTTCATCGACGATCATCCTCCGGTCGCGAACGCGTGCCACGCGGCGATCGTCCGCTCGCCGCTGGCCCACGCGAAGATCCGCGGGTACGAGCTCTCGGCGGCGCTGGCCCTTCCCGGCGTCGTCGGCGCGATCACGGGCGAGGATGTCGCCCGGCACACCAAGCCCTTCTCGGTCGGCGTCACGGCGCCGATTCACTATTACTGCGCGGCGACCGATCGGGTCCGGTTCGTGGGAGAGCCGGTGGCCGTCGTCGTGGCGAAAAATCGCTACATCGCCGAGGATGCCGCCGATCTCGTCCAGGTGGACTACGAGCCTCTCCCGGTCGTCGTCGATCCCGAGCGCGCCCTCGATGCCGACGCGCCGGTGCTCCACGAGGCCGTCGGGTCGAACCTGGCCGGGAACCGCCGGCTGGTCTATGGCGACCCCGATCGGGCGTTTCGCGACGCCGACGTCGTCGTCAACGAGCGCTTCACCTTTCCGAAGTACGCATCGACGCCGATCGAGACGTACGGCGTCATCGCCCGGTGGGACCTGCTCGATGGCGTGTGCACCGTGTGGTCGAACTTCATGGGCCCGTTCATCATGCACCCGCTGACGGCGCGCGTTCTCGGCCTGCCGGAGAACAGGCTGCGCTTCATCGTGCCCGCCGACATCGGGGGGTCCTTCGGCATCAAGTCGTCGATCTACCCGTACATCGCGCTGATCGCGCTCGCCGCGAAGCGGCTGGGGGTCCCGGTCAAGTGGATCGAGGACCGGAGAGAGCACTTACTGGCGTCGTCGAGCGGGACGGATCGCGTCGCGTATCGTGAAGTGGCGGCGCGGCAAGACGGGACGATCCTCGGCATGCGGTTCAAGTGGCTTGATAATGTAGGCGGCTACATCCGCAGCCCGGAACCGGGTTGTAGCTTTCGTCCCACCGGAAATTTTGTTGGTCCATATCGCTTCCAGCATCTCGAAGTTGATGCCTCTGTGGTCATGACCAACAAGAGCCTCACCGGGCCCAATCGCGGTTACGCGTGCGGCCACCTCTACTTCGAGACCGAAGGCATGATGGACCGGCTCGCCGACCGACTCGGCCTCGATCCGGTCGAGGTGCGGCGGAAGAACCTCATCCAGCCCGATCAGTTTCCGTACCGCACGCCGAGCGGCGGGCTCTACGACAGCGGGGACTATCCGGCCGCCTTCGATCGCGCGCTCGAGCTCGCGGGCTACGACGAGCTGCGGCGCGAGCAGGCGACGGCGCGGGCCGCGGGGCGCTACGTCGGGATCGGGCTTGCGCTCGCCGTCGACCCGTCGGTATCCAACATGGGCTACGTGGCCACGGCGCTCGACCCGCAGTTCCGCGCGAAGCCCGAGTACCTGGCGAAGTCGGGCGCCGTGGATTCGGCGACGATCAAGATCGACCCGCTCGGCCGCGTCATCGCGATCCTCGGCACGACGCCCCAGGGCCAGGGCCATCAGACCGTCGTCTCCCAAATCGTCGCCGACGAGCTCGGGCTCGTGCCCCAGGACGTCACCGTCGTCGACGAGATGGACACCTTCACGCGCGTGTGGTCCATCTCGTCGGGAACGTACTCGAGCCGCTTCGGCTCCGTGGGGACGAGCGCCGTCGCCCTGGCCGCGCGCAAACTCACGGCGAAGCTCGTGGACTACGCGGCGCACCTGATGGAGTTGCCGGCGCCCTCTCTCGAGTTCCGGGACGGCGCCGTGCGTCTCCGCGACGGCAAGGGCCCGTCGTACTCCATCAAGGACCTGGCGGGCCGGGCCCACTGGAACACGGAGTCGCTGCCCGAGGGGATGGAGCCCGGGCTCCAGGCGACGGCGGTGTTCGGCTTCACCGTCGCGAAAGCCGTGGACGCGGAAGACCGGGTGAACTCGTCCAACACCTACGGCTTCATCGCGGAAGTGATGGCGGTGGAGGTTGATCCGGAGACCGCCGCGATCAAGATCCTCCGCTACGTCACCGTGCACGACGCCGGCACGATCATCAACCCGATGATCGCCGAGGGGCAGATCTACGGCGGCGCGCTCCACGGTCTGGGGGGTGCGCTGTACGAGGAGCTCGCCTACGACGAGAATGGACAGCTGCTGACGGGAACCTTCATGGATTACCTGGTACCGACCGCGAGTGAGGCGCCGCAAATCGAAATCGCGCATGTGGTATCGCCGTCGCCGCTGACGCCGCTCGGCTCGAAAGGGCTCGGCGAGTCGTCGTCGATGACGGTGCCGGCGGTCATCGCGAACGCCGTCAGCGACGCGCTGGCGCCGCTCGGGATCAGGATCAACGAGCTGCCCATGACCCCCTCGAAACTCTGGAAGGCGATTGATCAGGCGCAACGGACCCCCACCGGCGTGTCGGCGCCACTCGCTTCAGGAGCGCTTCAGCCCAGACGGGGCGTGTCGGAGCCACGCGAGTCACGAGCACTTCGGCCCAGAGCGGGCGTGTCGGAGCCACGCGCTTCTTTCTCAGGCCACCCTCGGTCCGACCCGACCTCGAGGACATCGCTACAATGAAACCGCCGAAATTCGAGTACCACGCCCCGAAGAGCCTCGAGGAGGCGCTGGAGGCGCTCGGGCGTTACGGCGGCGACGCCAAAGTCCTGGCCGGCGGCCAGAGCCTCATGCCCCTGCTGAACTTCCGCCTGGCCCGGCCGACGGCGCTCGTGGATCTGAACCGGATCGGCTCGCTCGCCTACATCCGCGAGCACAACGGCCAGATCCGCTTCGGCGCCATGACGCGCCAGCGAACGATCGAGTTCTCGCCCGTCGTGGCCCAGCGCCTACCGCTTCTGAAAGAAGCCACGCACTGGGTCGGGCACTTGCCGATCCGCACGCGGGGCACGATCGGCGGCTCGATCGCTCACGCCGACCCCTCGGCCGAGTATCCGGCCGTCCTCGCGGCGCTCGAGGGCGAAGTGGTGGCGCGCGGAGCCAGGGGCGAGCGCGTGATCCGCGCCGGGGATCTGTTCCAGACGTACCTCACCACGAGCCTCGCTCCTGACGAGATCCTCACGGAGGTGAGGCTACCGGTGATGCCGGCCGGCGCCGGGTACGCGCTCGAAGAGTTCGCGCGCCGTCACGGCGACTTCGCGATCATCGGCATCGCGGCGGTGGTCGTGCGCGAGGGCCCGCGCTGCACGATGGCGAGGCTCGCCACAGCCGGGGCCGGCCCCGTGCCGGTGAGGCTGCGCGCCGCCGAGCAGATTCTGGAGCGCGAGGGGCTGGGGGAGGCGGCGATCGAGGCCGCGGCCCGACGGGCCACCGAGCTCGTGACTCCAGATGCGGACATCCACGCCTCGGCCGACTACCGGCGCCACCTGACTGGAGTGCTCACCAAGCGCGCCCTCACGAGGGCGATCGGAGTTGCGCGTGGCTGACATGGTCACCGTCCGTCTGAACGTGAATGGTGTCGCGCACGAGGGGCGGTGCGAGCCCCGCAAGCTGCTCGCGGACTTCATCCGCGAAGACCTCGGTCTCACCGGCACGCACGTCGGGTGCGAGCACGGGATCTGCGGCGCCTGCACGATCATGTTCAACGGCGAGGCCGCCCGCTCCTGCATCATGCTCGCCGTCCAGGCGGACGGCGCCGAGCTCATGACGGTCGAAGGCCTGATGCGGGACGGCAAGCTCCATCCGCTGCAGGAGGCGTTCCGCGAGCACCATGCACTGCAGTGCGGCTTCTGCACCCCGGGCATGCTGATCACCGCCCTCGATCTCCTCCGCACGAATCCGTCGCCCAACGACCGTGAGATACGCGAGGGTATCTCCGCCGTCCTCTGCCGCTGCACCGGCTACCAGGGGATCGTCAACGCGGTCCGCGCCGCGGCCCCGATACTTGTCGCCGGGCGCTAGGTCCGGAGGAACGCGCGTACGGCTCCGGCGCGAAGGGACGCGACGCTTGTGACCGAGCACCGAGCCGGCGCGACGGCCCCGACGGCGCTCCCGCGGCTCGTCGGCGCTCGCGTGGCGAGACGGGAGGACGGCCGTTTCCTGACCGGGCAGGGGAGCTACGTCGACGACCACCGTCCGGCGCGGCTCCTGTACGCCGCCTTCCTCCGATCGCCCCATGCCCACGCGCGCGTCGTGAGCATCGCCGCCTCCGCGGCGCTCACGCTCCCGGGAGTCGCGGCGGTGTTGACGGGCGAAGACGTCGCGCGCTCAGCGAAGCCCGTGCGCGCGGCCTCGAAGACTCCCGCCGTGAAGGTCACGAGCTTTCCGCCCCTCGCGCTCGGCAAAGTGCGTCACGTGGGTGAAGCCGTCGTGATGGTCGCGGCGGAGAGCCGGTACGTGGCCGAGGACGCGGTCGAGCGCATCCTGGTCGAGTACGAGCCGATCCCTGTCGTCACGGACATGGAACAGGCGCTGCGGCCCGAAAGCCCGCTGCTCCATGACGAGGCGGGCACCAACCTGCTCGTCAGTCGCGAGTTCGGCCGGGGCGACGTGGACGAGGCGCTGGCCGGGGCGGCGCTGGTCGTGCGCGAGCGATTCCGCTTTCACCGGCACACCCCGGTCTGCATGGAGAACCGCGGCTGTCTGGCCGAGTACGCGACCGGAAGTGGGACGCTCACGCTGCGCTCGTCGGCGCAGTGTCCCGGTCTCGTCCGCGACGTCCTGAGCGATCTGCTCGACATGCCCGAGCACCGCATCCGCGTGATCGCCGCCGATGTGGGCGGCGGCTTCGGCGCCAAGGCGTCGCTCTACCCGGAGGAGATCGCCACCTGCGTGATGGCCCGTCGCCTGGGTCGCCCGGTGAAGTGGATCGGTGACCGCCGCGAGGATCTGCTCGCGACCACGCACGCGTGGGACGAGATCGTCGAGGCCGAGCTCGGCGTGGACCGCGACGGCGCCATCGTCGGGCTCCGGGCTCAGGTCACCGCCGACGTCGGCGCGTATTCCATCTATCCGTGGACGGCCGCCATCGAGCCGGTGCAGACGATCAGTTTCCTGCCCGGGCCGTACCGGGTGCCCACGTACCGAGGGCGCACGCGGGGCGTCGCCACCTGCAAGGCGCCGCTGGGCCCGTATCGGGGAGTCGGCCGCCCGCCGGCGGTCTTCGTGATCGAAGGCCTGATGGATCGAGCGGCGCGCCAGCTCGGGATGGATCCGACGGAGATCCGTCTCCGCAATTTCGTGCGCGACGAGGAATTTCCCTACAAGTCGCCGTCCGGCATCGTGTGGGATCGGGCGAGCTTCACCGCGTCGCTGCTGCGGGCCTGCGAGGCTCTGGACTACGCGGCCGTGCGCGCCGAGCAATCCAGGGCGCGCGCCGAGGGACGCTGGTTGGGCGTCGGCGTCGCTTCCTACGTCGAGCTGACCGGGATCGGCTCGGCGATTCCCGTCTCGCCCGGTATGCCCATCGCGACCGGCACCGAGGCGGCGACGATCCGCTTCGATCCCGCGGGCAAGGTGACGGCGGTGTTCGGTATCGCCTCGCACGGGCAGGGGCTCGAAACCACGCTGGCCCAGATCGTGGCCGACGAAGTCGGCGTGCCGATCGACGATGTGCGTGTCATCCACGGCGACACCGAGGTCTCGCCCTACGGCACCGGCACCTACGCGAGCAGGAGCCTCGTGCTGGCGGGCGGGGCCGCCATCCTCGCCGGGCGGGCCGTGCGCGAGAAGATGCTCGTGATCGCCGGCCATCTCCTCGAGGCCGACCCGGCGGACGTCGTGATGACCGACGGCCGGTGGGCGGTGCGCGGGATGCTCGATCGGAGCGTCGCCGTGCGCGAGATCGCCAGGGCCGCGTACACCGGCGCGCGGCGGCTGCCGACCGGTCTGGAGCCGGGCCTCGAGGCCACGCGCTTCTACGATCCCTATTACGGCACCGCGTCCAACGCGACCCACGTGGCGGTGGTCGAGGTGGATCGGGAGACCTGCGAGGTGAAGCCCTTGCGCTACGTCGTCGTGGAGGACTGCGGGCGCATGGTCAATCCGCTCATCGTGGACGGCCAGGTTCACGGGGGCGTGGCCCAGGGGCTCGGAGCGGCGCTCCTCGAGGAGGTCGTCTACGACGATCAGGGGCAGCTCTTGAGCGGCACCCTGATGGACTACGTGGTGCCCTCGGCCTGCGAGGTCCCGTGGATGGAGGTGCATCACCTGGAGACGCCGTCGCCGGTGGCGCTCGGCGGCTTCCGCGGCATGGGCGAGGGCGGGACGATCGGCGCCCCCGCCGCCATCGCGAATGCGGTCGCCGACGCGCTGGTACCGCTCGGGATCGAGATCGCCGAGCTGCCGGTGACTCCTGACCGGCTCTTCCGGCTCATCGAGCGCGCCCGGGCGCGAGGATGATGAAACCGTGAACCTCGGGCTCGGCGGCAAGGTCGCGCTGGTCACCGGCGGCGCGCGCGACGTCGGTCGCGAGATCTCGCTGACGCTGGCTCGGGAGGGTGCGGCCGTCGCCGTCAACTACCTCCACTCGAAGCAGGACGCCGACTCGCTCGTCGCGGCAATCACCGGGCGGGGCGGTCGCGCGGCGGCCTACCAGGCGGACGTGGCCGACTACGGCGCCGTGAGCCGCATGGTCGAGCGCGTCGTCGCCGACCTCGGACGGCTCGACGTCGTCGTCAACAACGCGGGCCACGTCGAGGCCAAGCTGTTCCTCGAGACGACGCCCGAGGAGTGGCGGCGACAGGTGGACGTCGACCTCTACGGCGTCTTCAACGCCTGTCACGCCGCGGCGCCGACGCTCGCGGCGCAGAAGGGCGGGCGCATCATCAGCATCGTCGGCGACTCGGCGCGCGTGGGCCAGCCGCGACTCGGCGTGTCGGCGGGAGCGCGCGGCGCCGTGCTTTCCCTGACGCGGACGCTCGCCAAGGAGTTCGGCCGCCTCGACATCACCGTGAACGCGCTCGCCCTCGGCTGGATCGAGACCTCGCACGCGGACCAGGAATGGCTCGCGAAGAACCGCGAGCGCATCCTCGCCTTCTATCCCATCCGGCGCCTCGGGAGGCCCGAGGACGTGGCGCCGTTCGTCGCCTTCCTAGCGTCCGACCTCGCCGGCTGGATCACGGGTCAGACGATCAGCGTGAGCGGCGGCTACTCGACCGTCTGATGCCGGGGAGTCGAGGGGCGTGCCCACGATGAAGGGGAACATCGACGCGATCAGGGCGCTCGCGCTCTCTGAGGGCGCCAAGGAGCGCATCCTCGGTGGCAACGCCGCGCGGCTCCTCAAACTACTCTAGCCGAGCGGCCCGAAGCCGATCGACGTCTGGTCCTGCGCGCCGAGCGGGCGGAAGCGGACCGGCAGGCCGACGGCGACTTTGTCGAGCGGAATGTCGACGATCCGGCCGAGGATCGACACGCCCTCCTGCAGCTTCACGACGGCGATGGCGTAGGGCGCGTCGGCCGCGTGCGCCCTCGGCGCAACGCGGATCACGGTGAAGCTCGTGATCGTGCCCTCGCCGACCAGCGGCACCGGCTGCCACGCGCGCGCGTGGCACGCGGGACACAGCTCCCTCGGGGGAATCGCGAGCTCGCCGCACGAGCCGCACCGCACGGCCGTCAGCTGTCCCGCGCGCGCCCGCTCGAAGAAGGCGCGCGCGGTGATGACCGGCTCAGTCACGGCCGAAGAGACTCACGAGCACCGTCGCGGTGTTGCCGCCGAGGGTATGGGTCAGACCGGTTCTGGCACCGTCGACCTGACGTGGGCCGGCCTCGCCGCGGAGCTGTGTGACGATTTCGGCGATCTGCGCGGCACCCGTCGCGCCGATGGGATGGCCCTTCGCCTTCAGGCCGCCCGACGGGTTGACGGGCACCTCCCCGCCGAGGCTCGTGAGACCCGTCTCGGCGGCCCGGCCGCCGGCGCCCGGCTCGAAGAGGCCGAGCCCCTCGGTGGCGACGATCTCGGCGATCGTGAAGCAGTCGTGCAGCTCGACGACGTCCACGTCGGTGGGGCCGAGGCCGGCCTGCCGGTACGCCGCCGCCGCCGCGCGCTCCGTCGCGGGCACGCGCGCGAGGTCGCGCTTGTCGCCGAGCAGCATCCAGTCGGAAGCCGCCGCCGAGGCGAGCACCCACACCGGCTTGCGGTGCCGGCGGGCGACCTCCTCCGAGGCGAGCACGACGGCGGCGCCGCCGTCGCTGAACGGGCAGCAGTCCAAGAGCTTGAGCGGGTCGGCGACGTACGCGGACCGCAGCACCTGGTCGATCGTGATCTGCTTCTGGAACTGCGCCTTCGGGTTCAGCGCCCCGTGCCGGTGGTTCTTCACGGCGACCGCCGCCATCTGGGCCTCCGTCGTGCCGTACTTCTCCATATGCGCCCGCGCGATCAGCGCGAACACGCCGGGGAAGGTGAGGCCCAGCGGCTGCTCCCAGACGGCGTCGGAGGCGTAGGCGAAGTACTCGGTCGACTCCGCCGTGGAGACGTTGAGCACGCGCTCGGCGCCGCCCACGAGGATCACGTCCGACACGCCCGCCCCGATCTCCATCACGGCGTGACGGAAGGCGGCGTGCGAGCTCGCGCACGCCGTCTCGAACCGGGTCGTGGGCACGGACGGGATGCCGAGGACGGACGCGGCCTGCGGTCCGGTGTGGAGCTGATGCTCGGTCTCGCCCCCGACGACGTTGCCGTAGTAGAGGGCCTGAACGGCACTCGCCGCAATACCGGCGTCGGTCAGCGCGTCCCCGGCGGCGTCGGCGAAGAGCTCGGCCGAGGTGCGGTCGTGCAGCCCGAATTTCGTCACTCCGACCCCGATCACGGCGACCCGGCGCATGAAAGTCCTCCTCGCCGCATGCTAGCATCAAAATTCGTGGCCCTGCGAGGACTGGTCCTCTTCGGCTGCGGGTGGATCGCGCGCCGTCACGCGGCGGCGGCCCGGCGGATCGGCGTGCCGCTGCTCGTCGCGAGCCGTGACCTGGCTCGCGCCCGCGCGTTCGCGCGTGAGTTCGGCGCCGCCGACGCGTTCGGCGCGTACGAGGCCGCCGCGCACGATCCCCGGGCCAACGCCGCCGTCGTCTGCACGCCACACGATCGCCACTGTGCCGACACCCTGCTGGCGCTCGGGGCGGGTCTCCACGTCCTCGTCGAGAAGCCGATCGCGCCGACCGTGGAAGAGGCCGATCGGATGATCGCGGCCGCACAGTCCGCCGGGCGCGTCCTGATGGTCGCCGAGAATTTTCATTTCATGCCGGCATTCCGCCACGTCCACGCCCTGGTGACGGCGGGCGCGGTCGGCCCGCTGCGCGCCATCCACCTCGTCGCTCGCGGATACCACCAGCACTCGGGCTGGCGGCTTGTCTCGCGGGCCGCGGGCGGCGGCGTGCTGATCGACGCCGGCATCCACTACGTCCACAACCTGCGCTGGTGGGGCGGCGAGGTGCGGCGGCTCTTTGCCCTCCGCCCGCCGCAGACGGTCGACCTCGGCGGCGAGGACGCCGTGGACCTTCTCGCCGAGCTGCCGGACGGGGTCGTCGGCTTCGTGTCCAATTCTCTTGGCGCTACCGGCGTTCCGCGGGTTCAATGGTCCTCGGTAACAGGCGCCGACGGCACGATCTTCGCCGACAATCGCGGTCGCTTTGTCCTGTTGAGGCCGCGCGGCCGGACGCGCCTTCGACTCTTTCGCCGTGATTCGAGAGGTCACGAGGCGATGCTGAGGGCGTTCGGCGAGGCGGTGGGCTCCGGGCGGCTGCCCGAGACCGACGGCGCGTCGGGCCGGCGCGACCTTGCGGTCGTGCTCGCCGCGTATCGCTCCGTCGCCGAGCGGCGGCCGGTGGATCTCCCGTGCTGAGCGAAGAAGCGTTGATCCTCAGCGTCGTGGCCGGAGCCTGCATGCTGCTCGTGCTGGGCGTGCTCGAGCTGGTCTGGCCGTCCAAGCCGAGCCACTCCGTCCGCCGTCCTCAGGCTCAACCGACGCCGTCGCGGCCGGCCGAGGCCATCGTGCCTGCACGCCTGACCCTGAATGTCGCATCCTCTCGACCACCCGCAGAGATTGTGTTTCGGCGACCGGCCGGCTACGTCGCTCCCCCGCCACCCGAAGCCGTCTCGGCCCCGGAACCGACCCCACCCGCCATTCCGCCGCCGCCACCCGAGGCCGTCGCGCCCGGACCGACTGCACCCGACACGCCGGAGCCGTCTGCCGAAGCCGTCCCTCCCGCGCGACCGACCGAGCACGTCGACCCGTTGCCACCGCCCGAGCGCCCGGCGCCCCGGCCGACCGAACACGTCGCGCCGTCGCGACCCGCTGAACATGCCCCGCCGCCGCCCCGCCGGCGACGGAGTAAGATCTCGCCCCATGCTCGGCCGCACGGGGTGCTGCGCGCTCCGAATACCCAGGCGGGTCCGGGCGCGGAGCCGGCGACGCCCGATCTCGTACCACTTGGAGGTGGCGGGGCCGGCGGGACCGCCCCGGAGCAGCCTGTTCGACCGTGGGGCGGTTCTCCGGCGCCGCCGATGCCGGAGACGAAGTCCGGCCGCGATTCGCCGCTCGTCGAGGCGTGCTTCGCCCTGTATCAGGAGAAGCGATTCGGCGAGGTCGTGACGGTGGGAGAGGAGACGCTGGCGAAGCTGAGCGTCGAGTGGCCCGCAAGCGCCTCACACGACACCGCGGCGCTCTGGTCGGTCGTCGGGCTGGCGAAGCAGGCTCTCGGCGACGACGACGGCGCACGCTCGGCCCTGGAGTTGGCCATCGACACCGCGCCCGAGGTCGAGCGGGCGACCTACCGCCGCCACCTCGCGGCGCTCGCGCTCGACGCTGCCCAGGCGCGGCTCGGGCGCGCCGGGAGCCACGACACCGGCGATCGTGTCGCGACGATCCGAACGGCGATCGCATGGACGGAGCGCGGGCTCACCGCGGTGGCGTCCGACCCGGCGCTCAGCAACGCGCGCGAGGCAGCCCGCGAGGCGCTCTGGCAGGCCTACGAGCAGGCCGTCACGGCGCTTCTCCAGCGGCAGGAGTTCGGTGGTGCACGGCAGCTCCTGCACGAGGCGTTGGACGACTCCGCGCTGCCGGCCGTACGCGCTGCGGGGTTCCGCGGGTTGCTCTCCAGCACGTTCGGCGCCGAGGTCGGTCAGCTCACCGCCCAGGCGATCCTCAACATGCAGGAAGCGCGCGAGCCCGAAGCGCTCGAGTCACTCCGGCACGCCGAGGAGGTGCTGGCGACGATTCCCGCCGAGTCCCTGCCCCCGACGCGCCGCGCCGAGCTGGACCAGCGGCTCTGGTGGGGGTACGCGGAGCTCGGGAGCCGCCGGCTCGAGGCCGGCGCCTACGAGGAGGCGCTCGATCCGCTGACCCACGCGCTCCGATTCGACTCCATCGGTCCCGATCGCCAGGCTGAGACGCGCGCGGCGGTCGTGCGCGCGCTCGAAGGCATCGCGGCGGTGCGCGCGTTGTCCATCCGACGCCTCTCCGACGCCGGCTGCCGCGACGAAGCGGCGCAGGGCGCCGAGCAACTCCGGATGCTGCTGAGGAACTGCGTCGAGCTCGGCCTCACCGAGGGGGAACTGTGGGCGGCCTACACGCGGATCCAGCGCCTCTGCGAGGAGCTCGGCCTGGAGGAGCCGGCCTGAGCCTCTGAAGGGCCCGCGCTGTCTACGGCTCGACGCTCTTGCGGCGAATCTCCGCGAGCAGAGCCTCGGACACCTGGAAGAACGCCGTCACGACGGCGGGGTCGAAGTGCTTGCCGGCGCAACGCTTGATCTCGGCCTTGGCGGCGTCGAAGGACTGGGCCTTCGAGTACGGGCGGTCGAAGGTTATCGCGTCGAACGCGTCCACCACCATGAAGATCCGCGCGCCGAGCGGGATCTCCTCACCCTTGAGCCCGCGCGGGTAGCCGGTGCCGTCCCACTTCTCGTGGTGGGCGTAGACGATCGGCAAGGCGCCGCGCAGGAAGGGGATCTTCTCGACCAGCTGCTTGCCGATCTCCGGATGGCGCCGCATGATCTGCCACTCCTCCGGGGTGAGCGGGCCGGGCTTCAGCAAGATCGCGTCGGGGATACCGATCTTGCCGATGTCGTGGAGCAGCACGCCGTGGGCGAGGTCGGTCATCTCCTTCTCCGGCACGCCGTACTCGCGCGCCGTCGCCAGGGCGTAGCCGTGGACGCGACGCGAGTGGGATTCGGTGCCGACGTCGCGCGTGTCGAGGGCCGAGCCGAGCGCCTCGAGCGTCGTCCGGTAAGTGTCCTGGAGCTGCCGGTAGGCCTGCTCGAGGTCGTGCGTCGCCTCGACGACCCGGCGCTCGAGGAGCTCATGATACTGGCGGCGCTCGATCAGGAGCTGACGCCGCTCGAAGGCCCGCTCGGCGGCGATCAGGAGCTCGTCCACGTTCACCGGTTTCATGATGAAGTCGTACGCCCCGAGCTTGAGGCTCGCGATCGCGGTCTTCACGTCGGCCGCGCCGGTGAGGACGATGACGGCCGCGTCCGGGTCGGCCTGGCGCACGTGCTGGAGCAGCTCGTACCCCCCCATGACCGGCATCTTGAGGTCGGTGACGGTGAGGGGTGGCCGTGAGGCACGGAACACCTCGAGCCCCTCCTGCCCGTCGTTGGCGAGCAGGCACTTGTAGTTGGCGCCGAGGAAGATCTGGTGCAGGACCTCGCGGACCTGGCGATCGTCGTCGACGATCAGGATGTCACGCCGCTCTATCATGTCAGCCCACCTTCTCGGCCGGCCCCGCGCCCATGACCTGGTTCTTGCCTGCCCGCTTCGCCCCGTAGAGCGCCTCGTCGGCGGCCCGGAACAGCGCCTCTGACGTCGCGGCTTCGTCGTCCGGGAGGCTGGAGACGCCGAAGCTCGCGGTGACGGTCTTACCGTGCGAGAACGGGAAGGTCGCGACGACATGCCGGATCCGCTCCGCGTAGAGCCGCGCGCCGGTCTTGGAGGTCTCGACCAGCAGGACGGCGAACTCGTCGCCGCCGTAGCGTGAGACGACGTTGATGCCGCGCGAGTGCTTCATGAGGATCTGGCCGATATCGCGCAACGTCTCGTCGCCCACCGCATGGCCGAACTCGTCGTTGACGGTCTTGAAGCTGTCCAGGTCGAGCACTACGACGGACACCGGGTGGTTGAACCGCCTGAAGCGCGAGATCTCCTCCTCGAGGCGGAACGAGAAGAAGCGTCTGTTGTAGAGTCCGGTCACCTCGTCCTTGAACGAGGTTTCCTTGAGCTTGGCGTTGGTGGCCTCGAGCTCCCGATACGCCGCGTCGAGCCGCATGTGGAAGGTGTTGATGTCGATCGCCTGCTGCTCGACGGTGCCGAGCATGTTGGTGAAGGACTTCATCAGCGTGCCGACCGCGTCGCTCCGACCTCCGATCTCGGCGAGCTTCGGCCCCTTCGACAGGAACTCCGCCATCCGCGCGAAGGCCCGGCCGAGGTCCCAGATGATGTACGCGCCCCCGATCATGCCCAGCACGGTGAACAGGATGAGGGCCTGGAGCGCGTAGAATCTGGCGACCTGCGCTGGGTCCAGCCCGGGCTGCACGTATCGGTGCACCACGTAGGCCAGCACGAGCAGAGGGATCAGCGAAGAAAGAGTGAGTGCCAACAGGACTTTACGCTTCAAGAGCCGTCCCACCGACGCCACATCTCCCGAAGATTCGCCCGACATATACAGATTATTCTATTGCCGCGACACCCGGGCAATGTCAGAATTTTCAAGGAAATAGCCGATATGGCCGTCGTGGCAGACAAGAAAGTCGATTGTCTCGGGCTCTTTTGTCCCATGCCCATTGTCAAGACGCGTGAGGCCCTCCGGCACATGGCCGCGGGGCAGATTCTCGAAATGACCTCGGACGACCCGGGCTCCGAGGCCGACATGAAGAGCTGGTCAGCCCGTACGGGCAACAATCTCCTGGAGATGGAGAGGAATGGCGCGGTCTTCCACTTCTTCGTTCGAAAGACTGGGTAGGATTTCCGCTCTGCCGGCGGCCGGCCCGCGCGTCTACCTCGACTACGCGGGCTTCTCGCCCGTCGACCCCCGCGTCGTGGCCATGATGCGGCCTTTTCTGGAAGGCGGCGTCGGCAATCCGAACGCCCAGCACTCCCTGGGGCTCGAAGCCCGCGCGTCGCTGGACGGGGCCCGAGCCAAGGTGGCACGCCTGTTCGCGGCGGCTCCGGCGGGCGTGGTCTTCACCGCCAGCGCCACGGAGGCGAACAACCTGGCCATCAAGGGTCTGGCCCAACGCGCCGCCGGCCGGCACGTCGTCACGTCCTCGATCGAGCACATCTCGGTGATCGACTCGTGTCGCGACCTCGAGAAGCGCGGCTGGACCGTCACCTATCTGGGAGTCGACGCCGAGGGCCGCGTCGACCCGCAAGCGGTGGCGCGGGCTATCCGCGAGGACACGGTGCTGGTGTCGATCATGGCGGCCAACGGC
>JAHFDK010000490.1 GCA_023249095.1 Candidatus Rokuibacteriota bacterium | reverse complement strand
GTCGTTCGAGGGCGAGTTCTTCCGCTTCCGCGACGTCGGCTTCGCGCCCAAGCCCGTGCAGAAGCCGCACCCGCCGCTCTGGGTCGGCGGCAACAGCCCGGGCGCCTTCCGGCGCGTCGTCACGCTCGGCGACGGCTGGCACGCCTCCCCGCGGACCGTGGCGGACTTCCGGGACGGGCTTGCGCAGCTTCGCACGGCCGCCGAAGCGGCGCGCCGGCCCTTCGAGACGATCGAGATCTCCCTCCGCTTCGGTCTGAGCGACGCGCTGCTCGCGCAGGGCCCCCAGGCGGTCGTCGACCAGCTCGCCGAGTACAAGCGGCTCGGCGTCCGTCACGTCCTGGTCGAGTTCCGTCGTGAAGACGCCGGCCGGATGATGGAGATCCTGGACTTGGTCTTGGGGACCGTTCGGCCCGCCGTCGACTCGGCCTGACGATTCCGTGGAGGACACGGCTGGAGGACACCGTCAATGACGCCTCGAAAAGGATTCCGCCAGATGGTCGACGAGGCGAAGTCGCGGATCAGGACGATCAGCCTCGACGAGGCACGCGCGCGGTATCAGAGGGACGATGTCGTCTTCGTCGATCTGCGCGACGTCCGCGAGCTGGAGCGGGAAGGCATGATCCCGGGAGCCTTCCATTGCCCGCGCGGCATGCTCGAGTTCTGGATCGACCCCGACAGTCCCTACTACAAGGACGTCTTCACCCCCGGCAAGGAGTTCGTGTTCTACTGCAACGCGGCCTGGCGGTCGGCGCTGGCCTGCGATGTCGCCCAGCAGATGGGACTCGAGCCGGTGTGCGAGATGGACGGCGGCTTCACCGCGTGGAAAACCGCCGGGTTTCCCGTGGCGGAGCGCGCGAAGAAGAAGCAGTCCTGAACAGGGAGAGCGCAAGTGACCATGAAAGTCGGCATCTTTCTGACGAATCAAAACCCTGTCGGCAGCGACATGGTCTCCGCCCTGGAAGACCAGTACGTCATGACGCGTCTGGCCCGGGATCGTGGCTGGGACGCCGTCGCCACCGGCCAGCACTATCTCAGCGAGGGGATGAGCCAGCTCCAGCTCATCCCGTATCTGGCCCGCCTGGCCGCCGAGGCGGGACACCTGACGGGAGTCGCGGGTGTGTTGCTGATCGGCCTGCATAATCCGGTGGAGGTGGCGGAGTGTATGGCGTCGCTCGACGTCATCTGGCGGGGCAATCTCGTGTTCGGCGTCGGGCTCGGCTATCGCGACGTGGAGTTCGACGCCTTCAAGGTGCCGAAGGGGCAGCGCCTCCGTCGCTTCGAGCAGTGTCTCGAGGTGGTCAAGCGTCTGTGGACCGAGGACAAGGTGACGGTGGACAACGACGTGTGCACGCTCTCGAACGTCACGTTGACGTGCCGGCCGGTCCAGCGCCCCCATCCGCCGATCTGGTTCGCGGCCAACAACGACAACGCAGTCCGGCGGGCGGCGCGCCTGGGAGACACGTGGTTCGTGAACCCGCACGCCACCATGGCCACGACCAAGCGGCAGATGACGCTGTACCGCGAGGAGCTGGCGCGCCTGGGCAAGCCCTTTCCGCGCGTCGTGCCGCTCATCAAGGAGATCTACTGCGCCAAGGACACCGCGACCGCGGTGGAGATGGCGGGACCGTATCTCGCCGCGAAGTACCAGACCTACGCCTCGTGGGGGCAGGACACCGTGATGCCCAGCGGGGAGACGTTCCACCAACCGTTCGAGTCACTGCTGCACGACCGCTTCGTGCTGGGAAGTCCGGAGGAGTGTTACGAGCAGCTCCGTCCCTGCTGGGAAGAGGTCGGGGCCAACTTCCTCTTCTTGCGCACGCACTGGAGTGGCATGCGGCTGGGTCCTGCCCTGGCCAGCATGCGCCTCATCAGCGAAGAGCTGCTGCCGGCCCTGCGCCGGATCAAGGCCAGGGACTGAGGGAAGCCTCCTCAAACCCAAGGACACTGGCGGGCGATGGCACCTACATCACACCGACGTGAGCGGGGTGGCGGCGCCGTAGCCCTTCGGAGCTGTATCGAAAGGTAGGCGTTGTTAGCTGCACGTCTGTCTCTCAGAATCAGCTCCCGAAGTGCTTGCCGCCGCCAGCCCCAAACGGTTACCATCACCATATGGTGAAACGACCCCATGCCGCGCTGGCTGCCCCGCGTCCTGAAAAGGATCCGCGCGCTCGCGGCGGCGCGGCGCATCCAGTTCACGGAGAAGGCACGCGGTGAACTGGCTCAGCTCGATCTCGGCCTCGACCAGTCGGACGCCTGTGACGTCCTGGCGAATCTCGGCCGGTCCGACTACGCCGGGAGAACGATTTCCCAATCGACCGGTGAATGGATGTACGTGTTCAAGCCCGAGGTCGCAGGGATGGGCTACGTGAAGGCAATCTTGAGGGCTCGTGGGTGTCGGGTGATCTCATTCCATGAACAAGGCGAGGAGGAGGATGGCTAGAAAGCCACCCCGACGGCCGCGGGTCCTGCCGGATAACGCGTGTCATGAGTGCGGCACCATGATGCGCGAGCGCAGGG
>JAHFDK010000055.1 GCA_023249095.1 Candidatus Rokuibacteriota bacterium | reverse complement strand
CCCGCGCGGCCGCCCGGACGGATCCGGTCGCATCGATGGCGCGGAGGAGATCGGTCCCGCCGTCGCCGACGGCGAATCGCCCGCCGGCGTCGAGCCACACCTTGTGACGGATCGCGAGCCGATATTCTTGTCCGTGCATCTCGGCGTCAGGATTTCTATCACGCGGGCGGAACGCGGTCAAGGAACCAGCTGGAAATCGGGCGGGAGCCGAAAAGACAAACGGCGCGGGCTCATCCCGCGCCGTCGCCC
The DNA here is from genome assembly GCA_023249095.1 of Candidatus Rokuibacteriota bacterium. Lineage (GTDB taxonomy): Bacteria > Methylomirabilota > Methylomirabilia > Rokubacteriales > CSP1-6 > AR31. The sequence goes on along the minus strand of JAHFDK010000055.1, from coordinate 27,842 downwards.
TGTCGCTGGTAGGGACTTGTGCCTAGTCGCCGGGTGCCTCGATGTGCCCGGACCGATCGGGAGAGACAGCGTAGTTCAACTTCAGCTCCTGGCTGTTGAAGAACGCCTTGTCGCCTGTGAAGGTGACCTGACTGGCCGGGTACTGTGGCTCCGTCGACACACCCTGGTTCGAGATGCCCGAGGCCTGGCCCGCGACCTGGGCTCCGCCCTGCGCGGGCATGCACGGACCGAAGTTCGTACCCGTCTGGCCGTACGAGCCGCCGCACCACGCCCCGATCGGCGCCTGGGCGAAGGCCATCGCCGGGATGACTGACGCGACCGCCACCAACGCTACTACGACTCCCATCCGCCTCATGTCCACTCTCCGTCTGTTTGCATTCACTGCACCGACTGCGCCTATTCGAATTGCCGGAAGCGAGCCCATACAGAGCAATGTCGGTGCCAGGCCGAGGTCTTTTGGCGAACGTCGTGGCGATGCGAACTTAGAGCGTGGGATGGGCCGGGTCACAGGGTGACGGCGAGGGCCACTGACGAGAAAAGTTCGCGTCGGTGCCGGTTTGACAGACCGAGGATAAAAATCGGGAGTGCGTTCTCTGCATGCGGACGGCCTGCGCTACCCTTTCATGGCCGCGAGCACCCGCTCGGAAAGCATGGGCAGGTGCCGCAGCCGCGCGCCCGTGAGCACGGCCACCGCGTTGCCGATGGCGGGGGCGATCGGCGGCAAGCCGGCCTCGCCGACGCCGCCGGGAGGATGGTCGGTGCCGATGACCTTCACATGGACGTCCGGCGCGTCGGCCATGCGCAGGATCGGGTAGTCGTGGAAGTTCGACTGCTCGACGACGCCGTTCTTGAACGTGATCCGCTCGCCGAGGGCGTGACTCACCCCGAAGATGGCCGAGCCCTCGAGCTGGGCCGCGATGTTGTCGGGCAGGATGGCGACGCCGCAGTCGAAGGCGCTCCACACCTCGTGGACGCGGATCTTCCCCGTCTTCCTGTCCACGGAGACCTCGACCACCGAGGCGAGGTACGATTTCCAGGCGTCGGAGAAGGCGAAGCCGACGGCGCGCCCGTTCTTGCGCGGTCGCTTCCACTCCGCCATGGCCGTCACCGTCTCGATCACCTTGGTGGCCCGCGCGTTGTCCTTGAGCATCTTCAGACGGAAGGCGACTGGATCGACGTTCTGCTTCCGCGCGATCTCGTCGAGGAAGGACTCGCTGGCGAACTTGGTGTAGCCGGAGCCGACGGCGCGCCAGACGCCGGTGTCCTGCCCGCGCTCCTCGCGGAAGTACTCCATGAGCTGAGCCCGGATCGCGTACGAGATCTCCATGCCCTCGGTGACGGGCGTGTCGATGCCCTTGGCCGCCTCCAGCGCGCGCGGATTGGTGCGGCCGTAGAACGACGGCGCAACCAGGCGATGACGCCAGGCTGTGATGGTGCCGTCCTTGTCGACCGCGGCCCGCAGGAGCTGAGCGGTGAGGGGACGGTACTTGTCGTGGCGGACGTCGTCCTCCCGGCTCCAGATCACCTTCACCGGCTTCCCGGTCGCCTTGGACAGAAGGACGGCGTCGACGACGAAGTCCTGCTCCACGCGGCGTCCGAAGCCCCCGCCGAGCATCATGTTGTGCACGGTGATCTTGTCCGGCGTGGTCTTGAGCACGCCGGCGGCCGCGAACTGGGTGAGGTTCGGTGACTGGGTGCCGACCCAGATCTCGGCCGTGTCCCCCGTCGGGCTCACGCCGGCCAGCGCGTTCATCGGCTCCATGGTCGCGTGATAGACGTGCTCGGTCATGAACACCGCCTCGTAGATCTTGGCCGCGCTCGCCATCTCGGCCATCAGCGCGCCGTCCTTGTGGGCGGGGAGTCCCGTACGTCCGAGATCGCGCGCGATGCTCTCGTAGTCTGCGGCGACCTTGTCGGTGCTGTACGCCTCCGCGGGCACGCCCGTCTTCCACGTGACCTTGAGGGCGGCCTTGCCCTTCTGCGCGGCGGGATAGCTCGTGGCCACGACGCCCACGCCGTACGGGAGGGGAATGACCGCAGTGACCCCCGCCACCGCCTTGGCCGCCGCGTCGTCCAACGACGCGGGCCCGCTGCCCTGCGCGGGCGCGCGGAGGACGGTGGCGTACAGCATGTCGGGCACGTCGGCGTCGATGCCGAACTTGGCCGAACCGTCGATCTTGCTCGGGAGCTCCACTCGCGGCAGCTTCTTGCCGATGAGGCGGAACTGGCTCGCCTTCTTGAGATCGGCGGGGACGATCTTCGGCAGCTCGGCCGGCGCCGTCGCGAACGTCGCGATCTCGCCGTAACTGATCTTCCGCTTCGACCCGGCGTGCACGACCGTGCTCGGCTCGGTCGTCAGCTCACTGACGGGCACGCCCCAGCGCTCGGCCACCGCGTCGAGCAGGACGCGACGGGCCTGGGCGCCCGCGATGCGTAGCGGCATGTAGTACGCCGGCGTGGTGCGGCTCGCCGCGGTGACGAGCAGGCCACCGAAGCCGGGATTGCCGTACGCCTTGTTGTTGGTGCCCGGCCCGACGATCTTGACCTTCGTCCAGTCGGCGTCCAGCTCCTCGGCGATGAGGACCGGCAGCGCGGTCATGCCACCCTGGCCCATCTCCGCGGCCGGGGAGACGATGGTGATGGTGCCGTCGGCGCCGATGGTCACCCAGACGTTAGGCGAGAACCCGGCGCCCTGGGCGAAGACGGCGCTGACGCGGCCGCGGGGGCCACGGCCGACGGCGAAGGCGAAGGTGAGCCCGGCGCCCGTCGCGATGAAGGATCGGCGCGTGATGGCCATGGCTACGCCTCCTTCTTCGCAGGTGCGGAGGACTTCGCCGCGCGCTCGATGGCCCGGAGGATCCGCACATAGGTGCCGCAGCGACAGAGATTGCCGTTCATGTGGGCCACGATCTGCGCGCGCGTGGGCTTCGGGTTCTTGGCGAGCAGCGCGGCCGCCTGCATGATCTGGCCCGACTGGCAGTAGCCGCACTGGAGCACCTGCTCTTCCACCCACGCCTTCTGCAGCGGGTGGCTGGCATCGGCTGACAGCCCCTCGATGGTGGTGATCTTCGTGCCGGCGGCCGTGCCGAGCGGTGTGCTGCACGAGCGCACGGGATTGCCGTCGAGGTGCACCGTGCAGGCCCCGCACTGTGCGATGCCGCACCCGAATTTCGTCCCGGTGAGCTTGAGGTTGTCCCGGAGCACCCACAGCAGCATGGTGTCCGGCTCCGCGCCGACGTCGACCTGCTTGCCGTTGACCGTGATCAGCATGGCTTCGCCCCCTTCATCGTGCCCTGGCCCGGCCGCGCCCTTCGGACGGTGCCGGGATTCTCTTCGATTTGCCCCGCGAGCACAACGTTGCGGTACTGTCGGGGTCAGAAAAATCTCTCCTCGAGCGAGGTGGCCCATGCCCATTGTTCGCCTCTACAGTGGCTCGGACGGCCAATCACACCTGGAAGAGCTGGACGCAGCGCGCGACGTCGGCGACTTCGTCCGCTTCGTGCGCGGCTGGCCGTGGCAGGCGCCCCCGTCTAGGGCAGCCCGCTCTCCGGCGCCAGGAAGATGGACCCGACCTGCCTCTGCAGATCGTCCGCGCTCCGCATGACGTCCTCGGCCGCCGCGGCCAGTGCCATCACGCGGGAGGCGACGTCCGACGCGCGCCGCGCCGTCTCGATCAGCCGCGTGGGATCGCCGGCGCGCGCAAGCATAAGCGCGATCGACTTTTGAGCTGCTGAGCGCAGGATGCCGTCAGCGACGCCGCCCAGCGTCGTCCACGCGCCCGCGCCGTCCCCCTGCTCGGTTTGAACGCGCGCGACGCCCACCAGCGCCGCGCTCTTCGCCGGCTCCTCGGTGATGCCCGCCACCGTCTGGAGCGCCGCGGCCACGCCGGCGGCGCGCGCCTGGACCATGACGACGGCCTGCAGCGCCCAGGCGCGGGTGATCGCGTCACCCACCCCGCGCGCCGTGCCGAGCGCGGCCGCGACGTCCGTCTTTGCCTGCACGCGCGCGATCTCCACGGCCAGCCGATCGCGCATCGCGGGCTCCTTGATCCGCTGCGCCGTCGCGCGCGCGCCGGCGAGATCACCGCGCCCCGCCTGAGCACTGGCCACGCCGAACACTGCCGCATCGCGGGACGGAATGCCGTGGCCCCAGTCCTCGGGCATCTCCTCGGCCGTCCGCCGCGCACCGGCCACGTCGCCGGCCTTCGCCTGGTACACGGCAAGGATCCCGTTGAGTAAAACGCGGTTGTCATCCGTGATCGTGCGAGCCGTCGCGAGCGCGCCGGCAAGGTTGCCACTCGTCGCCTGCGCGATGGCGATGGTGACCCGAACCCCGGAGTCGGGGTTCCGAATGGACTGTGCGGTCTTGAGGGCGCCGGCGACGTCGCCGGCCTCCGCCTGGGCGGTGGCGACCACCAGCGACAGCTGCACGGTGACCCACTCCCGGTCGGGCCGCGCCGTCAATGCCACGGTGCGCAGCGCGCCCGCCACGTCGCCGCGCGCAGCCTGCGCGCGTGCCACGCCCTCCAGCGCCTGCCACTGCTCGTCGAGCGGTCCCAGCGTGCTCACGGTCGCGAGCGCTGCCGCCGTGTCGCCGGCGGCGGCCTGCGCGGCGGCGATCTTGTGGACGACGAACCTGTTGTTCCCGATGTCCGGCAGGGTGTTCGGGATGGCGGCGAACGTCCTTTGCGCCGCGGCGACATCGCCGACGGCGGCCTGGGCCCGGGCCAGGTCACGCAGCGAGCGGCGCTCGGAGTCAGTACGCAGACCCTGCGCGGCCTTCTCCGCCTCGGCAACGATCGCGCGTGCGGCGGCCAGCCGCGGCGCCGTCACCCTGGAGGGAATCTCGCCCGCGCCGACGAGCGCCGGCAGCGAGAACAGCAGCGCGCCGAGCGGGACGCCGCGCCCCACCTTCAGCCTGTATGCCCCGTGCACGTCGGCAGAACCTCCGTGGCCGCTGGCGTCGAGAGGAAGCGGTCGTTCGACCAGCGCTTCATGACGTTGCCGAGTTTGACCGTTCTCGGCGACAGCCCTCCGCAGAAGTGCTGACGACAGGCCCCCCCAACCGGGGCCGCGAGCCAGGATCGCGCCCCCGGCAACCCCCGTCAAGCGCCCCGGCAGGCGCTGTTGGGTCTCGTCAGATTGACCTCTCTCCCTCGTCGCCGCGCGACGCTTCCAGTGGGCCGCGATCGGCGCGACCGCGATCTTTCAGGCGGGCGCGCGCTCCGTCTACGCTATGATCGACGCGCTCTGAGTGCTCGACACGAAGATCCGCGCTGGACGAAAAGCAGTTCATGATGCCGGGCGCGAAGTATGGGGGGCGTATATGGCTGATCTCCCGAAACGGGAACTCGGGCGGACCGGGCTTCAGGTCACGATGTTAGGATACGGCGCGATGGAGCTGCGGGGAGTCCCGCGGGGCCGTGAGGTCACCGAGGCGCAAGCAGAAACCGTTCTCCACGCCGCTCTCGACTCCGGCATCAACTACATTGATACCTCGATCGATTACGGACTCAGCGAGGAGCGTATCGGGCGCTACATTGCGGCCCGGCGTTCCGAGTACTACCTGGCGAGCAAATGCGGCTGTGTGGTCGGCGCGACCCCCGCCCCACGAGGCCAGCGGAACCCACACGTCTTCACGCGCGACAATATCATCGCGGGTGTCGAACAGAGCCTCGTCCGCATGAAGACGGATTACATCGACGTGCTCCAGTTCCACGCCTCTCCGTCCAAACAGACGCTGGAGGAGCACGACGCCCTCGATGCGGTGCTCTCACTCAAGCAGGCGGGCAAGGTGCGGTTCGTCGGCATGTCCGCCACGTTGCCGCACCTCGCGGATCACATCGCGATGGGCGTCTTCGATGTCTTTCAGATACCGTACTCGGCCGTGGAGCGGGAGCACGAGGCGATCATTACCGCCGCTGCCGACTCGGGAGCGGGCATCGTTATCCGGGGCGGCGCTGCCAAGGGTGCTCCATCCGGGGGAGGACAGGCAGGTACGCAATGGGAGCGCTGGCAGAAGGCACGCCTCGATGACGTGCTCGAGGGCATGACCCCGATGGAGTTCATCCTTCGCTTCACCTTCACCCACCCGAACATGGCCACGAACATCGTCGGGACGATCAACGCGGCGCATCTGCAAAATAATATCGACGCCCTGTTGCAAGGGCCGCTCGCGCCGGCCCTCTATGCCGAGGCCAAGCGTCGGCTCTCGGCCGCGGGCTCCGCACCGTAGCCTCGCCTTTACATGAGGCGCTTTGCCAATTTCTGGCGCTGGATCCAAGTGTGGCCCCTGGTGTTTCTCCACTGAGTGATCGTTAGCGAGACGCATGCACACGGTCAACGTCCTCGTCATCCAGCCCATCATGGACGAGGAGCTGGCGCAAATCGCGCGCCTCGACGCGCGGCTCTGCATCATTGACGCCCGCGGCTGGTTCGATGACGAGATCCGGCAAACCTGGCCCCAATGGACCGTGGAACGCTACCTGGGAAAGCGCCCCTGTCCACCCAGTACGCGCGCGGAGCGCGATCGCCTCCTGGCTCAGGCAGAGGTGATCCTGGGCGGCTGGCCGTTCCCCCTCGATCTACGGGCGCGGGCGCCACGGCTGCGGTGGTTTCATCAACGCCCGGCGGGGGCCAGCAATTTGCAGCGTGGGGATCTGTGGGGCAGTGATGTCAGCGTCACCACATCGCGCGGCTATGGCAATACCCGGCCCATGGCCGAGTATGTCCTGGCCTGTTTTCTACACTTCGCCCGCGGCTTGCACCGGGCCTACCGCGACCGACAGCGGCAGCATTTTGAGCACGGCACCTATCAGCCAATCCTGGTCGAAGGCAAGACCGTATGTGTCATCGGCGCCGGTGGGATCGGGCAGGCGGTCGGATGCCTGTGCGCCGGGGCTGGGATGCGCGTCGTCGGCACGCGGCGCCACGTTTCGCCCGGGGACGCTTTGCCCTCAGGCTTTAGCCGTCTCGAAGGTCCCGAGCATGTCTATACGCTGTTGGGGGAGAGTGACTTTGTGGCCGTCTGTTGCCAGTGGACACCGGAAACGACCCGGTTGATTGGTCGCCCGGCGTTTGCGGCCATGCGTCCGGGGACGGTGCTGGTCAACGTGGCCCGTGGGGAGATCATTGACGAAGAGGCGCTGATCGCTGCGCTGGCGGCGGGGACGCTACGTGGCGTTGGTCTGGACGTCTACATCGGGGAGTTCGAGCACGCCCCCGATCTCCGCCTCTGGCAGGACGAGCGCGTGTTGATTACGCCGCATGTCTCCGGTGGTACAGATGTGGCGCAGCATCGGCTCGTCGAGGTGTTCTCCGACAATCTGCGCGCATATCTGGAGGGGCGACCGCTCGCCAACGTGATTGAGTGGGCTCGGGGTTACTAGACGCGGCCACGCCAGCGATCCGTGGGGTACCCGGTCTGGCCATGAATGACAAGCTCGAGGTTCCCTTCGATATCGGTTGCGACCACGGGCGTCTCTACAGCGAGCGACTCACGGAGTGTCCCCGTGAGTCCGAGGCCCGCCCAGGAGGCGTCCACGGTGACCTGGCTCGCGGTCAGGATCTCGGGGACTTCGGATAGAGCTGAAGAACCCGGAGCCCGTCACCCGGCATGTCGGAAGTACTCCTGCACGGCTGCGACGACCTCGTCCACTTCCGCCTCCGCATGGCCCGCCGAGATCGGAAGCGAGAGAATCTCTCCCACGAGCCGCTCGGTCACGGGCAGCGAGGGAGCGCTCAGGTGCTGAATCGCGGGTTGGCGATGGGCCGGCACCGGATAGTGGATACCCGTCTCGATACCGCGCCCGGCGAGGAAGGCCCGGAGCGCGTCGCGCTCCGGAGTACGGATCACGAACAGATGGTAGACGTGGCGCCCTTCCGAGCGCTCGCGGGGCAGCTCGACTGGCACGCGCGTCAGCCCCGCGCGGTAGCGGGCGGCCAGCGCGCGGCGGCGATCGTTCATTGCCTCGAGCCGGCGCAGCCCCACGCGGCCGGCCGCCGCGTTCAGCTCGTTGAAGCGCAGATTGAAACCGATCTCGACGTGGAGGTCCTTCCCGCGGCGACCGTGATCCCGGAGCCGCCGGCACTGTTCCGCCACGACGACGTCGTCGGTGGCCACCGCGCCGCCGTCGCCGAGAACAGTGAGATTCTTGGAGGGATAGAAGGAGAAGGCGCTGGCGCGTGCGAAGCTTCCCACGGGTTGGCCGCGCCAGCGGGCGCCGATCGCCTGGCAGCAGTCCTCCACGGCCCAGATGCCGCATCGGGAGACGAACTGACTCACGGCGTCGAGATCGACAGCCTGACCGTAGAGGTGTACGGGGACGACGCCAATGGTGCTCGGGGTGACCTTTGCGGCGGCGTCCACGACGTCCAGGCCGTAGGTGTCATCCACATCGACGAAGACCGGCGTGGCTCCCGCGAAGACGATGGCCTCGACCGTCGGAAACGCCGTGTGGGAGGGCACGAGGACTTCGTCACCGGCCTTGACGCCGAGAGTACGAAAGATCAGCCAGAGGGCGGCCGTGCCCGAGCTGGTGAGCACCACGTGGCGGACGCCGATCGATCGCGCGAGCGCCGCCTCGAACTCCCGACACTCGGCGCCCAGAATGTAGTGACCTGACGCGATGGCGGCCCACACGGCCTCCTTGATCTCGTCGTCAACCGGCGGACGTGACAGCGGGATCGACGTCGAGCGGATCGGCGCGGGGCTGGCGATGCCGACCATAGGGATCTCTCCTTTTCGGGGAGCGTCGTCAGCGATCTCAGGCATGCGCTGGGCACACGTCGTCGCAACGACACGGGGTGACGGGTGGCCGAGATGGCCGAGTTCTTCACGGCGCGGGACAGCCTGGCGGGTCGAGCCGTAGCACGGAAAAGCGCAGGCCGTTCACCATCCCCGCGCCGATCGCCGGTGCGGGGCAGATGGCTGACCATTGCGGCAGCAGTCGATTCGCCACGGCCAGATAGCCGCGTTCCAGTCGACGGCCCGGGGCGGCGGGCGTGGAGGGGGTGCGAACCGGGATCACGGGCCGCCCGAGGTAGAAGGTCAGCACGAGATCCGGCACGTCGGCGGCATAGAGCGGCGCCTCGAGCTTCACGGTCTCCGGACCGAGAGCGCTGAGATCCGTGCGCGCGTTGTGGCGGGCGTCGTCGTTCAGCTGCCACAGGACGATCCCCACCGCCACCAGGGCTGCGGTGGCGGTGCTCAGCACTTTGCGATGGGGGAGGTTGACGCGCTGATACCAGGCGGCGATAAGCAGGGCCGCCGGCGGACAGAGGGGCAAGTAGTAGCGCATTCGCTGCTCCTTGCCGATCGCCACGAACAGGAACATCACGCCCGCCCACACGAGCAGGAAGACGACCTTCCGTCCTGGCCGTCGCGCCTCCGTCGCGAGGGCTGCCACCCCGGCGAACGCCAGCAGCGGAGACCACGGGAGCAGGATGGCGAGCGTCTGCGCGAGGGGTTCTATGAGGGCGCGCCCGCGCCAGGGCGCGAAGGGTACATACCACGTCAGCCAGTCCGTCACGACGGTGTCGCGCCAGAACTGCTCGCTCGCCGTTCCCACAGTGAGCATGAACCAGGGCGAGATGAGCAGCGCGACGAGGAGAGCTGCGCGGGGGATTGCCAGCCGCCTGATGGCCGGCCCCCCGCCCGTCCACGCGGCGAAGACGACGACGACCCCCAGTCCGAGAAGCGCCACGGGGCCTTTCGTCCAGAATCCCAGGCCGAGCAGGATGTAGAAGCCGATCAGGAACCCGCGTCGGTCGTCGAACTCGGCGCCGACGAAGGCGGCCAGAGCTGCGGTGAGAAAAAGACACATCGTCATGTCGGGCATCGGCGCGCGGGCCATCGTGAAGACCCCGTGCGTCGTCACGACGATGAACCCGGCCGCCAAGCCCGCGGCGCGGCCCCACAGCCGCCACCCGATCCACGAGGTCGCCAGCGACACACCGAGGGCAGCGATGAGGGACGGCCACAGCGCGCTCGACTGCGAGACCTCGCCGCCTGGCCCCGCCGCCACCGCGATGAGCCACGCGAATAGAGGAGGCTTGTTGAGGTAGGGCACGTCGCCCAGGCGTGGCGACAACCAATGGCCGCTGGCCAGGATGTCGCGCGCCAGCACCGGAAACCGCGTCTCGTCGTTCGAGGCGAGGACGCGGACGCCGAAGTCGAAGAACAGCAGCGTGATGACGACTGCCGAGAGCGCGAGGAGGCCGGCGCTGCGCGCCAAGGCCCGGTGCGACAGGTGGCGCCGCTCGGGAGTGGGTCGCGGGCCGACCCTCGGCACCTCAGCGCGCGACGGCTGGGTCCGGGCAGGACTCCGCCGAGCGGCACGAAGCAGCACCGAAGAAAGAACTTCCAGACAGCCCACGGGGACCTCCCCTGCGTACGGGCTCACGCGGAGCGTCAGGGGGGCGCACGGGGGAGGGACTCCCACACGCACGCCGACGGGCGCGCCATCGGAACCTCGGTTTTGCGGTCGGGGGCTACGAGACGGGGGAGGGCGCTACGGGAGGTGCTCTGGGAGAGACTTCAGCCCGGATTGGCGTCGGGGCAGCGTTGAGCTCGGGTAGCTTTACACGCGCAATGGGCACCCACAGCGGCACCATGTCGGTGGATGGCACCAGCGGGACGTCGTACGAGTCGAGGATGCAGACGACGATCTTGTCGAAGTCGTCGTCGTCCCAGAATCCAGCGATGAACAGCGGGTCCGGCGGGTCGGCGTATGCGAGGGGCGCGAACCCGATCAGCAGGCACGCGATGAAGACCACAAGGAGGCGTGCAGAACACGACACACTGACTACCTACTCCGCATCCTCGGCGTGGTCAAGATCCTTCGCGGCCGCGCCTTGACGGTGCGCGGCGAAGCTCGCGACTTACTCCGGGGCCGCCGGCTTGAAGCCTATCTCTTTGCCGCTACCCTCAAACACCTGAATGGTGATAACTGCCTCCCATCTAATGAGGAGCTGGGTCGAGGCAAATTGCCAATTGACCTGCTTCACACCAATGGCAATCGGACGGAACTCTTGAATCGTGTCGGTCCTGAGCCAGAGCCCCACGCCCATCTCCTCGACAATGGTTCCCTGTATCGCCCACCGGCTGGCCTTGTTCGCGGGCGCGGCGCCGACTATGAGCCTTGCGTGGTCGTCGTGAAGCCAGACGGCAACTTCCCTTGAGTCCGCCACTACTGTGTCTCGGGCAAGGTCTTAGGCACAGTGACGCAGGCCGCCGAAGCGACCATCTTGTAACTATCCGAAGTAACTATCCGAAAAAATGGCGGGCTCGACGGGATTTGAACCCGCGACCTCTGGATTGACAGTCCAGTGTGCTAACCAGGCTGCACCACGAGCCCAAGGGCACTTACGATACACCGGGCGATGGAGGTTCGTCCACCGGCGCGCGCTAGACATGACGCCGTCCTTAGAACGTCCCGCCGCCACCCCCGCCCGTGCCCCCGCCGGACGAGCCACGCGAGAAGCCACCGCCGTTGCCGTCGCTATAGCCGCGCCGGGTCGTGAGAATCGCCTCCTCGGTCCGGCGCGCGAACGCGCCCAGGTCGCGCTCGAAGGTCGGCAGAGAGAAGTCGCCGCGACTGTGGTACCAGGCCGGCGCGGCAACCTTGAGGCCCTGAAAATTGAAGATCCAGCGCTCAGTCACGCCGAGCGCGATCGCCCATGGTAACCACCGATGGAGCGTGTCGGCCGGCATCCGCTCGAGCCGATCCTTCTCGGCCCGCTCGAGGAACTCCTGGAACCCGCGCACCTTCGCCAGGATCTGTACGCCGGCCCAGGTCTTGCGCGGCATGACCCAGCCCCAGGCGATGAAGACGAGCCCGCTTCCGACGATCCCGATTCGCAGCCATGGCTCGTACAGACCGAGCCAGGACGGTCCGAGCAGCGGCAGGAGGAAACCGCTGATCGCGGTGAGCAGGCCCGCCGCCATCCATCCGGATCTCACGCTACGCGGCGAGGCGGGGAAAAGGCCATCCTGCACCATCAGCTGGTAGAGCCGGTCGCGGATCGGGGGAAACACGTTCTCGTAGTCGCGCCGCACCTCGGAGAGCAGCCGCATGTTGATCACCCAGTCGGCGCCGAAGATCTTGGCGAGCACGTAGAGCTCGAAGGGCCTCAGGTCGGGGTCGCCGGCGACCGATTTCAATCGCTTGAACATGAAATCCTGGTCGCCGAAGGCCGTCGTGATCGTCTCGATCTCGAGATAGCCGCGCACCGCGAGGTCCACCACTGTCGCGATGACGTCGCGCGGATGCGCCCGTTCGTCGACGAGCGCGCCGGCCTGCGCCGGGATCAGGTCGCCGGGCGGCTCGTACTCAGGCTTCACCGAGCGGCTCGACGCTGGATCGCGTCCGAACGCCCACCAGACGAACGCGCCCCAGACGAGGGCCAGCGCAGGAAGTCCGAGCGGCCAGTGGTCGGCGATGAGCCACAGGGCTTGGCGGAGTTCGGACGGATGCGCCACGCGGCCCGGCGGCCAGCCGACGACCACGGTCATGCCCTCCCGTGGCCGCAGGGCGCGGGTCGTCCGAAACCTCCAGTAGCTCTGGACCCGATCGACCGCGTAGTCCTGGCCGGCCGCCCCCAGCGTTCCGGTGTAGGCAAAGGTCCGCACCTCGCCGTCGGCGACAGCCGGGGGCATGGTCACGAACACCTCGGCATGGCCGATCGGAGCGTGCCACTCGTTGCCCGTGGCGTTCCAGTACAGCTCGTCGTGATCGTCGTACTGCATGATCCCGCGCCGCACGTGGTAGACGACGCTCACGGTCTTCTTCGTATCGACGGCTCCCGGCACCCACGCCTTGATCATGACGTACCGATCCGGATACGACACGGCGGTCCGGAGCGGCTGGCTCGCTTCGTCGTAGACGCCGATGCCGCTGAGGTGGAGCGGAAACTCGAGCCCGTCACGCGTGTAGCGCAGGGGGATCCGCCGAAAGATGCCCTGGTGCGCCCCTCGGAACTCGAACGTGATGTCCTCCCGAACGATGAGGCTCCCGTCGGCGTTGACCACGAGGCTGGTGATGAAGCTGTCGATCGAGAACAGCCCTCGCGTCTGCGCCACGGCCGGAGACGCGGCCGCCAGCACGAGCGCCAGCGCGGCGAGGTTCCGGCCGATGCGATCAGCTCCCGAAAGAGACGCGCGGGACCTGACGGTCGTCGGGGCGGTCGAGCTCGAAATATGCCCGCTTGACGAAGCGGAAGAACAACGCGATCTGGTTGGACGGAAAGCTGTCGATTGTCGTGTTGAGATCGCGGACGACGGCGTTGTAGTAGCGGCGCGAGCTCTGGATCGTTTCCTCGACCTCGCCCAGCGAGGCCTGCAGCTCGAGGAAGCTCTGGTTCGCCTTGAGGTCGGGATACGACTCGGCGAGCGCGAAGAGCTGGCGCAGCGCCCCCGTCAGCTGGTTCTCGGCCTGGGCGCGCGCCTCCGGCGTCTGCGCGGCCACGGCCGCGCCGCGGGCGCGGACGACCTGGTCGAGCGTGGTCCTCTCGTGCGCGGCGTAGCCCTTGACGGTCTCGATCAGGTTGGGAACCAGGTCAGTCCGGCGCTTGAGCTGGACGTCGATGTCCGACCACGCCTCCTCGGACCGCTGGCGCAGGCCGACGAGCTTGTTGTACGTGATGACAATGGCGACGACGAGACCGACGAAGACGAGGAGAAAAATGATGCCACCGAACGTCATAATCCCCTCCCTCGTCATCGTAGCATCGGCGTCCTGCGCGGGCGGCAAACCTTGGCGGCGCGACTCCCTTTTCGAAGTTCTCGTGAGCTCGGAGCGCGGCGCCGGCCGCGCCGCCCACAGCCAGGAGTGGCAACGGGCCGAGATGCCACAAGACCACGCATGAGCTAGGATGAAGGGGCTCGATCACCTCCAAAGGAGACTGCCATGCCGATCCAGACCCGATATCTCTTCAGCGCGGCCATGAGCGTCCGGCCGGACAAGGAAGCGCTCTTCAACGAGGTGTACGACAAGGAACACGTGCCGTCTCTTCTCGGAGTGCCGGGCGTCATCGCGGTCGCGCGCTTCAAGAGCGAGCCGGTGACGATGATGCTCGGCGGGGAGCGCAAGACGATCGTGATCGAGAGCGAGCCCGCCTACAACGCGCTCTACGAGGTCGAGAGCCCGGCCGTGCTCACGAGCGATGCGTGGGCGAAAGCCGTCGAGGAAGGGCGTTGGGCCGAGCATGTTCGCCCGTACACCACGAATCGCCGGCACGTGATGTACCACCGCATCTCGTAACGAACGACCGAGGTCGCGGCGTGAGCGGGGATTTCCATCGGCCGCGGTCGCCATCGGGGGACGGGCTCGTCCTGACCCACGGTGCCGGTGGAAGTGCGCGGGCCCCGCTCCTCGTCACGCTCGCCGAGGCGTTCAGGGACAGAGGCGTCACGGTCCTCCGCTATGATCTCCCCTACCGTCAGGCGAGCCCAACAGATCCGCCGCGGCCGGCTGGGGCGGCCAGAGACCGCGAGGGACTGCGCAGCGCGGTGGCGTCGATGAGAGGGCTCGTGACCGGCCGGGTCTTCCTCGGCGGGCAGTCGTACGGAGGCCGCCAGGCGAGCATGCTGTTGGCGAGCGAGCCCGGGCTCGCCGAGGCGCTGCTGATGCTCTCGTACCCGCTTCATCCGCCGCGCCGCCCCGCCGAGCTCCGGACAGCACACCTCCCGAGCCTCAAGACGCCCACGCTCTTCGCCCACGGCTCGCGCGATCCGTTCGGCACGCTGGAGGAGATCGCAGCGGCGCGGAGCCTGATTCCGGCACGGACCACGCTCGTCGCCGTGGACGGTGCCGCCCACGATCTGTTCCGCGCGCCCAGGCGCGCCGGCTCCGACATCGCCGCCGAGATCGTGTCAGCGTTCCTGCAGTTCGTCGGTGCCGTCTAGAGGATTGGCGGGAGCGCTGGTGCGCATCGTGGCGTTCGGCTAGACTCCCCGGGAGCATGCGACTGATCAGCCGCGCGGTCATTCTCAGCCTCATTCTTGCGCCGCTCGCCGCCGAGGCGCACGCGGGGCAGGTGTGGCGGCTTTCATGAAGTTCGAAGGTCCCCTGGCACGCCCCGAACGGAGGACGGCAATGAGAAAGCAGAGAGTCGTGAGTCTTGGGCTTGGCGCCATACTTCTCGCCGGTTGCGCGACCCATAGGAACCCGGTCGCGGCGGACGGACGTGCGCCCGCGACGGATGACGAAGTAGGCGCCATTGTGGCGGACGTCTGGTACACCCCTGGGCGCGCGCTCCTGTGCGGGGGGACCGCGATAATTGCCGGCGTTGTTATGACTGTTACCTTGGGGCAGTCCTACGAGTCCGCCTCTGAACTCATGCACGGTGGCTGCAGCGGACCGTGGATAGTCCGTCCTGCCGACGTTCGGCAGGCAGTCCCATAGCCCCCAAGCCCGCCTCGTTGATGGGCCGGTCAACGCCCCCCGGGGCGATGTGGCCCGAGAAGAGGACTAGTCCCGACCCCGCTCGGGCGCGATCGGTGAATTGTCGGGGGCCGGTAAGGCCTCCACTCGACCGGGACGTTCGCGCGCGCGCTCATTCTGCTCGGTGCGCACGCGGTGCATCAGCGGGACCAGGGGCAGGATGGCCAGGGACACCAGCGCGAGCAGCCAGAAGTCGTCGGCGTACGCCATGACTTGGGCCTGCTCGACCGTGCCGCGGTACAGCATGGCGAGCGCCCGCCGGCCAGCCGTGTACGAGTCCGAGCCCTGGCTCACGAAGTGCTCGGTCCATTGCTTGAGGCGCGCTGCCGTCTCGGCATCCCAGACGTTCAGGTGGGCGACCAGCGTGGTCTGGTGCTCCTGGCTGCGCCGCACCAGAAGGGTGGTGGCCAGCGCGACGCCCACGCTTCCTCCGATGTTGCGCACCACGTTGTAGGCGGCGGTCGCGTTGCCGAGACGTTCCAGGCGGATCGTGGCGAGCGTGAGCGTCTGGAGCGGCGGGAAGATGAAGCCCCCGGCGAAGCCCTGCAGGAAGCGCGGCCACGCGAGGCTCCAGTAGTCCATGCCCAGCGTCACGCTCGCCATCATCGTCGTCGCCACGGCTTGCAGTAAGCAGCCACCGGCGAGCATGAGGCGCTGATCGGCGCGGGCCACAAGGCGGCCCGAGATCAGGAGCGCGATCATGGTGCCGAGGCCGCCGGGCGCCAGCACGAGTCCGGCGTTCCACGCGTCCCACGCCAGCAGCTTCTGCGTGTACAGCGCGACCAGCAGCACGCTCGAGTTGAGCCCCAGGCCGACCAGCGCGATGCACATGGTGCCGACCGCGAAGTTCCGGTCGTTGAACACGCTCAGGTCGAGGATCGGCTCGGTGGCCAGCAGCTCGCGGATGAGGAACCCGACGATCGCGCACACTGCGACCATGAACAGTCCCACGATGAGCCCCGAGTCGAACCAGTCGTGCTTCTCGCCGAGGTCGAGCGCGAGCTGCAGAAAGCCGAAGCCGAGCACCATGAGGACGAGCCCCACCGCGTCGATTCCGCGTGGCTTCTTGACGAAGGGCGCATCGAACAGGAACACGCTGACCAACAGGAAGCCGGCGAGCCCGATGGGAAGGTTGATGTAGAAGATCCACCGCCAGGACCAGTTGTCGGCGATCCAGCCGCCCAGGGTCGGGCCCAGGATCGGCGCCAGCATGATGCCCGTCCCCCAGACGGCCATGGCCGTGCCCCGCATCCGAAGAGGGAAGATTTCCCACATGATGGCCTGCGCCATCGGGATGACCGGCCCGCCGCCGAGCCCCTGAAGGATCCGCATTGCCACGAGAAACTCGAGGTTCGGCGCGATCCCCGAGAGGAACGAGCTGACGGTGAAGAGCACCGTGCAGATCAGGAAGAACCGGCGGCGGCCGAAGCGGGCCGAGAGCCAGCCGGTCGCCGGAATGACGATCGCGTTGGCGGCGAGAAAGGACGTGATGACCCAGGACATCTCCTCGATGCCGGCCGACAGCGAGCCCTGCATGTGGGGGAGAGCGACATTGGTCACGCTGGTGTCCAGGACCTGCATGACCGTGACCATCATCACGGAGAGCGTGATGGCCCACCTGCGGGCGGGCGTGATCTGCCAGTCGGTCAGCGGCTCGACGGTGCTCACAGTCCCCACACTACGTCAGAACCGCGTCGCGATGATCTGTCGAAAACGCTGACGCCGGCTCCCGCCACCGCCCTTGGCGCGGCTCTTACCGGCCTCCCCTGCTAGACTGATCCTGCAGCGACCCACGGTCGACACCGGTCAGGAGGGCCCCGAATGGCTTCGGCTGTGGCAGCGCGCGTGCTCGTTCTGGGAGCAGCATTGCTGGTCGTGTTCCCCACCGTCGTCGGCGCCCAGGCCGAGTTCCAGATGTGGCTGAATCCCGAGTTGGGGAAGCAGATCCCACGGGCCGACTATCGGTTCACCTACTATCCTGATCGAAAAGTAGACAATCAGGAAACCCACCTCGGCCTCTCCGAGCACCGCGTCTCGCTCTTCGTCCCCCTCTTCCAGGACACCGCCAACGAATGGGGGTTCTCCGCCCGGACCCGCTTTGAGGATATCGACACGCGCGCCCGCTTCCCGGAAGTGGGCGGTCGCTTCCCCAGCGAGCTCTGGGACGCGGGCGCCACCCTCAGCTTTCGTCACAAGTTCGACAGCGGCTGGATCGGCGGGCTGGCCCTCACGGCAGGCTCCGCCAGCGACGAGCCGTTCCACAGCATCGACGAAGTGTACTACCGGGGTGTGGCGATGCTCCGCGTCCCGCAGGGCGAGCGCAACGCCTGGATCTTCACCCTGATCTACGCGAGCGATGAGGCAATCTTCAATCAACCCCTGCCGATGCCCGGCATCGCGTACGTGTGGGTGCCCTCCGACCGCTTCAGCGCCGTCATCGGCGTCCCGTTTTCGTCGATCGAGTTCAAGCCGTTCGAGACCCTCACCCTCGAGGCGCAGTATTTTCCGATCAGGACGGTGCGCGCGCGCGCGACCTGGCAGATCTTCCAGCCGCTGCGGGCCTACGCGGGCTTCGACTGGGACCATGACACGTACTACCGCGCCGACCGCGACGACAAGGACGACAAGATTTTCTATTATGAGAAGCGGCTCACCGCGGGCGTTCGATTCGACTTGCGGCACGTCGGCTTCGAGGTCTACGGCGGCTGGGCGTTCGATCGCTTCTACTACGAGGGCGAGAGGTACGGGGACCGCCATGACAACCGAATCGACGTCGGCGACGGGCCGTTCATCGTCGGCAAAGTGAGCGTCCGCTTCTGAGAGGCGAGACCTCGCCCGTCTAGCCCGCGTGACGGCCGGCGACGGTTTCGACGAGGTAGATGGCCGGCAAGAGGTAGGCGATGCCCAGCGTGAATCCGCCGGCCACGTCCGACACCCAGTGCGCCTCGAGGTAGAGACGACTGAAGGCGACGGCCAGCACTGTCGCGGCACAGCCCGCGCTCCCGAGCCATCGCTGGCCCCGTGTCAGCGTCGACGTGCAGAGCAGATAGATCATGAGGCCGAGGGCCAGCACGTGACCGCTCGGGAATCCCCCGGCCGCGAGATTCGGACGCGGGCGGTCCACCACCCACTTGGCGGCGAATTGGAGCCCACCGGTTCCCGCCATCAGTAGCGGCAGCACGACGGCCCAGCGACGGCTCCTGCGCCACAGGAGCGCGACGCCGAGCGCGATGAGAGGGATGAGCACGTAGTTCTCGCCCAGGCCGGAGATTCCATTCATCGCGGGGTCCAGGAGGGGCAAGTGAGCGAGCCGAACGAGGGCGCGAGCGCTGTAGTCCAGATCGAAGAACTCCTTCGCCGAAGCGATCAGGGCTAGCACCAGGAAGCCGGAGAGAGAGAGGACCGCCACAGCCAGCAACGGCCGCGACACGCCCAGCCCGGCGCCCTCCCTCTGCACGTCAGGGAGTGTGCCACAGGTGTTTACCTGATGCCACACGTGGCACCAGCGTTGCTCTCCAAGGGCTAGGTGCGCGCCCTTCGCTCGCTGTCGACTGTCATCGGGCTGGCGATCCTGGGCATCCTCGTCGCGCTAGTCGGAAAGGACGAGACCCTGGCCGCCACGGCGCGCGCGCTCGGCTGGCAGTCCCTGCTGGTCTGCCTGCCGTTCGCGCTGATCATGGCTGTCGACACCCTCGTGTGGCGCTACGCCTTCGCGTACGACCGGGTCCCGTTCCTCCGATTGATGGCCGCGCGCGTCGCCGGCGAAGCCGTGAACGTCATGACTGCGGTCGCTCCCGTCGGCGGCGACGCGATCAAGGTGTGGTTCCTCGGGCCGCACGTCCCCTATCGCGAGAGCGTCGCCTCGGTGATCATCGCCAAGACGACGATTCACGCTCTCCCAGACGCTGTTCTTGCTCCTCGGCGTGGCGGTCAACAGCCAGAGCATCGCCGCGACGAGCCGCGCGTCCACGGACAGCGCCAGCGCGACTCGTCGAGCTGGTCGGCGCCGGGGGATTCCTGCTCGTCCAGGTGACGGGGCTTCTGGGCGGCTGCGCGCGCCGGCTTGCACGGTTCGGCAAGCTCAAGGCGATCGCGTTAGTTCGAGGAAAGAAATACAAGTCGAGAAGGAAAATCTACAGGAGCTGGAAGAACTACAGAGTAAGAGTTACAGACATCTACCGTGACCATCCAGGTGTGGGCGACGCTCCGTGTCGCCGGGCTTCTTGTGGCGATCGTGCCGGCCGCGGGTTGTCTCGGGCCGGTCGCCGATCTCTATCCGCCTCTTGGTGACGAGCCGGCGGTCACGATCTCGGTGCTCGATCACGGCTGGCACACGGCGATCGTCGTCCGCCGCGCCGACGTGGATCGCGCTCTCTGGCCCGAGGTCGACGATTTTCCAGAGGCGACGTTCGTCGAGGTCGCCTGGGGCGATCGTGCGTTCTACATGGCGAGGCCGGCCACGCCCTGGCTGGCGATCAAGGCGGCGTTCCTGGCCTCCGGGAGCGTGCTTCATGTCGTCGGCTTCAGCGCCCCGGTCACCCCCTATTTCGCGGAAAGCGAGGTCGTCGAGCTACGTCTCTCACGCCGTGGCTTCGACGCGATGACACGCTTTATCCACGAGGAGTATCAGCGAGACCGCGAAGACCGGGCCCTTCGCCTCGAGCGCGGTCTGTACGGATCCAGCTGGTTCTACGCTGCGCGCAGCCGCTATCACCTGTTCAACACCTGCAATACCTGGGTCGCGCGGGCGCTGAGCACGGCCGGGCTCGCGGTGACGCCTTTCGGCGTGATTACCGCTAACGACGGGATGCGGCAGGTACGGCGTGTCGGAGTTTCCCGATGAACCCGGGTCCTCCGCCAAGCCGACGGCGCGGCGACGCTCGTGCTACTGTGGCGTGCCGTGATCCCGCTCATGCTGCTGTGGCTACGCGCAGCCGGGCTCGTCGGCCAGGCCGTCGCTCTCGGCAGTGCTGTCTTCGCGCTCGTCGTGCTGCGCCGCGACCCGGAGCGACGGCCTGCCCGCGCCCTCGATTGGACCCTCGCGCTCACTGGAGCCGGCGCACTCGTCGCCGTTCTCGCGCAGACTGGCCTGCTCGCCGTGCTGGCGGCGGCGCTGGCCGACGACGCGGGCTGGCCAATCGCCGCCCTGCTCGGCTCGACGGTCGGGAGCGCCGGCATCGTCCGCATCGCGGCCGGGCTCGCCATCCTGTCCGCCGCCATCGCTCTTCGGCGGGCTCCGGCATCGCGGCTGCGCGGCGCACTGCTCCTGGGCTCCACCATTTTGCTGTCCGCCACCGGGGCCTTGGCCAGCCACGCGATGGGCCGACTCGACGGCCAGGCGTGGCTCCTGACCGTCACCGCGTTCCATCAGGCGGCCGTCGGCATCTGGGTCGGCGGCCTGATATGCGCTGCAATGCTCTTGCTGCGCGCGGACGTCTCCGCTCGGGATGTCTGGCTCCGCCCCTTCTCCGTGGTGGCTGCGGCAGCGGTCGTGGGCATCGCAGTCACCGGCGTCGCCCTTTCGCTCGCCTACGTCGCCACACCGGGCGCCGCCATCGGCACCTCGTATGGGGCCATGGTCCTCACGAAGATTGTCCTCTTCGTGGCACTGCTCGCGATGGGTGTCCTGAATCACCGCGCGCTTCATGGCCGCCTCGCGCTGGGCCCGTGGAGCGGCCAGCGATCCACCTCTGGCGGAAGCTCGATCCTGTTGCGCCGGCGCCTTGAAGTGGAAGCAGGACTCGCGGTGGTAACGGTCCTGCTCGCGGCATCGATCGGCTCGGCGCCACCGGCCGTCGACGTGGGAGTGCAGCGCGCCACGCTGAACGAGATCCGCGCCGTGTTCACTCCGCACTGGCCGCGGCTCTCGACCCCGACCCTGGCCGAGCTGGCGGCGGCCTCGGATCTCGCCGATCCAAACGCGCCGCGCACCGCCGAGATCACCGCGTGGTCCGAGTTCGGACACAACGTCGCAGGCCTCTTCGTGCTCGCCATGGGGGTCCTCGCGACGCTCGAGCGGACCGGGCGGGCGCCGTGGGCCCGGCACTGGCCGCTGCTCATCATTGCGCTGGCGGGCTTCGTCGCCTACAGCGTGGATCCGGAGGGGTGGCAAACCGGGGCGGTCGGGTTCTGGGAGCACCTCCTGAGCCCGGAGGTCGTCCAGCACCGGATCCTGCTCATCCTCACTGCGCTCTTCGGCTTCGCGGAATGGCGGGTGCGGAGCGGCCGCCACCCGGATTCTCCGTGGCGCTACGTCTTCCCCGTCGTCGCCATCTGGAGCGGCGTACTGCTCCTGGCGCACGCCCACGAGCTGAGCGACGGCAAGTCGGCATTCTTCATGGAGCTCTCGCATCTGCCGCTCGGCCTCGTGAGCCTGCTGGCGGGCTGGTCACGCTGGCTCGAGCTCCGGCTGCCTCCTGTCAAGAGCGGCGGGCCCGGCAGGATCTGGGGCCCCGCGCTGGCCGTCTTCGGGTTGCTGCTCGTCCTCTATCGGGAGGGGTGACCACGCCTCCGACCTCGGCGACTGTATGCGACGGAATGCGACGAAGCGCGACGATCCAACACGTCAGGTCGCTGCGCCAGGCGGGTAGACTCCTTATCCGCGGCGCTCCGCGGTCGAGCTCGGCATGAACAACCGCAAGACAGCCAAAGCCTTCGGCCTCACGATCGTCGTCGGCGCAACGCTGATCGCCAGCTTGTCGGTTGCGCTGCCCGGCGGTCTGGCGCAGGGAAGCGGCAGCGATTCGGACAACGAGCGTGAGCGGGCGTTTGTCGAGGCGCTGCGACGTGAAGACCCGAGTAGTGCGGAGCGGTACGTAGCGCTCCGCGATGCACGCGGCCAAGCCATTGCCGAGCTTCAGCGAGTCCAGGCGCGGTACAGTGCAGCCGGACCCGAGCTCCGGCCCCTCGTCGTCCGCCAGCTCAAGGACGCCCAGCGACAGTACGCGAAGAGTTCACTCGCATTTCTGGATTTTCTCGATGCGAGGGATCGGCGCGCCCTGGCCCGCTACCAGGAAGAGATCGGCCGAATGAACAGGCTCCTTGAGGAGCACGCTCGGGCGCGCGCGGAACTCGAAAAGCTCCTTCGGGAAGAATGACGGGGCAGCACAGATAGATGACACTTCGCGGCGAGGGACAGGATCTCCTCTCGTGAAGCTACTCGCCCAACCTCAGGCCGAAGGGCGGTAAGAGCGCCGGACGGATTGTTGGGAGGCGGGACGACCCACCATCCGCACCAATGGCTTCGTCGGCGTGAGATTCGGGCAAGTGCGAGCGTGGGCGGTGACCGAGGCCCGCAGGTCGGTCCCGCACTGGCGGCAGAGATAACAACCGTTACCAACGTCAGTGCCGAGTTCCTCGGGCGTGTAACCCCGTCGGCAGGTCTCGCAGAACGCGACCGGATGATGCCGGCATTCCGCGAAGAGTAACGCCCTCAGTCGAATGAACAACAGCACGGCATGCATCGTCGACCTCAGACGCGAACGTGTCAAGATCCGTCAGCGAAAAAAGTTCTGTGGAAATCTGTGGATTGGGGGAGACAGCGCCTGATACGAACACGTTGTCCACCGATTTTGGTGGACAGCGTGAGCGTCGGGGGCACGGCGCGCGTGCTGGCCCGCGAGCCTCAGACCTTGACTGGCCGCCTCGGACGCCTGCTCCTCGTCACACTGGAAGCGGCCCGCGTGGATGCTGATCTGCCCGTGCTCGGCGGTGTCGTTGCGCCCCGGATCCGGCCGGTGCTACGTTGGCGGCCGACTGATGGGCGGCGGGCTCACCCGCCCGAGGAGGATTGCGATGTCAAAGACGCTCTACGCACGTCTGGGTGGCTACGATGGGATCGCCGCTGTGGCGGACGACCTGCTGCCTCGGCTGGTCTCCGACCCACAGCTTGAACGGTTCTGGAAGCATCGCGGAGAAGACGGCGTGCGCCGGGAGAAGCAGTTGCTCATCGACTTCTTGTGCGCGTCGGCTGGCGGCCCGCTCTATTACGTCGGACGCGACATGAAGACGTCTCACCGAGGTCTGGGCATCAGCGAGCGAGACTGGCAAATCTTCATTGGGCACCTCAACTCAACCCTGGATAAGTTCCGCGTCGCCACGAACGAGAAGGCCGACGTCCTCGCGTTCATTGAAAGCACCAAGAAGGACATCGTGGAGTAGTACCCAGATCTGCTCGGAGCTCAACGCGGTACGGCGCGCGGGGCGGCGACGTTCTACCCGACCGGGACTATGCTGCTGGTTCCGGTGCTCGCGTATATCTTGGAGGGGGCGGTCTTTGGCGGTCTGGTGACCGACAGCCACTGCCCGCGCTGTGGGGAACTCTTTCAGGCGGAGGACCGAGGGCAGTGAGCGGACCTCATTGGATCGTGGTGGGAGGATGCACCAGTCGTCCGCCCTTTGGTGAATTCAATCCGCGCCGCAGCAAGGAGAACCGCGACGAGGGCCCGCGTCCTGAGCCGACCGGCCAAGATGGACGTTGCGCATAGAGCCTGGGAAGCGGTGCGCCGGGCGCTGCGAAAGGCCCGCCCGGGTGGCTAAACGCCCCGAGAAGAAACATGAGCCTGCGCCGCCAACCACACACGCCGAGTCCTGCCGATGGAGCTTCGGGTCGGAGAATGCTTCTCAGGCGAGACGGGGAAACGTTGCCAGGGCTAAATCTTCTCCCACCTATCGTTCCCCGATTGTGAGAGACGCTCTGGCCCCCGATCCTAGGGGCTGGGGCAGCCCTTGCCTACCGTGACTTGCCCCACGCGGTGAGCTGGACCCGCGCGGGCGGAAGGGAAAATGAACAACGACGTCAACCGCGCGCCTGTTAGCCGCGCAGAAAGGTGAAGGGTCAGATGGAAGCGTACCTTACTGTCGCTAGTATCCTGTCCGGCTTCGGCATTTCAGTACTGATGTTCCGAATCCAGCGCGAATTACACATTCAGGAGAAATATCCAGATGCGCCGAACTGGCTGGCCTGGGCTGACTATCTCGTGATCGCATCAATCGGGCTATCGCTGCTGCTCGTGGTTGTGCCATTGGTCGCCTTGCCCGGACCGGGTAAAAATGCACTGGCTCTCGCAGCAGGCAGTTGTGCCGCCGCCGCCATTCTCTTGGCGGCGTATCCTCTAGCCATCCTGGACCATTATCGAATCGCGATAGGAGTGCGGCGGAAGGGCGAGCGGATGAAAGGTGAACCCGTGGAAAGGGCGCTCGTTCTTGGAGCGGCTTTTGTCGCCACTGCTGCGTTCGCCGGGATTGTGGCGTGGCGGCTCGCGCTCTAACCCGCCCCCGAGGCGCGCTCGCGGGGGGCCGGGGGAGCCACCTTGTACTACACGAGCGGGATGGAGCACAGCGCCACGGGGGTGCTTTGGGAGGGGACGGTGAGGCACGCGAGAGCCGTCCGAGGGAAAGGGAGGCTGGACGGCCACGGCTTCAGTGGACTGCGGCTCAGGACGTCCCGGGGTACCGCCAGCTACTGCATGGCCGTCCAGCCCGAGGAGAGTCTACGCCTTCTTGTGTGGCTTATTCCAGCCGGGCGAGGTGGCGATGAAATAGCTCAGGCTGCAAGAGCGCGGACGACCATCTGCTCCTGTAGGCATTCAGAACACTTTCCCGGGGTGACTTGGAACCCATAGCGGTCTCCGATCACGGCCACGGCTTCCCGGATCTCTCGGGGAAAGGCCCCCATTTTCAGCGCCAGACAGGCGTCACAGAAGCGGATCGTACGGTACGCCCGGAGCAGGAGAGTGAGTTTATCTTGAAAGTTCTGCATGGTGCCCTCTAGGCGACGAGGAATATTTACGCCTCGTCACCGGGTCTCGACGCACGCTGCCCGCGTCAACCCTAGGGGCCGCAGTGGCTGGCGGGCTACTGTAGCATACGGTTTGCGTCAGCGGGGTTTCTTCCTCAAGTGAGCCCGGACAGCCTTGCCCAGTCCGTCCACGTCTGTATCGGACGCCGAGGACTTCCGCGCCGAATCCCGCGAGCGATCACATGCGCATCGCTACCCACTCGAGCAGAGCAGCCGCGACGAAGATAGCTGTGATCAGCGCGCCCATGATTTTGACCATCGCCGTGCCCTCCTCCGTCCTGTCTCATTCGAGCGGGTACGCAATGAGGATGCCAGAAGCCGATCGCACGCAAGTCCGCGACTCCTCAAGTTTGGACGAGGTTGCCGCGACGTCCGAGTCGGGCGACGTGCCCGGTCAGTGGGAAACCTTGCCCGGCCTATGAGGGTTTCCCCGGCAGGCTCAGGCGTGGCGAAGCCCACCTCCACGCGTCCAACTCGTAACAGCGGACGAAGCAACTAGCCCCTTCGAGCGGTCGTTGCTGAGAATCGATTCTCCCGAGCGGGGACCAATCCGGGTTGCCGCAGCGGCCGCGAACCCAAGCTGGACCCACCTCGCCTTGGCGTTTCGCTTGCCGGAGGCGCCGAAGGCGGCAACGCTCGATACCACAAAGCTCCGTGTCGGAGACAACGTACTGGAAATCACCGGAACAATGTGCACGCTCGGCCGGCATGAGGTGGTGAACCTTCAACGGCATCGCCCTCACCGCCCCAAAGTAGGACCGGCGGGCAAAGAAGCTTAGCGGTAGCTTCGACCGGCGCTGTGCTGGTGCGCGTCGTGGCGTTCGGCTAGACTCCCCGACAGCCGTCCTTAACCGAGGTGCCCATGCGGCTGATCGGGCTCGCGGTCATTCTCAGTCTCACACTGGCGCCGCTCGTCGCCGAGGCCCAGCCGTCAAGCAAAGTGCCCCGAGTGGGGGTCCTCGCCTCTGGAGACACACCGGCGGTGGAAGCGTTCAAGCAAGGACTTCGTGAGTTGGGGTACGTGGAGCGCCAAAACGTCGCCATGGAGTGGCGGTTTTACGAGGGGCGAGCCGATCGGGCGCTCGGGCTCGTCGCAGAGTTGGTCGGCTTGAAGCCCGACGTTCTTGTCGCCATGGGCCCGCCCGCTTTCGAGGCGGCCAAGAAATCAACGTCCACGATCCCGATCGTGGCGATCGGGGGGACTGATCCAGTCGGTGTGTGATCAACCTCAAGACTGCCAAGACAAGACACTGGGTCTGACGATCCCTCAATCGCTGCTGCTGCGGGCGGACCGGGTGATCGAGTAGCGATGCGCGATCCTGGCTCGCGACGCCGACAAACGATTGCCCTGGTCCTTTCGGGGATCTTCCCCGGCCTGGGTCAGTTCTACAACCGCCAACACGTCAAGGGCGGGCTGTCTGTGATCGTAGCGGGCGTCCTCAGTTGGCTGATAGGCCGGGGAATGCCGGCCGAGCCCCTGGCCCTCGTTCACCCCGGAGCCGCGCTGACCGTCCCGACGGTGGTCCTGCTCGCTCTTTGGCTCTGGTCGATCGTCGATGCGTGGCGGGCTGCTGGACAGTAGGCAGGGCTGGGGGACGCGCTGAGACAGGAGGCCAGACAATGAACATCGTTGAGGGAGGATGCGTCCCGAACCCTTCCGGTCTCGGTGGCATGGGCCGGCCGCCCAAGCAGATCAAACAAGACACGGAGCGCCTCGTCACTCGTGTCGATCGCTTTGTGTATGTAGCGGGTTGGCCTTGGCGCACCCTGCGCCGGGTACTGCGAAAGGCCCGTCCGGGTGCCTAAGCGGCCCGAGAAGAGACCCGAGCCTACAGCGCCCGCCCCGCGCCGGGTCTTGCCGATGGAACTTCAGGTCGGCGACCGCCTCGCCGACGGACGTACGAAGTTGGAACGCCTTCAAGCGCATCAGCGTGAAGCGAGCTAACGCCGAGGAGGGCAAATAGCATGGACGGTTTAGTTCAAATTCAACTGGTGGTGCAAGGGAACGCGGGGGCGATCGGTCTGGTAGGTCTGGATACGCAGGGGCGGGTCTGGTACGGCGAACTCTCGGGAGCACCATCACCCGCGCGCTATTCCATAAAGTGGACAAGGATCGAAGAGCGTCCGTAGCCCAGTCGGAAAGGCGTTCGCGCTGAGGAGTCGGATTCGGCGCGGGCTGGTTCAACTAGCTCTAGCACCGCCCCGGTCCTTGCTGCCGTGCTCTCGCTGGCTGTGCCACGACCCTGCAGAACACCCCCCGAACAAGAGCGGACGTGGGCCCCCCTAGGAGGCCTGCAAGGCCGAAGGGCGGGTCACTCATGTCTCTATCGACCGTGTGGAGCCCGAGGCCGGGCGTGGTGGAGCGCGACGAGTACCGCCTACGGGCTTCAGGAGCTGGAGGCGTGTATGCGAGCGCAGTCCGAGAAGGACGAAGCGGCCGTGAAAAACCTCGGGGTGCTCAGCGCGACTACCTATCGGAGTTGGTGGGCGGAACAGGGATCGAACCTGTGACCTCGGCCTTGTAAGGGCCGCGCTCTCCCAGCTGAGCTATCCGCCCGTCCGTGAAAGATCAGCGAGTTGCGGGACGCTAGCCTATCGTAG
>JAHFDK010000286.1 GCA_023249095.1 Candidatus Rokuibacteriota bacterium | reverse complement strand
CCGACGAAATCACCGAGGGCGCAAGTACTCCTCCAAGAACTTCTTGAAGAAAAGCGCGATCAAGCGCTGGCTCTGCTTCCCCACCGGCTACTTCTATTTCTCCCCCACCGGCCGTGACACACTTCTCCGTCGGCACCGATATCACCGTCCTGCACCAGTGGTGGAAGTCCCAGGGTGAGGACATGCGCAAGGCGCTCGGCGGCAGCTGATTCGGCCAAGTGTCTGAATCGGCCTGATGACGTTTGGACGCTGCCGACGGACAGCCAAAGGTTCCAACATTGGCTCGATCCCGAACTAGTCACTTCCGGTGAACGTCATAACTCTATACGTTGCCACTCGAATCCTGCGTCGGCGCGACATCCACCGCGAGGTAGTCATACGATGGCTCTCGACTCAAGCCGGCCGGATATGTCTTCACTAACCTGCGGTTCTGTTCGTCATAGCTCAGACCATCAACTAGACATGCCTCAGCTATGCGCGAGTTATAGGCGCGCAACCACGCAAAGCGCCTTTTCGTCCATGACAAGACGGCCTTGTGTAAGGCCTTACTGTCGCGGTAATGGTCGCCAGCTCGAAGAGTCAGTCCCATTACGTTCAGGCAGTAGCCGAGAATCGCAGCTCCTTTGAAGTTCGGGAATTCATTCATTTCCAAAATCGCGTCATAGAGGAGACGGCGCACCTTGAATGTAACAATCTTGCCCGCAGGCCCTTCCAATCTCCTGAAGCCAAACAGTTCCATCCAGACCGAGTTGTGCTGAATCCACCAACACACATTCCTCGGTGACTTTACGCTGGACGCGGCCAGGATGACCTCGAAGATCATACTTGCCAGGTGATCGTAGAAGCTTTCGAGACGCGGCCGTTGGCCTCGGATGCGCAGTCGCACGTAATCCGGCAGACCCTTTTTGTCGAGCACCTCAATGGCGTCCTTGATGAAGTCCACGACTACGGCGAGCCTCGCCCGCACATCGTCATCCAAGCCACTGGTCGCAACTCCATCTAACTTGTAGAGGTCGAACGCAGCGTGCTCTATGTAGCCCTTCGCACGGTACAGCACGAACGAGTGACCCCCACTGTCCTTCTCGACGTAGTCACGGAATGTCATAAGCACCACGCGACAGTAGGCCTTCCACTGGGCCGCGTCCCACGTTTTCTTCTCCCAGACATCTGGGTCCAACAATGCCCCAATGGTTTCGACCATTCGGTAGTTTGAGAACATGGCTTGGCTTAGCGGCCTGTGATAGCCGATCAAGCCGGATTCGTACCTTCAGTTTCGTGGAAAAGGAAGGAATCCTTGTTTACCAGGGCTTCGTTAACGATGTTCTTCGCGAACGTTTGCACCTGAACCCGATACTTCTTCGTCTTTCCTATTTCGTAAAACAGTGCCCAGGCAGTACCCGGAGAGGCGCTGACAATTGCACGGCAGAAGCGCTTGTCGGCGATCAGGAGAAGAATGTCATTCGCAAACCTCGTTACTCTGGCTAGTTCTTTTGGGGGGTCATTCTGATCGTCCCTATCACCGTCGCGAACCTTCCTGCGAACTTCTCGGTCTGTCGCGTAGTAGATCAACGACCTTGCGGAGTAGGCAAACTCATCGGCTATCTCGGCGAGCTCGGCAGGGGAACCCCTGAGAATTGCCCTGTAGAGAATCCTCGCATAGCGCCCGGCGTTCATCCTTCCGTAAGTGGGTGGCCGGATAAACGCGAACCACGCCCAAGCTAGAAACGTGAGAAGAAGTACGGCCCCGAGGAGAGCTTGCCATGACGCCGGAGTCAGAATGTGCCCTTCAGGGACTGGCCACTCCTGCGCACGCCACAAGTCCGTTAGGAGCGTCAGAATACCGACTGCGGCCACTACCGCGAAGGTTATCTCTTGGAGGGGCAGCGGAGCGGTCCGAATACGAAAGCGATAGCGAATGTCCGCGATGGTCCAGGCGAGAACCATGAGGGCAAGGGCCGCGAGAAACTCTGAAAAGCCAAAGAACTTTGGCGCACTCGCGTCAAGGTGAACGAAACAAATTGCACCGAACCAACAATTACTGGACACCAATCTTCCTCTTCCCAATTGCCCTCATGAAGCCTTAACCACCGAGAACTGTGCGTTCGACCGATGACGCATCAGCGCGGCAGGCCGACCCGCCCTCACGTGTCGCGCGATTCGTTGACCGCATTCGCCAACGGCTCAAGCGCATCAAGGACCACAAGGATGACCGGCTTCATTTGAGCGGCGCTGATGGGATGACCGAACGCGTTCACCGTCTCATTAAATCGCTCCAGTGCTTGCTCGTTCTCAGTCCTCGCCGAGCCTTTGTGTACGCCGCCGAGCACGTTGGACGCGATCGAGATCAGATCAGCGATCGTCAATATCTGTGGACCCAGCTTCAGTGCTCGGACGGCCAGAAACTCGTCCAGCGACAGCCCCTCGGCCTGGTGCGCCATCGTGCCAGACCGATGTATCCCTCCAAGTGCCGAATAGAACATCGGACCATCGGCGAGGACCACTTCCGCATATCGCCGACCGCATACTGAAAACTTCAGCTTCAGTCGATGCGCTCGATTGACCTGGTGCACGAGAGGAGATGCGTCCATCAACAGTTGGCGGAGCAGCCCCGCGCCGCGCAACATGGCATAGTCATCACCGATTTCGACGTATCGCTGGAGCTCGCTGAGCGTCGCAACTAGAAGCTGGCTAGCGTTCAACGTGGGCCTACTGCTACTCGCTCCGCACAACACGGGCTTGAACGCATCGGTGCGCGAGTTCACCTACAAGCCCTAGGTGCGGTTCAACTTCAATCGTCACCCTGGGATCCGCCGGAGCGTAGCCGAATGTCCCTCGCAGGTGCGCGCACCTATCTCGAATGCGAACGAGGTCACTAATCAGGGCGGTGAACTCGTCGCGGTCGATCGCCTCCTTTTCTGTTGGCCTGACGACCTGCCGCACGAGTGCGAATAGTTCGTCGCTGTCCGCTAGGGCGCGGATGAGATTCCCTTCGCGGTCACTGGCGTACGCCTTCTCAAGCACCTTGAAGAACGCGAGAAAGGCTTCGACCGGATTACTGAGCTGTCTCGCAGCGTTGACCTGCTCAAGCAGGGGCTGATGCTGCGGGTCGACGTGCAGATTCACGAGTCGTTTCGGCTCGAAGACTGGAACGTCTTCCGCGTTTTGGAAGACCAAACGGACCAGGTGCGGACGATCGCCGACCTCCGCTTCTTCTTCGGCGGTCTCCGGTAGCTGTGTCGCGCAGATGAAGCCGCCCAAAATCTCCATCCGGCCGCGAGGAAAACAGACCCGGTCCTTCATCCTCGAAACGATCACGTAGGCCGCTTCTTCGGTATTTTCGGGCCGACCTGGGATGGTCACTAGTATCCTGCCAGTTTGATGCGGTGGGCTACCGCTCCTAGTGTCCGCAGGCACGAGCCGTAGCTCGAAGTCAAAGCCGTCCTTCACAGTTGATGAGTCTTGGTCGAGCGAAGGCCCAAGAGTCCCGACGAACGAATGCTCTTTCCCAAAGAAAATGTCCCAAGCTTTGAAATGGAACTCCCAGCGCGTCTTCATTCGTCTCCGACCACTCCACTCTAAGCGGCCGCTGTGTCATCGAAAGAATAACCGACTCATTCCGCGGCCGCGAATTCGAAGGAACGGCTTAACAAGGTGACGTCGGGCATAGGCCGCATAAAGGCCCCGTTGACGGAACATCCGTTCTCAACCCTCGGGCGCCATGACCCCGGCGGCTTGTCACCCGCGCTACAGCTGGTTCCCCCCCGGGCGACACAGCGCGGACAACCAGCGTGTCATGAGATTTTCTGCCAGAACAGAGCGCTGTCCCGAGGATGCCCGCCCCAAGACGCCAGTGAACAGACTTCGGCGACCGCCGCGGCCGGATGCCGCTCAGGGCCCGAGTGTCGCCGCGGGGCGAGGAGGCTGCGCGGCCGTGCCCGGCGGCGCCGCCCTTCCCGCTCGCGCGACCCGAGGCGCATCGAGGATCGCGCGGAGTGCCTCGAGGGCTCAGCGAGGAGCCCGACGGGTCGCGTCACGGGTTGGCGAGATGGTGGCGTTGATGGGCAGGGTCGGCTGCGGCTGATCCTGAGGCGCTGATCAGAGCGCGCCTTCGGCCTTCAACGCGGCCACGGCCTGCGCGCTCAGACCGAGCCAATCGCTCAGCACCTGCTCTGTGTGCTCTCCCAGCATGGGAGACGACATGACTCGTGTCGGTCGACCGTCGACGCGCACGGGCCAGCCCGGCATCTTGAAGGGCCTGTGCACGGGATGAACCATGGTCTGCATGATCCCGCGCTGCTCGAACGTGACGTCCTTGTTGAGCTCGTCGGTGTCCAGCACCGCGCCCGCCGGAATACCGGCCTCGCCCAGAAGCTTCATCGCGTCGAGCTTGTTGTTCTTCCTGGTCCACACCGAGATGATTTCATCCACCTCGTCCTCCCGCGCGACGCGGTCGGTGGGGGTGAGATAGCGCGGGTCGCCAATCAGGTCTTCCCGTTCGATCAGCTTGAGCAGGCGATCCCAGTGCTCGGGGTTGGCCCGGCTGGTCATGATGTAGACGTAGTCGTTCGGCCCGCCGGGCGCGCAGGGATAGAGTCCCATCGGCGCGTTGCTGACGCCCGGCACCTTGCTCTCGCCGCGTTCCGCCGCCCTGCCCGTCAAGCCCTGGGTCGCGAAGTTGATCCGCATGTAATGCAGGATCGCGTCCTGCATGGCGACCTGGAGTCGATGTCCCTTGCCCGTCTCGCGGCGCTTGTACAGGGCCGAGACGATGGTGATGGCCATCAGCATACCGGTGCCGGTGTCTCCGAGGGAGATCCCGGGCCGGGTGGGCGGGCCGTTCTTGTCTCCGGTGACGCTGAACGTGCCGCCGCACGCCTGGGCGATCATGTCGAAGGCGAGATTCTGCTCGAACGGACTGCCCTCGCCGAATCCCTTGACCTGGGCGTAGATGATGCCCGGGTTGATGACCTTCACGACGTCGTAGGACAGACCCAGCCGCTCGATGGCGCCGGGCGCGAAGTTTTCGATCATGACATCGGCGTGGCGAATCATGTCCTTGACGAGAGCCAGCCCTGCGGGTGACTTCAGATTGACGGTGATCGACTTCTTGTTGGCGTTGAACGCATGGAAGTAATACGGATCGGTGTCAGGCTGCCCGGGGCGCAAACGCCGGCCGGGGTCGCCCATTTTCGGGTTCTCGATCTTGACGACCTCGGCGCCCATCCACGCGAGGGCCTCCGTGCACGACGGACCGGCCTCGAACTGGGTGAGATCGACGATTTTCACGCCCTGCAGGAAGGTGAAGTCAGCAAGGTTGGGGGACATGAAGCGCTCCTTTCAGGCACGCGGCCCGATTCGAGATAGAGTAGCGCACATGTCGTTCCTTGCTTCGCCCACGCGTTCGGCGCCAGAAGGCGTCGGTAAGCCTGTACGTCGTCGGGAAGATCCGCGCCTCGTCACCGGCGCCGGGTGCTACACGGACGACGTCAACCTTCCCGGCCAGGCCTACGCGTCGATGGTCCGCTCGCCGCACGCGCATGCGCGCATCGTGCGCATCGACACGGCGCCCGCGCTGGCGACCCCGGGTGTGCTGGCCGTGCTCACGGGCGCGGATCTCGTCGCCGACGGCCTCAAGGCGCTCTCCCATCGGCCGGTGCCGACGAATCCCCACGAAGTGCCGCTCAAGCATCCCGACGGCTCGCCGTTCTTCGTCTCGGATCCCTTGCCGCTGCCCGTCGATCGCGCCCGTTTCGTCGGCGAGCCCGTCGCGATGGTCGTCGCCGAGACGGCGCTCGCCGCGCGCGACGGCGCTGAGCGGGTCACCGTGGAGTGGGAGCCGCTGCCGGCGGTCGTCACGTCGACGGACGCGGTCGCGGCTGGCGCAGTCGCCGTGTGGGATGCGTGCGCGTCGAATGTCGCCGTCGAGACGGAGGCTGGCGATGCCACCGCGACGGACGCTGCGTTCGCGCGCGCCGCGCACGTCGTCACGCTCGACAGCCGCATCAACCGCGTGACCGGCGTGCCGATGGAGCCGCGCGCCGCCGTCGGCGACTTCGACGCGTCGACCGGGCGCTACACGGTCTACGCGGGCTCAGGCGGGTCGTGGCGGATTCGCAACGATGTCGCCGTCGTCCTCGGCGTGCCGCCGGAATCCGTTCGCGTCATCGCGCGCGACGTTGGCGGCAGCTATGGCACCCGGAATCCCTGCTATCCGGAGTACCCGCTGGTCGGGTGGGCGGCCCGGCGCGTGCGTCGACCGGTGAAGTGGACGGGCGATCGTCGTGAATCGCTTGTCAGTGACTGCCACGCCCGCGATCTCGTGGTCCACGCCGAGCTGGCGCTCGACGCCAGCGGCACCTTCCTCGCCTACCGCGCGCGCAACACGAGCAACGTCGGAGCCTACACCGTCTCCTTCATCCCGCTCGCCAAAGGGATCGGGATCTCGACCAGCGTATATCACGTGCCCACCGCGTCGCTGCGCGGCCGCGCCGTGCTGAGCAACACGGCGCCGACGTCTCCCTATCGCGCCGCCGGCCGCCCGGAGATCATGTACGTCGTCGAGCGACTCATCGATCTCGCCGCGCGACGGCACGGCTTCGATCGGATCGCGCTGCGGCGGAAAAATTTAGTGAAGTCGAGCGCGATGCCGTATCGAAATCCCGTGGGTCTCGTCTACGACAGCGGCGACTACGCCGCCGCCCTGGATCGCCTGGTCGAGCTGTCGGACTGGAAGGGATTCGAGTCCCGTCGCGCGGCTGCGCGCCGGCGAGGACGGTACCGCGGGATCGGCTTCGCGCACTACATCGAGCTGAACACCGGCGACCCGCGCGAGCGCGCGGAGATCACCGTGCGGCCGGAAGGCCGCATCGACGTGGTCCTCGGCACGCTGTCCGCCGGCCAGGGACACGAGACGAGCTTCCCGCAGCTCATCGCGGAGTGGTTCGGCGTCGAGCTCGCGCACGTGAAGCTCATCACCGGTGACACGGACCTGATGCCGGTCGGCGGCGGGACGGCGTCCGGCCGGTCGATGCGACTGGGCGCCGTCGTCATGGCGAAGGCCTCGGATCAAATCGTCGAGAAAGGCCGGCGCATCGCTGCGTCGCTCCTCGAGGCCGCGGAGCCCGACATCGAGTTCGCCCGGCGCCGATTCACCGTGAAAGGCACCGACCGCTCCGTCGATCTGTTTGAAGCCGCCGCGGCCGCCGTGCGTTCGGGCGAACCGCTCGCCGGCGCGTGCACCGAGATCATGCCGGTGCCGTCATATCCGTACGGCTGCGCGGTGTGCGAAGTAGAGGTGGATCCCGACACCGGCGTCGTCGAGGTCGTACGACATACGACGGTCGACGACGTCGGACGCGCCGTGAATCCGATGATCTTGCACGGCCAGGCGCACGGCGGCATCGCCGCCGGCATCGGCCAGGCGCTGTGGGAGCTCTGCGCGTACGACGAGTCGACCGGTCAGCTGACCGCCGCGACGTTGATGGACTACGCGCTCCCGCGCGCGGACGCGCTACCATCGTTCGTGACCGAGCTCAGCGAAGTGCCTTCGACGTCGAATCCGCTCGGGTTGCGCGGCGGCGGCGAAGGGGGCACGACGCCGGCGCTCGGCGCGGTCGTCAACGCGGTCGTCGACGCGCTCGCCGAATTCGGCGTCGAACACCTCGACATGCCCGTCACGCCGGAGCGTGTCTGGC
>JAHFDK010000054.1 GCA_023249095.1 Candidatus Rokuibacteriota bacterium | reverse complement strand
CGAGCGTCTCGCCTAGGTGCCGCTGCCCCGCCGCTTCTACCTGCGACCAACGCGCGCCGTCGCCCGCGATCTGCTCGGCTGCGTCCTCGTCACGCGGCGCGCCCGCGCGGTCACGGCTGGCCGGATCGTCGAGACCGAGGCGTACCTCGGCCCCGAGGACGCCGCCTCTCACGCCGCGTTCAGGCCTGGCAGCCATGACCTCTTCTACGGCGAGGGCGGCGTCGCCTACGTCTACCTGAACTACGGGATCCACTGCTGCCTCAACGCGATCGCGGGCCGGCTCGGACAGCCGGGATGCGTGTTGATCCGAGCGCTGGAGCCCGTGCTCGGTCTCTCGGTGATGGCGAGGCGGCGCCGCGTCGCCGCTCATTCCCCGCGGCTGGCCAGCGGCCCCGGCAATCTCACCCGGGCTCTGGGCATCACCCTGCGCGACAACGGAGCCGATCTCACGCGCGGGCGCTTGACCGTCGAGCCGCCTGACGGGCTGCGCAACTTTCGCGTCGCGGTGGGCCCGCGCGTCGGCATCACACGCGCCGTCGAACTTCGCCTTCGCTTCTGGATCAGGGGAAACCGCTTCGTCTCACGCCAGCTCTGCGGGAGAGGGGAGTTCGTCCCGTCGGCGCGGTTCGACCTGCCGCCGGCGCCGCCACGCCCGGGCCCCGACGCCGGCGCGGGGGAGCCGGGGTGCCCCGCGGGACCCGTGTAGTCAGCATCGCATCGGCTCGTGCGTGACGGCAGGCCACTTCCGATTGCAGCCGTCGGGTCTCGCGGGGCACCCGGCTCCCCCGCGCCGGCGTCGGGGCGCCACGCGCCTCAGAGCGGATAGGGCACGAGCTCGTGCGCGATCTCGACCTCGCCGGCGAAGCGCTTGCGCGCTTCCTCGGCGAGCGCATCCACCTCGTCGTGATACTCCGCCCCGATGTGGGTGAGGATCAGACGCCGCACGCCTGCGCGCGCCGCGACCTCGCCGGCCTCCGCGGCGGTCGAGTGCGCGTGGCCGCCGGCACGGCCGCGGTCGCGCTCGGAGTACGTCGCGTCGTGGACGAGCGTGTCGGCGCCGCGGGCGAGCGCGACCACGGCGTCGCAAGGCCTCGTGTCCGACGAGTAGACGACGCTCCGGCGCCGCGTCACGTCCACCCGCACGGCGAAGTTAGGCATGGCGCCGTGCTCGTTCGGCGACGTCCGGACGCTGAGCGGTCCAAGATCGAAGGCGTGGGCGTCCTCCGCGAGCCCGATGGCGCGCACGGTGAGCGCGAACATGCCCGGACGCTCGAGCGTGCTGAACAGGCTGAGGAGG
The DNA here is from genome assembly GCA_023249095.1 of Candidatus Rokuibacteriota bacterium. Classification (GTDB taxonomy): domain Bacteria; phylum Methylomirabilota; class Methylomirabilia; order Rokubacteriales; family CSP1-6; genus AR31. Next base: position 26,891 of record JAHFDK010000054.1, on the reverse strand, counting down.
CTCCGCAATGGTTCGACGTGTTCGGGCCGGCAATGGATGGTCAGCGGCGCCTGACGTCCGAGCACGGCCAGGTTCCTGACGAGCGCCGGCAGTCCGTACGCATGGTCAGGATGGATGTGCGTGATGACGACCGAGACAAGGGCCTGCGGGTCGACGCCGGCGCGTCGGAGCTTCTGGACGGGGCTTCCGCCGCAGTCGATCAGCAGGGCGGCCTCGGGCACGACGACGACGATCGACGTCGTATCGCGGACGGCGGACGGGACCGACCCCGACGTGCCGAGAAAGGTGAAATGCATCAGCGCGATCTCAGGCTCGCGGGCTCGAAGAGGGCGTCGGCGGGGTTCGTGTTGATCGCGACCGAGCGGACGGTGAACAGGATGAGGAGCTTCCCGTCGACGAATACCTCCTGCCGGTACGGAAAATAGAGCCCGCCGATCAGGGGCCGGTGCTCGGAGAGCGTGAGGTCGAGCAGCGTGGCGCCGTTCGGCAGTCGCTCGCGGGTGACGATGCGGACCACCCCGTAGTCCGGGTCGAGCCACACGGCCGGAACGTCGCGGTCGCCTGAGCGGGCGCCGATCACCGTGATCGTCCGTCCGCCCAAACGCGCCGCATGGCTCACGTCGTCCCGCACGCCGCGAGAGCGCCATTCCGCAAGCAGGTCGGCGGCGAGACGCTTCACCGGGACGAGCAGGTGCGTGAGGGCGCGCACTGGCCCGGCGGCCGGGATCTCCGAGACCGTGCCGTCGGCTCGCCGGACCCAGACACGGTCGCCGACCGTGATCTGGACCTCGCGCTGGCCTTCGACGGTCTGCTCGAGGCGCTGGCGCTGCGGGAGCTTGAAGAGCATGCGCTGCTCGCCCGCGGACGACGGACCTCGCCCGCCCGGATGGTAGAGGGTGAGGTTCTGGTCGATGACGAGGTCGCTGATCCGGACGTCGGGGAGCCGAGCGACGAAGGCCTCGACCGCGGCCCGGGCGTCCTGGCCCGCCGCGACGGGCACGCCCATGCTGAGGGAGGCCAGCAGGAGCGGGAGGACGACGGCGCGCCCCACGGATGTGGTTATAATGCCGTAGATGTGCTGAACGCAAACTAAAGGAGCGCCTGTGCCGAGCGACACACTGAGCTCCGGGATCCTGGCCCTCGTCTGGAACTCGGGTCCGATCGCCAAGGTCGTCCTCTTCATCCTGATGGTCTTCTCCATCGTGAGCTGGGCGCTCGTTGTGGAAAAGGCGTTCCAGTTCCGGCGGGTTCGCCGACAGACGCTCGAGTTCCTCAGGGTCTTCCGTGAGGCGCGGCGCCCGTCCATCGTGCACAGCGCGTCGCGCAGGCTCCGGCAAAGCCCGCTCGCTCAGCTCTACTTCGCGGCCTACCAGGAAATTTCGGGGATTCCCGAGGTCCTTGACAAGGTCCTCGATGACTTCGACGAAGGGCTCGGCGCCGAGCGGCTCGAGGCGGTGAACCGTGCACTTCGACGCGCGGCCGCGCTCGAGGTCGCTCGGCTCGAGCACTATCTCCCCTTCCTCGCGACGACCGCGAGCGCGACGCCGTTCATCGGCCTCTTCGGCACGGTGTGGGGCATCATGGCGGCGTTTCACGGGATCGGCGCGCAGGGCTCGGCCAGCCTCGCCGTCGTCGCACCGGGAATCTCCGAGGCGCTGGTTGCGACGGCCGCGGGGCTCGGCGCCGCGATCCCCGCCGTCATCGGGTACAACTACTTCGTCAACCGCGTGAAGCACTGGGCCGTGGAGATGGAGGGCTTCGCGATGGACCTCCTCAACCTTTTGAGCCGTCCCGCCGCCAAGGTGGGACGCACCGCCAAAGATGGCGTTTAGACTCGACGAGTCGCAGGGCCCGCACCGGATCGGCACCAACCTCGCCGAAATCAACATCATCCCGCTCGTCGACGTCGTGCTGGTCCTGCTGCTGATCTTCATGTTGACGGCCCCCATGATGTACCGCGGCATCGACGTCAACCTGCCGAAGGCCTCGTCGCGGCCGACGGCCGTCGAGGAGCGCCTGGTGCTGACGGTCACCAAGGACCAGTCGCTCTTCCTGAACGATCGCCGCCTGCTGGCCACCGGCCTCGAGCTGGCGCTCCGTCAAGCGTTCGCCAACAGGACCGACAAGACCCTCTACCTGAAGGCCGACGCCGGACTCTCCTACGGCGTGGTCGTGGAAACGATGGACCGCGTCCGTCGGGCGGGTATCGAGCGGCTCGGCATGGTGACCGAGCCGGCTCGGGAGCGCTGAGACCGCGACGGCGCTGCTGCCGTGGCTCTTCCCGCGAGCTTCCACATCGGACCGGCGCTGGGCCGGCTGCGGCTTCCGCTGGCTCCCGCGCTCGTGTCGGCGATCGCCCACGCGGCGTTCTTCGCAGCCGTGATCTTCGGCGCCTCCATCTGGAGCGACTCCCGGTCGAAACCCGTCTACGTGGTCCTCACGCCGAGCACCGCGGCCGTCGGGTCCCCACGGGGTGTGTCCATGCCGCCGCGCGTTGAGGAGGCGCCGATACCGAAGTCGCCCCCGGCCGAACTGCCGCGCCGTGAGCCCGCGCGCGACCTGCCGTCGCGCGACCTGCCGTCGCGCGAGCCGCCGCCGCAGCGATCCGCCGGGCTGCCCGACCGGAGTCTGCCGACGCGGTCGCCCACGCTGCCGCGTCCGGCCGACAAGGAACTGCCGGTCACCTCGAGCGCCTCGCCGTCAACGGCTCCGGCACCGGCTCGGCGCGAGGCGAGCGCGCCGCCGCCCCCCCCGCCGCCCCCGCCACTCGGCGCGCCGTCGGGCTCCGCGGTCGGCTCCGGCCCTCTCACCCTGAGCGTCTCGGACTTTCCCTACGCCTACTACATCCGGCAGATTCAGCAGAAGATCCAGGAGAGGTGGCATGGGCGGGCCATTCCCGGACAGCAGCCCTCCGTAGTTTTCGAGATCCGGCGCGACGGCAGGCTCAACGTGGTGGCCATCGACAGGACCTCGGGCAATGCGTACTACGACCAGGTCGCGCTTCGGGCGATCAACGACGCGAGCCCGTTCCCGCCCCTTCCCGACGACTTCAGGAAGGCCGTGCTGAGAATCGGCCTGCAGTTCGTCTTCGATCCAACAGGGGGATAGCTCGTGCGACGCATCGCCGCCGTTGTTCTCGCGCTCGTGATCGTCACGGCCCTCGGGCTCTGGGCGCCGCCGCCCGCGGTGCGCGGGCAGGCCGTCGACGTCTACATCAACGTCACCGGTGGTGACCGGAGCAGGAAGCTCAACATCGCGGTTCCCGAGTTCACCGTCGTGGCGGGGACGGACACCGCGCTCGCGAAGCTCCTCGCTTCGGTGGTCGGCAACGACCTCACGCTCTCCGGGCTCTTCAGCGTCGTCGCCGCGTCGGGCGCCATCCCCGCCAACAATCCCGCGGCGCTCGGACAGACGTGGAGCGCGTTCGCCGCCGCCGGCGCCCACGCGGGCGTGCACGGGCTTCTAGGGATCCGCGGCGAGCGCCTCGAGGCCGAGATGCGCCTCTACGATCTCACGACGCCGGAGTACCGCCTGATCGCGTCGAGGAAATTCGAGGTCGCCGCGCCGCAGTCGCGGCGCCTCGCGCACAAGATCGCCGACGAGATCGTGCTCCAGTTCACCGGCGAGCCGGGGGTCGCGGACACGAAGCTCGCGTACGTGGTGGGACCGCCCGGAGCCAAGGAAATCGTCGTCGCCGACTACGACGGAGCGGCCGCGACCGCGGTGACCCGCAACGGATCGATCAACCTCTCGCCCGTCTGGAGCCCTGACGCGAGGTCGATCGCCTTCACCTCGTTCATGAACGGCTACCCTGACCTCTTCCGTCTCTTTCCCTTCGAGCGGCAGCGGCCCGTGCAGACTCTCGCCTCGTTCGTGGGGATCAACTCGTCCCCGGGTTGGAGCCCCGACGGTCGCTTCCTCGCGCTGACGCTCTCGAAGGACGGAAACCCGGAGATCTACGTGCTCACGGTGGCGACCGGGGTCCTCCAGCGCCTCACGCGACATGCCGGGATCGACACGGAGCCCGCGTGGGCGCCGACGGGCCAGCAGATCGCGTTCGTCTCGGACCGCGCGGGACAGCCGAGAATCTTCGTGATGGACAGGGACGGCGCGAACGTGCGTCAGATCACCACGGGCGGCTTTCACACGCAGCCCCGGTGGTCCCCGAAAGGCGACTCCATCGTCTACACGCAGCGAGCGGGAACGCACGACCTCTGGGCCATCAGCCCGAGCGGCTCCACCCCGCGCCCGCTCACGAGCGGCCAGGGCGACAATCAGGGCGCCACCTGGGCTCCCGACGGACGCCATCTCGCGTTCCAGTCCAACCGCAACGGCCGATGGCAGGTGTTCGTCATGTCGGTCGACGGATTGACGACGACACGGGTCACGCAGGGCACGACCGAAGCCACAAGTCCCTCATGGTCGCCGCGTCTGCCGTGATAGGATTAAAACCCGTACGGTGGCCCTCAGGGCCGAAGCTAAAGGAGGCATCATGGTGACACGCGCTGGGCACGCCACAGTGATGTCGCTGCTCCTGGTGGGGCTGATCATCAGCGGTTGCGCGAAGCAGCCCGCGACGACGGCGGCGACCGCGGGCCCGGCGCCGGCACCGGCGCCCCGAGCCGCGGCTCCTGGGCCCGCGCCGACGGCCGCCGCCCCGGCGGAGAGCGGTGCGGCGGCCGGCAGTGCAGCGGCGGCCCCCGCCTCGACCGCACGGCCGTCACTGAAAGAGTTCACCGCCGTCGCCGCTCTGAAGGACGTCTTCTTCGAGTTCGACAAGTACGACATCCGGGCCGAGGACGCGAAGACCCTCGATGCCAACGCCACCTGGTTGAAGGCGAACGCCGAGAACCTCGTACTTATCGAAGGACACTGCGATGAGCGCGGCACCAACGAGTACAACCTGGCGCTCGGCGAGCGTCGCGCAAAGGCGGCGATGAATTACCTCGTCTCCCAGGGCGTCCAGGCGAACCGCATCACCATCATCAGCTACGGCGAGGAGCGGCCGGTTTGCAACGAGAAGAACGAGTCGTGCTGGAGCAAGAATCGCCGCGCACATTTCCTCGTCAAGCCGCGCTGAACCCGCGTGAGGTCCTGCCGGGGAGGAGATCCATCCTCCTCCTCGGAGTCGTTGTGTTGCTCGCGGGCTGCGCGGAGGTCCAGGAAGTCACCGGCGTCGCAACTCAGCAGGACATTCTCCAGCTTCGCCAGGACGTGGCGGCGGCGCAGCAGGCCGCCCAGCGCGCCAAGGCCGACGCGGAGACCCTCTCAGCGCAGCTCAACCGCCGCTCGCCCGGGCAGACGGTAGAGAGCGAGCGGCAGGTCGCGGCGCTCACCCGTCAGGTCGACAGCCTCAGTGAAACGATGACAACGCTCACGGGGCGAGTGGAGGATCTCGGAGCGCGACTGGACGCGATGAGCCGCCAGCTGCGCGGGACGGGCCCGGGGCCCACCTCTTCGGCGCCGCGGTCCCCGGGCGCCCCGCCGACGCCGGGCGCCGCACCCGGAGCACCTCCCGGTCCGGTCGTGGCGGTGCCCTCGCGGCCGACGACCGGCTCGCTGCAGCCACAGGACATCTACCAGGCCGCCTACATCGATTTCAGCAAGGGGAGCTACTCGCTTGCGATCGCGGGGTTCCGCGAGTTCCTGCGGCGCTACCCGGAACACGAGTTGGCCGGGAGCGCCCAGTACTGGATTGGTGAGGCATACCTCTCGCTGGCACGCGGGTTCACCGATTCCGCTCAGGGCGAGAAGGCGTCCGAGTCGCTCGAGCAGGCTGTGCAGGAGTTCAAGAAGGTGGTCGCGAACTATCCGAGAGCGGAGAAAGTCCCGACGGCGCTCTACAAAGAAGCGCTCGCGTTGATCGACCTCAAGCAGCCCGGGCTCGCCCAGGCTCGCCTCCAGTATCTCGTCGACAACTTTCCCCGAGCCGAGGAGATATCGCTCGCACGAGAGCGTCTAGCCGCACTGAAGACCCGCTAATCCCGCCGGCCGCCGGACTACGTCAGTCGGAGGGTTCATCGAGGCCGAGAACCCACACGACCGTCACGTCCTTCTCGTGTGTCGAATAGACCATGACGGTGCCGCGCGGATCTTCCGTGTGGGCCGAGCTGACGACGACAGGGGGATCGGGGGTGAGCAGGCCAGGCAGCGTCTGCCAGAACGTCAGCGACACCAGGCCGGCGACTGCCACCGCACCGCCCAGCGTCCATCGGGGCCGCCACCACCTCCCCTGAGCGGCGACAGGCGTCGACTCACGACGTCCGGCGTCCTCGATGCCCCGGACGATTCCTGGCCAGAAGCCGGTCCAGTCGGGTGCGACACGGCTCGGGCCTGAGCTCAAGGTTCGCTGGAGCAGAGCACGCATCTTTCGAAGCGCCTCGGCTTCCCGCTGACAGGTGTTGCACCCGGTCAAATGTCTGGCTATGGACTGTCCGGTCGCGCCCTCGAGAGCCCCATCGAGGTAGGCGCCGATCCGGCGGCGGGTCCGGAAACAGGTCAACATGACCATTGGACGGCCCCGCCCACGACCCGTATTCTCATGGCGGAATGATACCCGAACAGCCGGTGACCCTGGCCCTGGGAGCTGACCTGCGCCTCGAAGCTCGCCTGGCTCTGCCGGACTCCCCGAACGCCGGAGTCGTGATCTGCCATCCCCATCCACTCTATGGCGGCGACATGGACAACCCCGTCGTCGTGCGCGTCCAGGAGGTGTGCGCGGGGCTGGGTCTGGCGACTCTGCGCTTCAACTTTCGCGGGGTGGGCGGCTCGGGCGGCACGCACGGTGGCGGCGCCGGCGAGCAGGAAGACGCGACGGCGGCACTCGATACCCTCGCGAAGGCGGTGGGCGGAGCGCCGCTCGCGATCGCAGGATACTCGTTCGGCGCGTGGATCGCCGCGCTCGTCGGCTGTCGCGACGCACGAATGGCCGGCCTGGCGTTGATCGGGCCGCCGCTCGCGATGTACGACTTCGGCTGCCTCGAGGGAACGCGCGCGCCGACGCTGATGGTCGGGGGCACCGCGGATCCCTACTGCCCGGCCGGTGATTTTGCGGGGTTCACCGCACGGTTCCCGTGGGTCACCGCGATCGCCATCGAGGGCGCAGATCATTTCTTCTTTGGCAAGCTCTTCCCGCTCGGCCAGGCGGTCGCGGAATGGGCGCAGCGGCTCCCCCGGGAGCGCGCGGCCCGCTAGCTTCGCGGAAGCTGGCGAGGCGTCGCGTTGCCGGCCGAGAGGATGATGCGCACGCCTTCCTCGACGGCCAGCCCGGTTTGGAGCACCTCATCGCGCGGGACGAGCACCACGTCGCCGAGATAAAGGTTGTTCGTCGGGATGAAGAGGGTCACCATCTCGCGCTTACCGTGCGGGGTATCCACGAGGACGTGGCTCGTGACGAACGCGAAGGCGTACGCGCCCTGGCGCGGGTGCTCGACGAGCACGACCGCCCCAAACGCGCTTCGCCGCTCGGGCGAGAAGGAATCGATGAGCATCTTGACCGACGGATAGAGTCGCCGGTAGATCGGCACCTTCAGCAGGAGCTTGTCGCCCCAGGCGAGCACGCGAAGGCCGACCACGTTCCGCGCGATCGTGCCCATGACCAGGATGATGCCGACGGCGGTCAGGAACCCGAGCCCCGGGATGGAGCGGCCCAGCATCTTCTGGTACATCGGGGCGAAGACGTCGTCGATCCGGCTCCAAAAAATCCAGAGTAGCCACGCCGTGAGGAAGACGGGAACCGTGACGAAGAAGCCAGCGATGAATCGGACCTTGAGCCAGTTCTTCATGCCGATGGCCATGATTTCTTCGAGGATAGCACCTCGGACCGGCAGCGACGGCAGAGAACGGGCGTGATGAGGTGGGTCTGGCCGCTCCCGGGACTACGGGCGCACGATCCTCCCGCCGCCCATCGCGCGCAAGAAGTCGCCGAGGGAAGCGAAGCGCATGAACGGGTTGCCGCGCTTTTCCTCCCCGATCGTCGACGACGGACCGCCGTAGTTGTGGCCGGGAAGCAGAATCGTGGAATCGGGCAGCGCGCCCAAGCGCTGCGTGAGCGAGTGGTACATCTCAGCCGGGTCGCTGCCCGGCAGGTCGGTCCGACCGCACGAGCCGATGAAGAGCGTATCGCCCGACACGAGTCGGCCGTCGATCAAGAAGCACTGGGAGCCCGGCGTATGCCCGGGCGTGTGCATGAAAGTCAACGTCATGCGCCCGACCCTCAGCGTCGCGTGGTTGTCCACCTGCACGAGGTCGGAGCCGAAGCCCTTGAGGAACTCGCGCTCGGCCTTGTGGACGTAGACCTTCGCCTTCACGCGCTCCAGCAGGTCCTCGACGCCGGGAACGCGTCCGGGCATACCCCAGGGCTCGAGGCTGCCGCCCACGTGATCCTGGTGGGTGTGCGTGATGAGCGCACCCGTGATCGTCATGCCTCGAGCCTGCGCGGTCTCGATGATCGTGTCGATCTCCCACGCCGGGTCGACGACCACGCACTCGCGCGCCTGCGGGTCGCCGATGAGATAGACGAAGTTCTGCATCGGCCCCAGTTCCATCTGCTCGAGGTAGATGGTGTCGTCGGACACAACCTCCATCCTACCCCAGGGGCAGCGACCACGCTAGAATGACACTCCACATGCGCGTTTCGCTCGGTCGCCCGGCATGCCTGGCCGCGCTCGCCCTGGCCGCAACCTCATGCACGTTCCCGGTCGAGGGACAATTCGCCGGCCGATCGCTGGCCGACCGCGCCGACCCGACGCGTACGATCGTGCTGATCTACAACCACGGCTTCTCGCGGGACACGGCGGGCACCTACAAGCCCGGCGTGCCGCCGATTCTCCAGCTCGCGGTCGATCGGAATCCCGACGTCGTCCTCTTCTCGCAGGTGCGGAATGCCTCCCGTCTCGAGCGCACCCATCACAGCGACTACATCGAGTCCGCGGTCGAGCTCTTCCGGCGGCGCGACGGGGTGCCGCTGGAGAACATCATCCTGGTCGGCCAGAGCTGCGGCGGGTGGGGATCCCTGCAGGCGGCCGCGTTCGTCTATCCGGGCATCGGAGGCGTCCTCGCCTTTGCGCCCACCTGCCACGGCCAGCTCCCCCACTCGAGCACGGTCAAGCGGGCGCGCGAGTCCGAGATCGCTCAGCTTGCCGAGCGCGTCCGTTTCCCGGGTGTCATCTTCCTCTACGAGGGCGATTCCTACTACGACCTCGCCGACTGGGAGGGCTTCGAGACCCGAGGGCCGCGGGCGCCCGATCTCAGGCTCGAGCGCCTCGCCCGGGGGCGGGTGCTCGAGGTCTGCTCCCGCTGCGGGCGCGACAGCCACGGCGCCATGTCGGACGCCCGCTTCGGGGCCGCGTTCTTCCCGTCTCACGTGCAGCCGCTCATCGATCGGGTGCGCGAGCGCATCCGAACGCGGTCCGAACGGATCAGCCTTTGAAGTCGTCGGGTACTTTCGGCGGCTCGCCGAGCTGCTTCGCGTCGACCGCATAGATCGCCGGCGTCGCTTTCAGCTTGACCCAGGCGCGCTCGCCGTCGCGCTTGCCGACCAGCAGTGCGGCGAGCTCGGCGCCGTCCGCTTTCAGCAGCGTCACCTCGAGCGTCGGCGCGTCGAGGCCGTACCGTGCGGGCTCGTCGCCGGTGGACGTGGCGATCGATTTCCACTTCAGCGCGCGGAGCGCGTAGAGCAGGTTGTCCACCGTGGCCGCCTTGGCCGAGCCCCGCCCTCCCTCGACCAGCTTCCAGTCGACGTCGCCGCTGCGCTCGACCACGACTGTCTGACCGCCGGCGCGCACCCGCATACGCTTGATGTCCTTCGGCTCGAGCCCGGACAGTAGAACGCGGTCGCGCAGGTCGTCGACGGAGCGGCCAAGCTCCTCGAGCACCTTGCCGTCGACAAGCACCACCGGGCCCCGGCCCGCCAGCCCCGCGTACGCGGTCGGTGCGCCGCCCCGGCGCTCCGGCGAGGGCGCCAGGAGGAGCGTCCGGGGGGCCGGCGCTCCCTGCTCGCTGATGGTCACGCGCACCGTGGGCTTCGCGAGATAGCGTGGGACGCCGGCGGCGTCCTCGCTGAGGAAGGCCTGCGCGCGGAGCTCGCGCAGCTTGAACAGCACGGCGCCCGCCTCGACCTGGTCGGCCGGCAGCGCCTCGGGCGCGGTGATCTTCCAGCGCCCGTTCTCCTGCGCGAGCGTGACCGCGCCCTTCGGGCTCTCGATCTCGAGCCGCGTCACCTTGTCGCGCTCGACCTCGACGACCGTCTTGTCGCGAAGCACCGCGACGTTCTTCGGTACGGCCGCCCACGTCTCGTCCGGGATCACCACCACCGCCGACTCGCCGGCCCGCATCGCGTAGACGCCCTTCTTGCCCGCGTCCCCGCGCCCGAAGAGCAGCGTCTTCGTCGCCCGGTCCTTGTCACGGCCCGTGTGGATCGACACCGTGACGGGCCGGTCGAGCCCGAACGGCTCCAGCGATCGCGGCGCCTCGGCCACGAACTCCTTCACCCGCGCGGCGCGGAGCTTCTCGAGGAAGTCGCGTAGCGTATCGCCGTCCGCCGGCAGCGCGCGCGGGCGGGTCAGCTTCCAGCGGCCGTCGGCTTGCTCGACGGCGATCGTGTCGTCGCGCGTGATGATCTCGAGCGCCGTGACGTCCTTCTGGTCGAACGCGAGCACGGCCTTGTCACGGAAGTCGGCGAGCGGCCGGGTTGTGTCTCTCAGGACGGGATCCCCGACCACGAACACTGCGGGCTTGCCCGCCTCGCGCGCGTACACCCACACCCCGGTGGGGCTCTTGGCGCCGAGGACCAGGCCGAGCTGCTTGCCGTCCTTGAGGCGAAGCGTGACCTCGGCCGCCGGCTTGTCGAGGCCGAAATCGCCGAGCGCGGTCGGGGCCGACTCGATTTCGCGGTCCATCCGAGCGGTGACGACCGAGGTCACCGTCTCGTCGATGGGCCCGCGGTCGCCGCGCGCCTTCACCGGCTCGAGGATCTGCCAGCCGTCGCCCTCACGCTTGAGCTTGACGACGGAATCGGGCCGCTTGATCTCGACCTCCGTGACGTCGGCCGACTCGACCGTGAAAACTCGACCCTTGCGGCCCTCCGTCTTCTCCCGTTCCGGACCCAGCCGGACTTCGTAGACGTAGTAGAAGGCGCCGAGCGCGATCAGGATGGCGGCCAGGACCGCGGTCGTCTGCCAGCGCATAACCGGCTGGCTAGTTCGCCGCGCGGCGGCGGACGACGGCGACGATTCCGCCGACGAGCACGAGCGCCGGCAGGACCACGACCGGCAGGAGGAAGACGGCCTGCGCCTGGTTCGAGCTCATGAAGACCGGGGTCTGCTTCACGTCCTTGGGGCGGATCGAGATCTGGTCTTCCTCCTCGGCCAGCCAGCTCACGGTGTTGAGGAAGAAGTCGCGGTTGCCCTGGATGTTGAGGAACTGGTTCGCGGCAATGTTGGACGTGCCGTACACGACCATGCGGGCTTTGTCGAACGTCGCGACCGCCGCGACGGTGAGCGGACCCTTCAGATCTTGGGCATCGGGCTGGGCCACGCCGCGCTGGAGATCCGCGCGGTTGGTCTCCCCCCAGCTCTCCGCACTGGTGCGTGCGAGCCCCTGGACGTTGACGCCCTTGGGCGGGGTCTTGAGCGCGGTGATCGACCGCGTGAGCGGGAAGAGGGTGCTGATCCCGCTCATGTCGCGCGTGATCGGATGGGACTCGTACTGCTGGACGATCGGCACCTCGGGTCCGATGCCGAAGAGACGTCCGATCGGGTTCTGTTCCACGACGAGGTCGTCGTCGAGCTGGAACCCGTACTTCACCAGGTACTTCTTGAGCCCCTCGTTCTGGAACGGGTTCGCCATGGCCAAGACTTTGCCGCCGCGGCCGAGGTACCCATCGATGGCCTCGAGCTCCGGCGGAAACAGGTCGTTGCGCGGCCCGGCGAGGATGACGACTACGGAGTCGTCCGGCACCTTGCCCGCGCGCGCGAGGACCAGGGGCTTGACGTCGTAGTTGGCCTTCTCCATCGCGGACTTCGCCTCACTGAACCCCGGGCGGTCGGTGTTCCCGAGCTCGGGCTCGCCGTGCCCCTGGACCACGTAGACAACACGCTTGCCCTCTCGGGTGACCTTCACGAGTCCGTTCGTCAGCTTCTCTTCCTCGGCGTCGAGCACCTTTTCCGACTTCGCCTTCGTCTCGAGCACGATCGTCCCGTACGACTCGACGCCGTAGCGGCGCGCGAGACCGGGCTCTCGGTCGGGGTCCACGCTCTTCCACGTGAGCTTCCCGTTCGAGTAGCGCGCGTACTGCTTGAGCAGGTCCTCGGCCACGCGTTTGCCGGGCTGGTCGCTGCGGTAGAAGGCGACCGCGTTCACCTCGGTCTTGAGGCCGCCGAGCAGCTGCACGGTCTGGGGCGAGAGGCTGAACCGCTTGTTCTCGGTGAGGTCCAGGCGCGCGCTATGCCGGAACGAGAGCGCCTGCACGACGACCGTCGCACCCAGCACGAACGCCACCGCCACCGCCGTGTTGACGCCGTAACGCATCGTCCGGCGGCCGACGAGGCCGCGGAAGTTGTCGATCCGGGCCAGCAAGGACGCCAGGACCAGCAGCACGCCCGCCGCGACGAGCGTCCACCGGAACCGCATCCATTCCGGTCGCAGGAACGGCAGGATCGCCGCGACCACCAGCACGCCGAGGCCCGCGTAGCCGCCCCAATCGAGCAGCCTCCGGATCATCCCTTCCATCGCCGCGCCTCGAGGGAACGGAGCGTCAGGAACAGGGCCAGCACAGTGAAGTTGAGGTAATAGAGGATGTCCTTGGTGTCCAGGACGCCCTTCGCGAAGCTCTCGTTGTGCTCGAGGATCGACAGGAACTGCAGCACCTTCCCCGTCGTCCCGCCGGCGTAGTCCGCGCTCCAGCCAAGGATCCAGAAGATGAGGAGGACTCCGAACGTGGTGATCGAGGCGACGATCTGATTCTCGGTCAGCGACGAGGCGAACACGCCGACGGCGATGAACGTCGCGCCCATGAGCAAGAGGCCGAGGTAGCCCGTGAGCACCGGACCCCACTCGAGCCGCGCGAAGTACATCACGATCCCGGGGTAGAGCACGGTGAGCCCGATCATGATCGCGTAGAGCGCGAGGGCCGACAGATATTTCCCGGCGAGCACGGCGCCGTCGCGCACCGGGTACGTGAGCAGCAGCTCGATCGTGCCCGAGCGCCGCTCCTCGGCGAAGAGCCGCATCGTCACGAGCGGCAAGAGCAGCAGCAGGATGACGCTGATATTCGAGAAGAGCGGCCGCATGACGCTGTCGGTGACGTTCAGGTCGCGCCCCATCGCCGGGTTCATCGCCGACTGCATCGAGGCGAGCGTGAAGAACGCGAAGATGGAATAGAAGAAGTAGCCGCCGATCAGGAGGAAGATCGTGAACACCACCCACGCCACCGGCGACGTGAAATAGAGGCGCAGCTCCTTCTTGAAGATCGGCCAGATCCTCATGACCGCGGGTTCTCCCCAGCCTCTCCCGCCGCGGCTTCCTCGCCCGCGACGATCCGGATGAAGACCTCCTCGAGCGTCATCCCCACCCGCTTCAGCTCCAGCAGGTCCCACCGCTGCTGGGCGGCCAGCTGGAAGATTTCCGCGCGCACGTCACGGCCTCGCGCCGCCTCGACCACGTACCGGCCGTCGCCGTTCGTGCCCGCCTGGTCCTGCACGGACAGGACACCCGGGATGGCGCGAATCCGGTCGCGAACGGCGGGCGGCGGACCGACGATCTCCACTTCGACCCGCGCGGTCGGAAAGAACTGCTCCACCAGCGCCTCGATGGGGCCCTGGGCGACGATGGCGCCCTTGTTGATGATGATCACGGCATCGCACAGAATCGAGACTTCCGGGAGGATATGGGTCGACAGGATCACGGTGTGCTGGCCGGCGAGCGCCTTGATGAGCGACCGGATCTCCGTGATCTGCTTCGGGTCGAGGCCGATCGTGGGCTCGTCGAGGATGAGCACCTCCGGATCGCTCACGATCGCCTGCGCCAGGCCCACGCGCTGGCGATACCCCTTCGAGAGCTTCCCGATCAGGCGGTTCTGGACCTCGGTGACCAGGCAGCGGTCCATGACGTCGGCGACCTTCCGTCGCCGCTCCGCCCGCGGCACCCCTTTCACCTCGGCCACGAAGTCGAGGTAGGGCGCGACCCGCATGTCCGTGTACAGCGGCACGCTCTCCGGCAGGTAGCCGATCCGGCGCCGCACCTCCATGGACTCGCGGAACACGTCGTGCCCCGCGACCCGCGCCGTGCCGCTCGAGGCCGGCATGAAGCAGGCGAGAATGCGCATGGCGGTGGATTTCCCGGCCCCGTTGGGCCCGAGGAAACCCACGATCTGGCCCGCCGCGACGCTGAAGGACACGTCGCGAATCGCGGTGACCAGTCCGTAGTTCTTTGTGAGGTGTTCGACTTCGATCATCGAGGCCGGTTACGGAGTATACAACGACCTACAGATATTGGCCGTATCGGATCTTCTCGACGACCCCCCGCACGCCCTTGTAGCTGTCGATCGCCTCGAGCATGTCCTCGGTGGAGACGGGCGCGGCGCCCGCGCGCTCGGCCTCGCTCCGCACCTTGACCTCGAGGGCGCGCCTGACGATCACGGAGATGTCGGCACCGCTCAGCCCGCCCATGACCGGCAGGATCTTGTCGTAGTCGATCTTCGCGAAGAGCGGCCGCCCGGCGTTCTTCTCGGTCCGGACCCGGACCAGCTCCAGGATCTCTTTCTGGGCGCCGGGATCGGGCAGCGGGATCTCGATGAGATGATCCAGGCGCCCCGGCGCGACGAGCGCGGGGTCGAGCGCGTCGGTGTGGGTGGTCGCTGCGATGACGAGGATGCGCGCGGCCGTGCTCAATCCGTCGAGCTTCTCGCAGAGCGCCGCGACCAGCCGCGCGCTCGCCTCCCGCGCCTGGGGCGGCGGAAGCAGATGCTCGAGCGAGAGCGCCTCGGCCTCGTCCAGGAACAGCACCGCCGGTCCCTCGGCCATCGCGATCCGGAGGATCTCCTGGAGCAGATCGCCCGTGTTCGCGCCGAACTTCGAGGTGAGATTCATCAGTTTCAAGTGGTAGAAGATCGCGCTCGACGCCGTGGCGACCGCCTGGGCGAGCTTCGTCTTCCCGGTGCCCGGCGGGCCGTAGAGGAGCACGCCCTTCGGCGGGTCGATGCCCCATTGCCGGTAGAGGTCGGGGTTGCTCAGCGCGAGGGCGAACCCCTTGAGACCCGTCTTGGCCTGCCGCAGCCCGCCGACGTCGTCGAAGGTGACCGTCGACCGCATCTTCGTCTCGACCCGACCGGTGAGATCGCCGAACTTCTCGCCGAGCTTGGCAAAGACGTCCTCCAGACGCCGCTGGAGCGCCCATTCCTGGTCGTTCCGCTCCGGCTCGGCCATATCGTCAGATCGACGGGCGGCGTGGCGGCGCGCTGCTGCCGGCCTTGTCGAAGACTCGCTCCTCCACGAGGACCGGCACCTTCGCGCGGATCGCCAGGGCAATCGCGTCCGACGGGCGCGCGTCGAGCTGGAGCTCCGGCCCGCCGGCATTGAGATAGACGATCGCGTAGAAGATGTCGTCGCGCAGGTCGGTGATCACGACGCGCGTGAGCGTCACCTTGAGCCGACCGAAGAGCGTCAGGAACAGATCGTGGGTGAGGGGCCGGGGCGGCGTCACGCCCTGAAGCGGGACGGCGATCCCGGTGGCCTCGGCCAGCCCGATAGCAAGCGCGACGGAGCGCTTGTCACGCTTGCCCTGGAGCAGGACGGTCGGCTGCTGCGTGCTCTGGTCGACCATGACCGCGACCACCTCCACCTCCTGCGCGCCCGTCGGCTTCGGCGGCGCGACCTCCGGCCGCTCCGGGGCTAGATCCGCTGGGTAGGGGGCGCCGAGCACTGCAAGCATCAGCAGCGCGGTCACGCCGATACGGACGCTCGTGTTCATGCCGGCTCCTGTCCGCGAAACAGTGGGGCCCAGTATAGCGCCCCCCGTCAGGCGACGCGACGGTCGGTCAGCGACATGCTGAGCGCAGAGCCGAGCAGCAGCAGCGACGCCAGCATGGTCCACATGAACGCGTAGCCGATGCCGTGCGTGATGTAGCCGAACACGAACGAGCCTGCCGTCTGGCCGACCAGGAAGACCGCGCCGAACATGGCGACGATCACGCCGCGCCGCGTCTGCGGCGCGGCGTCCGTCACCAGCGCCGCCAGGCCCGGGTAGAGAAGACCGTGCGCGCCGCCCGACATCAGCCCGGCGACGAAGAGCACCGGGACGACCGGCGTGAGGCTCGTGCGGCTGACGAGGAAGCCCAGCAGGGCCAGCAGCGCGACCGCGCCAGTCTGCACGAGCATCGACGGGACGATCACGGCCCGTCGGCCGTGCGTGTCGATCAGCCGCCCGCCGAATACCCGCACGCCGATCGCGGCGACGGCGAACGCGGTGTAGAAGAGCGCAAGCGTCTCCACGCCGAGGCTGTCGGCGAAGGTCGGTAAAAAGACGAAAGTCGTGCCGGCGCCGAGACCGAAGAAGAGCGTCACCGCCATGTGGCGATGGCGGAGCTCGTCCAGCCCGCCACGCTCCCACAGGGAGCCGGCCACCGGCAGCGGCCCACCTGGACGCCCGCCCGGCAGCCGCCAGACGAACACGGCCGCCACCATGGCCAGGACGGCGGCCAGCCCGAAGAGCGGGCGAAAGCCCATCCGGCGAATCACCCACTCGCCGATCAGCGGCGCGACGGCGGTCGCCACGAGCCCCGCGACGCCGTAAATTCCGAGCGCCCAGCCCCGGTGCGCGGGCGGGGTCAGGTCGAGAACGTACGAATAGTTCGCCACGAAGAAGGCCGAGAAGCCCACGCCCTGGAGCGCGCGCACGAAGGCGAGCATCGGGATCGACGGCGCGCCGGCCGCCAGGAGCGCCGCGACGGTGACGATGCCGGCGCCCAGGAGCATGAAGGGCCGACGTCCGAGCGCATCGACCCACGCGCCGACGAGCGGCTGGCACAGGATCCCCACCGCGTTGTACAGACCCATGACGATGCCGATCTCGATTTCCGTCCCGCCGGCGCCCTCGATGTAGAGCGGCAAGAGGATGAAGCAATTCAGGCTGAAGAAGAAAAAGAAGTTGGTGATCGTCGCCCGGACGAATGCCTTGTCGGCTAGAATGAGCGACGACACTCGAAAATTATCGCATGACCACGATAGACGCCATGCTTCGCCGTGCCCTCGAGGTGAGCGGCCGCGATCTGATCCTGACGCTCGATCCCGCGCTGCAGGGCCTCCCCGAAACCGCTCACGGCGGCTCGGTGCTCGCCGTGTTCGATACGCTGGCGGACGCGTCGGCGCCGCGTGAGGTATCCGGCATCTATCGCCGCCGCGTTCCGCTCGGCATGCCGCTCACGCTCCTCCGCACCCGCGCCGATTCGACGGAGACGTTCGTCCTGTCCGATCCTGCCGGCAGTGTCCTCGTCGATGGTCGTGTCGCGCCCCTGGCCGCGGATCCCGACGACGCCGCGCCCAGTCGGGCGGGTGGGGATGGGGCGGCCCACGTCGACGCGCGCCGGTATCCGCTGCCAATCTCGCGCACGTGCTTTGCCTGCGGGACCGACAATGAGCTGGGGCTCCGCGTCCGGCTCGAATTCGACGCCGACGCGGTTCGGGGGACGTGGGAGCCGCGCGCGTCCTTCCGGAGGGACGACGGCTCGCTCGCTCCCGCGGCGCTGACGACGCTGCTCGACGAGGCTGCGTTCTGGCTCGGCGCCCTCGCCACCGGCGAGTCAGGCATGACGACCGAGCTTCGCGTGTCACTCCACCGCCCCGCCCCGTTCGCGGCGCCCGTCACCGTGACCGGCGCGCGCGGGGCGGTCCACCAGCGCGGCGACGACGCGCGCTACTGGGAGACCGACGTGGTGGCGCGCGCCGACGGAGAGATCGTCGCGACGGCGCGGATCACGTACGTCGCCGTGCGCGGCGCGGCGCGCCGCCTCGTCACCGGGATGCTCGCGATGAACGATCCGGCATGCGTGCGGCGCGTGTTCCCCGCCTATACGCGCTGACGCGTCGATGGTCGGCGCCCGCGCGGCCGTGCTCGTCGTGCCGGCGGCGATCTACGTCTTGTCCAACGTCCATCGCGTCGCGCCCGGCGTGGTGGCGGCCGACCTCATGAAGGCGTTCTCCATCACGGCGGCCTCCCTCGGCGCGCTCGCGGCAATCTACCCTTACGTCTTCGTCGTGATGGCGCTCGTCGGCGGAAGCCTCGTGGAAACGCTCGGACCTCGCCTGACGATCGCCTCCGGTGCGACCACCATGGCGTTCGGCGCCGCGCTCTTCGGTCTAGCGCCCGTGTTCGGCGTCGCAGTCGCGGGCCGGCTCCTGGTCGGTCTCGGCGCGTCCGTGATCCTGATCGCCTGGCTGACCCTGGCGGCCGAATGGTATCGGCCCGAGCAGTTCGCAACAATCTCGGGCTTCACGCAGACCATCGGCAACATCGGCGCCCTCGTGGCCTCCTCGCCGCTCGCGCTCGCCGTGGAGGCCGTCGGCTGGCGATCGGCGTTCGTGATGATCGGCGGCGTCACCCTGCTGCTGGCGCTGGCGGCGCTCCTGCTCGTGCGGGACCGCCCCGAGGCGGGCGGCCTGTCGGCGGTCAATCCCGGCCGGCGCGGCGGGGCGCCCCGGCTCGCGGACGTGCTCGCCTCGATTCCGGCGATCTTCACCAATGTCCGGAGCTGGCCGCCGGTCCTCGCCGCGGCGGGCGTGTACGCGACGCTCATCTCCTTCCTCGGCCTGTGGGGTGTCCCCTACCTCACCCAGGTCTACGGGCTCGGGCGCGTCGGGGCGGCCAACACCGTCGCGTGGCTCGCCGCCGGAATCGTCGTGGGCTCGCTGCTGATCGGCTGGCTGTCGGATCGCCGGCTCGGCCGGCGGAAGCTCCCCATGGTCGTCTGCACCGGGCTCTATGCCGCATGCTGGCTCGTCCTCGTCGCCCCGAGCGATCTGCGCCCGTCTGCGACTCTGCTCGGTCCGCTCTTCTTCGTCATGGGGCTCACCGCGAGCAGCCTGATCCTCGTCTGGTCGTGCGTCCGCGAGGTGAACAACCCGGCGCACGTCGGGATCGTGATCGGCTTCTGCAACGCCCCCATCTTCCTGGCGTTCGCGGTGCTCCAGTGGCTGACGGGCGCGATCCTGGACGCGACGTGGGCCGGCCTCGAGGCCGGAGGCGTGCGGATCTATCCTGAAGCGGGCTATCGGACGGCATTCGGCGTATGTTTGGCACTGGCGGCTGGCTCGCTGGTGATGACCCTGCTCGTGACCGAGACGCGTTGCCGCAACATCTGGAGGCGTGCAACTCACTGAGGCGAGTAAGAAGGAGACGTGCGATGGCCAAGACCACCCAGCTCGTCCTGTCGCTCAAGTCCAAGCCCGGCGTTCTGGCCGGCATCAGCCGCGCACTGTCCGATGCCCGCGTCAACATCCTCTCCCTCTCGGCCGCCGAGGTGAAAGGGCGCGGAAAGATCCGCATGACCGTGAACAACCCCGTCGTGGCCAAGCGGGCGCTGCGAAAGGCGCGCGTTCGCTTCGTCGAGGAGGTGGCGTTCGCCAAGCGGCTCCGGAACAAGCCCGGGGCGCTCACGCGAATGGTCGAGAAGCTGGCGCGTGGCCGGGTCAACATCAGGTCCGCCTACGCGACGACCACCGGCCGCGGCGGCGCGACGGTCGTGCTCACGGTCTCGAACGCTGTAAAGGCGCGCAAGCTCATCGGCTCCTAGCTGGCGGAGCCGGCCGGCGGCGGGAGGGGGAGGCGCGATCGGGGTCGAGAGAACCACGCGGCACGCGCGGCGCCCGCCGTCGCTTGGCGGGAACGGGTTCCTTCGACCCCGATCGCGCCTCCCCCTCCCGCCGCCGGCCGACCCTCGTCTCTCGTCGGGTTTGAGGTGTCCCGCCGGATTTGGCGGCGTCAGCGGAGGGGGTGGAAGAAGGTGCGGATGTCGGCGGCGAGGGCTTCGGGTTCTTCGAGGGCGGCGAAGTGGCCGCCGGCCGGCATCGGGGTCCAGCGCTGGATGTTGTAGGTCCGTTCGGCCCAGGAGCGGGGCGGGAGCAGGATCTCGCGGGGGAACGCCGCGTAGGCCGTTGGCACCGTCACGCGCTTGCCGTCGGGAATCGGCCACGGCCGGTGGAAGCGCGCGTAGTACGGCCAGAACGAGGAGTTGATCGCGCCAGTGATCCAGTAGAGCATCACGTTGGTCAGGAGCGTGTCGTTCGAGAAGCGTCGCTCGACCTCGCCGCCGCAATCGCTCCACGTCCGGAACTTCTCGACGATCCACGCGGCCAACCCGACCGGCGAGTCACTGAGACCGTAGGCGAGCGTCTGCGGCTTCGTGCCCTGGATCGACTGGTAGCCCGTCTCCTCTCTCTGCCAGTGCTGGAGCTGCTCGATGTACGTGCGCTCCTCGTCGGTCGGCGTGTCGGGCAGCGCGGGGTCGCGACGGACGGCAAGCAGGTTCAGATGGATGCCCGCCAGGCGCTCGGGGTACTGGAGGCCGAGCCGCGAGGTGATGAAGGCGCCCCAGTCGCCGCCCTGGGCGGCGAAGCGGCGATAGCCCAGGACGTCGGTCATCAGTCGCGCGAAGACGTCGGCGATCTCCTCCACGCCGAAGCGCGGCTGATTCGGGCGGAAGGAGAATCCGTAGCCCGGCAGCGACGGCGCGACGACGGTGAACGCGTCCGCCGGGTCGCCGCCGAAGCGCGCCGGATCGGTCAGCATCGGGATCAGCCGCTCGAACTCCACGATCGAGCCCGGCCAACCGTGCGAGAGCACGAGCGGCATCGGCGCGGGGCCGACGCCGGGCTCGTGGATGAAGTGGAGCTCGATCTCACCAAGCTCGACCGTGAACTGACGGAACCGGTTGAGTCGCGCTTCGTGAGCGCGCCAGTCGTAGCGCGCGCGCCAGTGCTCGACCAGCTCCTTCATGTAGGCGAGGCTCGTGCCGTAGCGCCAGCCCGCGTCCGGCGGCTCGTCGGGCCAGCGCACGCGCTCGAGTCGGGCGCGCAGGTCCGCCAGGGCTTCGTCCGGCACCTTGATCGTGAACGGGCGCGGCGTCACGCCGGCTTCCCCGCGCCCTGCTTCGCCGCGTCGATCCACGCCTGCCAGGCCTCGGGTGCCAGGCCGATCGCCACGCGAGGACCGCACCGCACGAGCGGGGTCCGGAGCAGGCGCGGCTCGCCGACTGCGCGCTCGAGCAGGCGCTCGGGCGAGTCGCCGGCGACGCGGAGGCCGAGCGCCTTGAAGCGCGGGCTCTCGCGGTCGATCAGCGCGCCGGCGCCGAACTTCTCGGCGAAGCGCCTGAGCTCGCCCCGCGCCGCCGGGCGCTCCTTCAGGTCGACGAAGTGCACGGAGACGCCGCGCTCCTTGAAGAAGCGCTGCGCCTTGCGCGTGTCCTGGCAGTCGGTGAAGCCGAAGACCTGGGCCTGGAGGGTGGTCATGCGCCTGAGAGCGACGCGAGCCGGATCCGGAGCTCCTGCCAGGCGCTTTCCGGTACGGTCTGCGCGCCCGGGTGGGTCGCCCGGCTGATCTTTGGCCCGTGGAAGTCAGACCCGCCCGTCGCAACGAGCCCGAGCCGTGCGCACATCTCGCGGTACGTGGTCGTCTGGAACGTCGAGTGCTCAGGATAGTACGTCTCGATCCCGAGCAACCCGGCTTCGACCAGCTCGGGAATCAGCGCGTCGCGGTTCGCGAGCCCCGGGTGGGCCAGCACCGGCACGCCGCGCGCGCGGCGTATGACTCGCACCGCCTCGACGGGCGTGAGCCGCTTGCGCGGGACGTTCGCCGGGCCGCTCGTCGAGAGGTACCGGTCGAACGCCTCGCGCACCGACTTCACGTAGCCGCGGTCGACCATCACCTGCGCCACGTGCGGGCGGCCGGCCGACCCTTCCTTCACGAGGGCGAACACCTCGGCGGCATCGATCGGCATGCCGAGCTCCGCCAGCCGCGCGACGATTCGATGGATGCGGCGGCGACGCTCCTCGCGCTGCGCGCCGAGGAACTCCTGGAACCACTCCGCCTCCCAGTCGAGACAGTAGCCGAGCACATGGATCTCGGCGCCCGGCACGTCGCAGTTGATCTCGAGGCCGGGCACGATCTCGAGGGGCGGGAGCTTTCGCGCCTCGTCCATCGCCTCGTGGAGGCCCTCGGTGGAGTCGTGGTCGGTCACCGCGAGAACGCGCACGCCGTGCCGCGCCGCGAGGCGCACCAGCGCGCGGGGCCCCAGTGTTCCGTCGGACGCGGTCGTGTGCGAGTGCAGATCGACCGCGCCGCCCACCGCTATTCCCCGAGGTAGGTCAGAAGCGTCCGCACGGCGTATCCGGTGGCGCCCTTCGGGGCCAGGGGCAGATCCTTTTCGGAGAAGGCCGGGCCCGCGATGTCCAGGTGCGCCCACGGCGTCTTGCCCGCGAATTCCTTCAAGAACAGCCCCGCCGTGATCGCGCCGCCGCCGCGCGGTCCGACGTTGTTGAGGTCCGCCACGTCGCTCTTGAGATTCTCGCGGTACTCGTCGATCAGCGGGAGCTGCCAGAGCCGCTCGCCCGCGGCGTCAGCAGCCTTCAGCAGCCGGTTCGCCAGCGCCTGGTTGTTCGCCAGGAGCCCCGAGCAGAGCTGGCCAAGGGCCACGACGCACGCGCCGGTCAGCGTCGCCATGTCGATGATCTCGTCGGGCTGCACGTGCGTGTTGGCGTAGCAGAGCCCGTCGGCGAGCGTCAGGCGCCCCTCGGCGTCGGTGTTGCCGATCTCGATCGTCGTGCCGTTCATCGCGCGCAGCACGTCGCCCGGGCGAATGGCCGAGCCCGACGGCATGTTCTCCGTCGCCGCGATCAGGCCGTGCACTTCGATCGGGGGCTTGAGCGACGGCAAGGCGCGCATGATCCCCAGCACCGCGGCGGCGCCCGCCATGTCGTACTTCATGCGCAGCATGCCCTCGGCGGGCTTGAGGTCGAGCCCGCCCGAGTCGAACGTGATGCCCTTGCCGATGAGCACGATTTTCTTGCGCTTGCGACCGGCGGGGGGCCGCCCGGCCGGGCTGTAGGTCAGGTGGATGAACTTCGGCGGCTGCTCGCTTCCCGCCGCGACCCCGAGGAACGCCCCCATGCCCATCTCCTGGCACTCGGCACGCTCGAACACCTTGACACTGAGCCGCGATCCGTTCGCGAGCTCGGTGGCCGCGCGCGCCAGATCGGTCGGATGCACCTCGTTCGCCGGCGCGTTGATCAGGTCGCGCGCGAACGACGTCGCCAGACCGAACGTCTCGCCGCGACGCATGCCGTCTCTCGCTTCGCGCGCCCGGCGAGCATCAGGCTCCACGACGTGGAGCTCGCTGACCGTCTTGTCGGGTTTCTCGCGCTTGTAACGGTCGAAGCTGTATGTACCGAGGATGGCGCCTTCCACCACGGCCTGCGCTCGCTGCCGCGCGGTCAGCCGGTCGCCGAGCACTTCGACGGCGACCGTCCGGGCGCCGAGGTCGCGCGCCCGGCGCACGCCCGCGGCGGCGGCCCGGCGCAGGACTTCGGACGTCGTGTCCGCGCGGGGGCCGAGCCCGGCGACGACGATGCGACGCCCATCGGCGTGCGCGTGCGTGACCTGTCCCGATTTACCCTGGAACTTCTCGGCGTCGAGCACGCGCTTGAGCTGCCCCTGCGCCGCGCGATCGAGGCGCGCGAGCCGCTCCGGCAGCTTCGTTTCCCCGACGTAGAGGCCAACGACGAGCGCGTCGGCGACGACGTC
The DNA here is from genome assembly GCA_023249095.1 of Candidatus Rokuibacteriota bacterium. Lineage (GTDB taxonomy): Bacteria > Methylomirabilota > Methylomirabilia > Rokubacteriales > CSP1-6 > AR31. The sequence continues at coordinate 3,104 of JAHFDK010000054.1, read as the reverse complement.
CTCGAGCCGCTTCGTGCTGATCTCGACCTTCACTCGGTCTGTCCTCCCCTACGCCCCCCTGGAGGCGACATCCCACCCGTCATGCGCGACGCGCGAACAGGCGCTCGCGGCGCGCGGCGCGATTGAGCCGCGAGTCGAACGACAGAAATTCGACCGGCGCGCCCGCCGCCCGAAGATCCAGCGCCGCAGCGAGCTGCACGGCGTCGTATCCGCGGAGTCCGTGTCGCTCTGCCAGCGCCCCCGCCCGTCTGACGAGCGGGTCGTTCACGTCGACGATGTTGTACATTCCCCACTCGCGATCCAGCTCCCTGACCGCCCGTCGGAGCCCGACCGGCGTCAGACCACCCTCTCGGCGGTGGCGTGCCAGCGCCGCGCGCGCCTCGGCGTATGTCACTCGCACGGTGGCCACCGCCTCGGCGGCGCCGACCCGCGCCACAACCGCCGGCGTTCCCGCCTCTTCCACGTAGAGTTTTATCGCGGCGCTGGTATCCAGGTAGAGGATCACTCCCGGTGTTCCGCGACGATGGCCGACAGGAGTCGTCGAGGACGCCGCGATCGAACGCGTGGCGCGTTCCCGGGCTTGCCGACGCCCCTCTGAAGCAATCCGCGGGCGGCGAGCCGATCGAGAAGCTCGCCGTCCCTCGAACGGGGCACGGGGACGAGGCGAGCGACAGGTGCACGTCGCCGATCGCCGACGGTGATGGTCGCCCCGCGTGACACCGCGCGCAGATACGCACTCAATTTCGCGCGAAGCTCGCGGACACCGATCACCTTGTTGGCGCTCATGTAGTCACCGTATCATCCGGTTGTGACCACGTCAACGCGTCCGGCGCAACGCCTCGGCCCGCCGGATCATGTCCAGGAGCCCCTGGGTCGTGTCGAGCTCGGTCACCCGCTCGATCTCGACCCACTGCGCATCGCCGGCGTCGCTCCCCGCCACGACATCCATGGAGTCGGGATACGCCAGGTAGTCCACCAGCACGTAATGATAGCGGACGCGTCCCACGTCGTCCTTCACGATGCGGTCGAGCATCCCCGCCACGTCGACGATCCGGATCTTGATCCCGCACTCTTCCATGATCTCGCGCGCGATGGCCTCGCGCGTGGTCTCGCCGAGCTCGACCAGACCGCCGGGCAGGCTCCACTTGCCGAACGAGGGCGACTGGCCGCGCCGCACGAGCAGCACCCTGTCCTCGTGCAGGATGACGGCGCCGACGCCGACCCTGGGATAGTCCGGATACTCGCGGCTCACGCGGGACCTGTCAGCCAGGCGTCGGTGACGTACTTGTCGCGCACGAGACGCTCGACCGTCGCGGCCTCGTCCGCGCTGAGCCCGTCGGGCCTGAGCTCGAGTCCGTGCTCGCGCTCGAACCCCGCCGCGAGCGCCGCGGCGACGTCGTCGAACTTCGGCCGGTGACCGAGAGCCGCCTCGAGCGTGGTCAGCGTGGCGAGCGGATCGCCCGTCGTCGGGAAAATGGCGGCGAGCCGGCCCGCATCGACGCCGAGCAACACGGATCCGTGCTGGAGAAACGTGCTGCCGTAGCGCCGCTGCGCGCTTCCGACGAGCTTGCGCCCGCCGTGCTCGATCTCACAGCTGCCCGTGCGTGCGAAGCAGAACGCGGGCGTCGGCTCGTCGCCCCGCGCGACCCCCACCATCTGGACCGGCGCGCCGAGCACCCGGAGCCCGGTGGCGAGCGCCCGCCCGATCCACTGGTAGCTGTGCAGAAGGTCTCGCGCGCCGCCGCCGATATCCTCGGCGTCGGCGGCGACACTGTAGGTCAGCTCGCACTCGGGGCCGTCGTGGTAGATCGCGCTCCCCCCCGTGGGCCTCCGCACGAGCCCGACGCCCAGGCGGTGGCACGCGGCGACGTCGACGTGGCCGTCGAGCGGTTGACCGTAGCCGAGGGAGACCGTGGGTGGCGTCCACGCGAAGAAGCGGATGGTCGGGGGCGAGGCGCCTCCACGGCGCCCGAGCCAGATCGCCTCGTCCACCGCCATGTTCGTGGCGCCGTCGGTCGGCTCGGTCACGAGCAAGCGCCAGGTCGGGCCGCTGGGGCTGTCGGTCACGCCCATAGCATCGCACGGGACCACGGCGGCTGCTTCTCGCCTGCGCTCCGGGTCAACTTCCCGCGCCCGATCAACCGCGTCCGCAGGTCGCTGCATACCGTTGTCAGACAGCACCCGTTTCATCGAAGTAGTCGGAATCGAGCCGCTTCACGCTGTACGTCGCCGATGTGTTTACAGCCAAGTCAAAGTCAATCATCAATTCCGCCAGCCGGCGACCGTCGATGAGAACGACCTTTGGATCGATGTGGTCGACGTAAGCGGCCGCCTCTGCTGAGAATGTCCCCGTTGTAATGAACACGCCCTTCTTGGCGCGCTTGCCATGGAGTGCCCCGACAAATCGCTGGATCTCCGGTCGGCCGACCGTTCCATCCCATTTCTTGGCCTGAAGATAGACAACATCAAGTCCAAGACGGTCTTCGCTGATCACCCCGTCGATGCCCTCGTCACCGGACCGACCGATCGCCTGGCCTGCGTCCTGCCGAGACCCTCCGTAACCCATCTTCAAGAGCAGCTCGACAACGAGGCGTTCAAAGAACTGAGGGGACGCCGCTTTGACGCGGCTCAGGAGTTCGGAGGCAAGGCCCACCCTCATCTTCAGGTGTGCCACCTCCAAAGCCTCCTCCGGCGTCTCTGGCTCTGGCTGGCCGGACGAAATCTGGCTGGGTACCTCCACTACGTCGCCCTTCGGAGTGCGGAATTCCACGAACTCTGGATACTGTTCCAGGAACTTGATATCGATACGCGGGGGAGCGGCCCTGAGAACTTCGCGACCTCTATCGGCAATCTGGAAATGACCGCGCCGCGGGGAGAGCAGCAGTCCGGCCTGTTGAAGGTAGCTCTTGGCCCAGGCGACGCGATTCGAGAACTTCGATTGCCGCCCGCTCGGCAGCGGCTCCTCCCGATCGGTATCGGAGAGCTTGAACTCGGCGGCCAAGACGTCCCGAGCCTCCGCGAGTGAGTGCTCTTGGCCATTGCCTGCTATTCGAAGGAGCGGCATCATTAGCGACTGGAAGTCAGGTACGGCCATGTTCAGTCTC
>JAHFDK010000053.1:15529-28192 GCA_023249095.1 Candidatus Rokuibacteriota bacterium | reverse complement strand
ATCGCGAAACCCACCGGCGCGATGCTCGCGCCGAGCATGCCGGCGGCGATCACGAGGATCAGCACCACGAGCGGCGCGGAACGCCGGCCGGTGACGCGCGCCGCGGTGACGAGCGCCAGCGGCAGGAGAAGCGCGCCCAGGATCGGATAGGTGTAGAACCAGCTCCCGCGAGGTACGCGAGCCGGCCCGACGGCCGCAGCGCGACGGCGAGGCTGCCGTAGAAGAGGCTCGCGGCGGCGACGACGCCGACGTAACGAGCCCAACTCGTCGCCGGGTACGCCTCGCGGGCGATGAGCAGGCACGCCAGCGTGTTGATCGCGACGCCGAAGAGCCCAAGAAGGTGCGGTGGACTCCACAACGTCACGTCGAGCCCGAACAAGCGATGCCAGAGATCGTCGATCGGGGCCGCCAGCACTGTCAGGGCGATCCCCCACGCCGCCAGGTGAAAGCCGGGCGTGCCGGTGAGGCGGAAGATCCGCGTTGTGCCGGCGGGCAGGCGGCCGGCGACCAGATGCCGGAGCGTGTCGCACGCCAGCACGCCGAAACTGATGAGGACCGCGATGGTCACCCCGGCGTAGGTCATGAGGTGTGGCGGGATCCAGAACGAATCCCGACCGATCTGCACGTGCCACTGGATATCCCACTGAACCCCCCAGCCGACCAGAAGGTTGGCCGCCAACAGGACCCAGAGCGCCGCGCGGTAGAGGCCGAGGGACTCGACGCGGGCGGCGGACGAGGCGGTCGAACGCCCAAGCAGCACGGTCGGCGCGGAGCTCATCGGTGCTTCAGGCGGGCGTCGCGGGAGGCTCCGTCACGCGGGCAGGCGCTCGTACATTCCGTGCACGTCAGTCCCGTGGAAGCGGGCGACGTGGTTGGTCGGCGGCAGCGGCTCCGAGTAAAAGAACTCGGGCAACTCGTCGTCCTTCTCGGTGAAGCCGGCGCGGCGGTTGAACTCGTACTCCAGCCGGAGCGCCGCCTGTCCCAGCGGCTCGAAGAAGTCCTTGGTCAGGCTGGTGCCGTGGGCGGCGTTGATGGCGTTCACGAGGAACTCCGTGTTCGGGTTGGTCACGCTCATCCCGAAGATGCAAAGGCCCAGCGAGTCGTTGGCCGCCACCCGCGCCTGGTGGGCGAGGCTCTGCTCGACGATCTGCTCGGCGCTCATCTCGCGGGTCTTGAGCCGTGGAAGATTGCCCGCCGTGTGATCCGCGCCTTGCGCCGTCGCCATCATGGTGATCCCGGTAGCCTCGACCACGCGCGGATCGTAGGCGCTGATCGCCTGCTTCTTGATGACGGGGACGCGGCGGACCTTGTAGTGGGCGCCGACGCGCGCGGTTCCCTGCGCCCAGAGCCGCCCCTGCTCGCTACCTCGGCGGATCTCGGCCATGCAGTCGGCCATGAACTTCACGTCGCCGAAGACGCCGAGGCCGGCCTCCATCAACACGGCCAGGGTGGCCCCCAGCTCGATGGTGTCCACGCCGAGGTCGTTCGCGAGGAAGTTCATCTGGGCGAGGTCGTCCGGATCGCTCAAGCCGCAGTTGGTGCCGAGGAGGCCCAGCGTCTCGTACTCCACCGGCGAGACCACTTCCTTGCCGCTGGCGTCGGCGTACACGTTGCTGCACTGGATCACGCAGCCGGGCATGCAGGCGTGCGTGTGCTCGCCGCCGCGCGAGACGTTGAGCTGGCTGATGTGGTCGCCGCCCATCTTGAACTTCTCGCCGCTGGCGACGTCGACCTGCTGGCCGGCGCTGAAGTTGCGCACGGGCAGGCCGCCCAGCGCGTTCTGGAGGTCGGCCATACCCATGGTGCCGATCTTCTGGTAGAAGTTGGTGACCATGGAGTCGGCCAGCAGCATCTTGGCGTAGTCCTTGATGGCCGCGTTGACCTTCTTCGAGTCGGTGAAGGGCGGGATCTTGTCGAGGTCGACCACGATGGCTTTGACCTTCTTCGAGCCCATCACCGCGCCCACGCCGCCCCGCGCCGACAGACGCGCCGGCCGGCCGTCCTTGTCGCTGAAGGCGATGCCAGCGAGCAGGCCCTGGTATTCGCCCACGGGACCGCACAACGCGATGGTGACCTTCTTGCCGTGCTTCCGGTGCAGCATCTCCTGGGCCTCGAAGTTGCCCTTACCCAGGTACGGCGCGGCGTCGTCGAAGTCGATGGTGCCGTCCTTCTTGAAGTGGAGGACGACCCAGTCCAGCGAGGCCCCGTGCAGCGTGAACCCGGCGACTTTCAGCTGGCCCAGGCCGTAGCTGAAGCTGCCGCCGCCGTTGGCTTCCTTGATGCCGCCCGTGAGGGGACTCTTGCAGCCCACGCTCGTGCGGTTAGCGTTGGAGAAGCTCGTGCCGGCGAAGGGGCCAGCCGAGAAGATGAGCGGGTTGGCGGGCGAGAGCGGGTCGACGGTGGCCGCGCCCAGCTCGAGCAGCGTCTTGGCGATCAGATAGCGACCGGCCCGGACGATCTCCTCGCCCTGCAGCTCTCGCCTGGTGATCGAGCGGCCCGTCAGATCGATGTCGTAGTAGGTACGCATGCCACGTTCTCCGTGTTCGGTACGATTCTGTCCCGTTCGCAAAGTAAGCCGCCGGCGACGCAGAGTCAAATCGCCCGCGAGGAAGCGCTGGCGTAGTATGGAGCGAACGTTTAAGAGGAGAGACGCCATGGGTCTAGATTTGTTGATCCGCAACGGAACGATCGTCGACGGCTCGGGCGCCGCGCGCTATCGGGGTGACGTCGGAATCAAGGACGGCGAGATCGTCGAGATCGGGCGCATCCGAGCGGTGGCGGAGCGCACGCTCGACGCCGACGGCCTGATCGTCGCGCCGGGCTTCATCGACGGCCACACCCACATGGACGCTCAGGTGGCCTGGGACCAGATCGGCAGCTGCTCCTGCTGGCACGGCGTCACCACCGTGATCATGGGCAATTGCGGGTTCGCATTGGCGCCGTGCAAGGCGGCGGAGCGCGAGTGGTTCGCCCGCTGCCTGACCGCGGTCGAGGACATTCCCACCGAAGCGATGCTGGCGGGAATCGCCTGGACCTGGGAAACCTTCCCGGAGTACCTGGCGACCGTCGATCGCTTGCCCAAGGCGATCAACTACGGCGCCTACATCGGCCATTCGGCCCTGCGCATGTACGTCATGGGCCGGCGCGCATTGAGCGAGAAGGCGACCGCGGATGATCTCGCCCGGATGGCCGCGGCGGTGAAGGAGGCGATCCGCGCTGGCGCCATGGGCTTCTCGAGCTCGCGCGCGACGACGCACGTCACGCCGGACAACACGCCGGTGGCCAGCCGGATCGCTGACTGGTCGGAAGTCGATCGCCTTGTCGGCGCGATGGCGGAGCTGAACGCCGGCATCTTCCAGGTCGGGCCGGACACCTCGGGGGGCGAGGCGCAGCGCCGCTTCCTCGCCCGGCTGAAGCAGGTGGCAGTGGAGACCGGGCGGCCGGTGATGTTCGGCACCATTTCGAGCCGCCAGGGAGACAAGCCAAATCCGTGGACCTATCAGCTCGAGTACCTGGATGATTGCGCGGCCGCCGGCGCGCGGATGTGGGGGCAGACCACCACCCGATCGATCAACGCCATCTTCTCGCTCAAGTCCTATCTGCCGTTCGACGTGTTGCCGGCGTGGCGAGCGCTGCGCCACTTGCCGCTGGACGAGCAGAAGCAACGCCTCGCCGATCCCGCGACGCGCCGGCAGCTGGTCGCGGCAGAGGCCGACATGAAGCCTCGCGGCAACGTGTTCCAGGGCGGTGGCGCCGCCACCACCGATCCGCGAAAACCGGACTACGACAACCTCTACGCCATGAAGAGCGTCGACTGGGACGATCCGACCGTGGCGCAACTGTCAGCCCAGCGCGGCAAGCACCCGGTCGAAGTGATGCTCGATCTGGTGCTGGAGAATGACAATCAGGTGTTCATCCAGCCGCTGGTCAACGAGCAGCCGGACCACGTGCTCGGCATGCTGAAGCACCCGCGTACCCTGGCGACGTTCTCCGATTCGGGCGCGCATGTCTGCCAGGAGATGGGCTCCTCGCTGCAGACCCATATGCTGAGCTACTGGGTGCGTGCAAAGCGGGCGTTCACGCTGGAGGAGGCGGTGCGAAAGCTCACCTTCGACAACGCCTCGGCGTGGGAGCTCAATGATCGGGGCCTGCTGCGCACCGGCTACAAGGCAGATCTCGTGCTCTTCGACGAGGTCCGTGTGCGACCCGCGATGCCAAGCGTGGAGACCGATCTGCCCGGCGGCGCCCGCCGTCTCGTGCAGAAGGCGGAAGGGATCGCCGCCGTCGTGGTCAACGGCCAGGTGACGCTGGAAAACGGCGAGGCGACCGGCCGCATGCCCGGCGCGTTGCTGCGTGGGCCCGGCGCGCGGGTGGCCTGACGCCGAGCCCGATCCCGGCTCTGCGTGGTCTCAGAACATCGCGAGCGGGTGCGCCGGCGCGCCGGTTGAGCCCATCAACCGGATCGGCGTCGCCGTGAAGAGGAACTCGTAACGTCCCTCTTCCGCGCACGCTCTGGCCAGCCGCTCCGGGTTCGTGTTGTCCACGAGCACAAGCCCCAGGAACGGAATCGCCAGGTGGGTGCTCATGGCGAACCCCGGATAGCTGGTGGGACGCTCGTCCATCATGTCCCATGAGATCGCGGCGATGTCCTTCTCCCGGAACCACTCGAGACACGACAGGTGCATTCCGGGGTGGGGCGACACGCGCGGCACCCAGTCGGGGTGCGCCTTCCGGAACGCCTCGTCGCCGTTGCGCACCACCACGACGTCGCCGGGCTCGACCTTCACGCCCGCCCGAGCGGCCACCGCGTCGAGCTCTTTCGGCGTGACCGGCTGGCCGACGGTCACGTAGCCTTCCTTGCGCCCGGCCGCCACGTCGAGGAGCACGCCTCTGGTCGTCAGGCCGTCGAAGTAGGCGTCGATCGCGCACCAGGTGGCGCCGGCCGCGGTGAGGCTGTCTCTGAACGAGCGGCCGTTGAACAGCTCGCCGTCCCAGGCGACGTGACAGAGCGCGTCGATGTGGGTGATCGTGAACCCATGGTAGACGAGGTCAAAACGGTCGAGCACGACGTCAGCGCGCTCCCGGTTCGAGGGGAAGGTAACATTATACATGATCGCCGGCTGGGGGCCGATGTCGCGTGCCAGCGAGACAGTGCGGCCGGTGCGCACGAGCGACGTTGCCTGGGCACGCTTGGCGGCCGTGATGAGATTCGCGGTGCCGCGCTGGTCGTCGTGGCCCCAGCGGCCCCAGTTATTGAGCTCCTTGAAGTACCCTTCGACGCGATCTTGCGTGGGCGGCGTCCAGTCGGCCATCGCTCGGCTCCTCTCGAAACGGGGTTGCGTAGCGGCCCCACCGTAGTCAATCTGCGGCCGGGGGTCAATCGGCTGTGGCTGGCTAGAATGATCCCCGCCGGTCAGAGACTCACCAGGCTCACTTCTGTCCAGAGCCGCGCAACATATTGATATTTCTGGAAATCCCATTCCGGTACCAGACTTGCGCTAGAGCTCTGCCATGGAAGGCTTCGGTCCTCGGTTCCTGATCCTCCTGGCGGTCACGGCCGTCGTGACGGCAGCGACGCCTGTCGGCGCGGAAGTGTACAAGCGGACTGCCTCGGACGGGACCGTCTATTTCACGAACATCCAGCCGAATCCCTCCTACCAGCGGGCGGTGTTCACTCCGGCCCCGGCACGTAGCTCGCAGCGGCCGGCGTCCGCCGATCACGGGGTCTACTCCCAGGAGATCGCCGAGGCGGCAGTCCGATATGCGGTGCCGGAGCGCCTCATCTGGGCGGTGATCCGGGTGGAATCGGGATTCGACCATCGAGCCGTGTCCCGAAAGGGCGCGCGTGGGCTCATGCAGCTGATGCCGGAGACCGCCGCGATCCTCGGCGTGCGGGACTCCTTCAATCCGCGCGAGAACATCCACGCGGGCGCCCGCCATCTGCGCGGCCTCATGGAGCGGTTCCGCTACGATCTGCCGCTCGCCATCGCGGCGTACAACGCCGGCGAGAAGCCGGTGGTGGCGTTCCGCGGTATCCCGCCATATCCCGAGACCCGGGAATACGTCACGCGGGTGCTGCGCCTCTACGGCGCGCCGATCGCGTGGGAGCTGCAGGGGAACGGCATTCAGCAGATCGTCGAGCGCGACGGCACGGTCGTCTACACGAATGTCGCGCCTCGACGGTTCAGCGCGGCGGTCATACACGGAAGATAGCGAACTTTCCTCGGCGAATCGACCCTCTCGGTTGGACAATCCAGCAGTCCGATCTCTTGTCCGATTCTCAGGCAGAGCGTTCTCAGGCATTGCGCGGATGTCGCGGCACATGGCGCGCGCGTTCGACAGGGGGAGTGACATGGCCAAGGGACTGGCACTCACGATCGGGCTGAACGCGGTCGATCCCAGGCACTACGAGGGCTGGAGCGGAAAACTCAACGCGTGCGAGGCCGACGCCCGCGACATGGCAGACATCGCGCGCTCCAGGAGGTTCAAGGTGCAGCGCCTGCTGACCCGACGCGCCACGCGCAGCGCGGTGCTGGGGGGCATCGCCAGGGCGGCCAGCGCGCTGAGATCCGGTGACATCTTCCTGCTCTCGTACTCCGGCCACGGGGGGCAAGTGCCCGACCGCAACCATGACGAGCCCGACGCACAAGACGAGACCTGGTGTCTCTACAACGGCGAGCTCATCGACGACGAGATCCACCAGGCGCTCGGCCGGTTCAAGCCGGGGGTGCGCGTGCTCGTATTGTCCGACAGCTGCCACAGCGGCACCGTCACCAAGACGATGTTCTATGCCGCGCGGGGAGCCGCGGCGGGCACCGATCGGGTGCGGTACCGCAACATGCCCCGAGAGGTCGCGCTGCGCACGTACCGGGCTCACCGGGGGATGTACGACAAGCTGCAGGACTCCAGCAAGGGCGACCCGCGAGCCGCCGTGCGGGCCTCGGTCATCCTCATCTCCGGATGCCAGGACAACCAGCTCTCCCAGGACGGCGACTTCAACGGCCTGTTCACGGCGAATCTCCTGCGCGTGTGGAAGGAAGGGCACTTCGCGGGGAGCTACCGCACGTTCCACAGCGCGATCGTCAAGAGCATGCCACCCGACCAGACGCCGAAGTTCTTTGCCGTCGGCGCGCCCAGCCGGGCGTTCGAGAGGCAACGGCCGTTTACGGTGTAGGACGGGAGGCACTATGGAGTTCAATCCCAAGCGCAACATCGTTCCCGATCGTCTGGACTTACGCGACCGGCCGTACATCCCGGGGCTCCACGCGCCGCCTCCGCCTGAAATGACGCCCCAGCTCAAGCTGCCGGTGCTCAACCAGGAGCGCACCAACGCGTGCACGGGCTTCGCCCTCGCGAGTGTCGTCAACTTCCTGCTCCGGAAACATCGCGATCCGGCCGCGCCGCCGATGTCGCCGTTCATGCTGTACTCGATGGCCCGCCGCTACGACGAGTTCCCGGGCGCTGCCGAGGACTCCGGCTCGAGCCTGCGCGGCGCCATGAAGGGGTGGTACAAGCATGGCGTTTGCCGCTTGGATCTGTGGCGCCGCCCGGAAATGCCGCGGCCGGCCGCGAAGCCGGCGGACGACTGGTGGCTGGACGCCGCGCGGCGCCCTCTCGGCGCCTATTACCGCGTCGACACGCGGTCAGTGACGGACATGCACGTGGCCCTGCACGACGTCGGCGTGCTCTACGCGAGCGTCGTCTGCCACGGGGGCTGGCTCAAGGGAAGGGGCGCCAGGAAGGGCAAGGCGTACTGGACGATCCCGCCGGCGGAGGTGCTGCCTGACGACGGCGGGCACGCGTTCGTCATCGTCGGCTACACGCCCGCGGGGTTCATCGTCCAGAACTCGTGGGGCCTGGAGTGGGGGACCGGGGGGCTCGCGATCCTCACGTACCAGGACTGGAGCGACAACGCCATGGACTGCTGGGTGACGCAGCTCGGGGTCGCCACCGAGCAGCACGTCGAGATCGCCCGGTCTCCGTCGCTGCGCATGGCCCGGGGCAAGGTCCAGATCGCGTCGGACAGTACCCTCCGCGACCGCGAGCTCTCGCCGTTCGTCATCGACATGGAGAACAACGGTCGCTTATCGGGGAGCGGGGTGTTCCGTACGCAGCGGACCGACGTCGAGGCGCTGGTCGATTTCCACATCGGCGAGGCACGCAAGAAGTGGAGCCTCAAAGCCGCCGAGCCGACCGACGTGGCCATCTACGCTCACGGTGGCCTCACCGGCGAGGAGTCGGCGGCCGAGACGGCGTCGCGCTGGATCCCCGCGCTGTACGAGTCGAGGATTTTCCCGATCTTTCTCATGTGGGAGACCGATCTCTGGTCGACCCTGAGGAACCGGCTGGCGGATCTCGTGACGGGCCTGCCCAGACCAACGGGGCTGGTCGACCAGCTCCGGCGCTTCTGGAACCAGCGGCTGGAACGGCTGCTGGCGCCGGCGGGGTCTCTCATCTGGGGCGAGATGAAGCAGAACGCCGACGGCATCTCGAGGTACAGAGAGAGCGGTGGCCTCGTCCTCTACGAGAGCGGCATGAAGTCGCCGTGGTTCACGAAGACGCCGGTGCGCCTGCACCTGATCGGTCACTCCGCGGGCGCGATCGTCCAGTGCCACGTGGTCGACCGCCTGGCCCAGCTCGGCTGGAAGTTCGACAGCGTCAACTTCATGGCGGCCGCGGCGACCGTCGACCTCTTCGAGCGGACACTGCTGCCTCGGCTCAAGGACAAGACGGTGAGGGAGTTCCGCTCCTTTTTCCTCGCCGACGCCGCCGAGGAGCGGGATTCGACCTGCCGGCCGATCCTCGGCTACAGCCGCTCGCTGCTCTACCTCGTGTCGGAGTCGTTCGAGGGTGGCAGACGAGCTCCGATCCTCGGCATGGAGAAGTACTTCGGCGCCGAGGTCGCGGCGCTCCGGCTGCCGAACGTCAAGGCGTGGACCGCGCCGGGCGCCGCCACCGCCAGCACGACCCACGGCGGTTTCGACGACGACCGCCTCACCATGGAGTCGATCATCAAGCTGATCAAGGGGCGGAAGCTCTGAGGCGTTCGGAGGCGGGGACGACGCCGAGGAGGAGGAGCGAACCTCCTCCTCCTCGGGAAGCGACGGTAGCTACTGTCCCTTCACCATGAAGTGTGCACGGCGGTTCAGACTCCAGCAGTCTTCGCTCCTCTCGGCGCACACGGGCCGCTCCTTGCCGTAGCTGACGATCGTGATCCGGTTCGACCGGACACCTCGAGAGATGAGATAGTTCATCGACGCCTTCGCGCGCCGATCGGCGAGCGCCAGATTGTATTCCGACGTCCCGCGCTGGTCGGTGTGTCCCTCGATGAGCACCAGCAGCTTGGGATTGGTTTTCAGCGACTCCGCGTTCGCGTCGAGGACTTCGCTGTCTTCCGCCCGGATGTCGTACCGGTCGAAATCGAAGCGGACATCTTTGAGTAGCGCCATCGTCGCGAATTCCTTCGGGTTGGGTCGGCTGGGATTTCCTTGCGCGGAAGAGCCAGCAGGGCCTGCGGCCGCGGACGAGACACCACGACCGCCATCCGCGGATCCGGCCATGGCCCCGCCCGCCATCGGCGACGAGGCATCCGACGTGGTCGTGGGCGACTTTGCGCAACCGGCCAGGATCGGCGCCGAGATCAGCAGCACCAGAGCAATTTGTGAGCAGCGCTTCACCATAGTTCCTCCCTTGTTCGAGCCCCGGGAGTGGGCTACGACTCGTTCGCGCTCCACGCCCGGACATGCCGGCTGCACATCCGATGCCGCACCGCAACGGGCAAGGTATGGTGCAATGTCGGACGATTGTTGGCATCGGTGGTGCGCCGAACCCCTGCGCCGCCGGCCACGGTCGTCCGGGATTGCCACAACGTCAGCATTGGCCGCCACCCTGGCACGGCGGCCGCGGGAGGTCTGACATGAAGTTTGGCTTGAGCCCGCTCCAGGCAGGCGGTGATTTCGCGGAGACCATCCGCGAGTGCGAGCAAGCCGAGGCAGCCGGGTTCGACTCGGTGTGGCTCGGGGAGCACCACAATAACCGCACGCTCTATCCGGCGCCGCTCATCGGGTTGGCCGCCATCGCCGGCCGGACGCGCAAGGTTCGTCTCGGAACCGCCGTGCTCCTGCTCCCGCTCTACCATCCGCTGGCCGTGGCGGAGGAGGCGGCGATGGTCGACATGATCTCCGCGGGTCGCCTGATCCTCGGGGTGGGTGCCGGGTACGCGCCCGAAGAGTTCGCGGCCTTTGGCGTGTCGATCAAAGAGCGCGGGAGCCGGATGGACGAGGCCGTGCCCTTGATCCAACGGCTCTGGTCCGAGGACAAGGTCACTCACGCTGGCCGGCACTATAATGTGACGAGCGCCACCGTGAGCCCACGTCCGGTGCAGCGTCCCCGGCCACCGATCTGGTTCGGGGGCTGGGTCGAGCCCGCCATCCGGCGCGCCGGGCGCCTGGGGGAGGCGTGGCTGGGCGGGCCGTCAGCCAGGCTGGACGAGGTGGCGGCCTGCGTGCGTCTGTACCGGGAGGCACGGGGGGACGCGGGGCGCGACCCCGATACCGGCGAGGTGGCGCTCATGCGCTACGTCTTCGTGGCCGAGAGCCTGGAGCGTGCCCGCGCCCTCGCGGGGGCGCCGTTCATCCGGTCGTTCGAGGACACCTACTTCCGCTGGCCCCACCCCGTCGTGAGGCGCCCGGCCGGGACCCTGACCATCGAGCGGTTGGCCGAGGACCGGATCATCCTGGGCGATCCGGGGAGCTGCATCCGACAGCTCCAGCGCTTTCGAAAAGAACTGGCCCTCGGGCACCTCGTCTGCCGAGTCTCTGCGCCGGGGATCCCGCGCGACGCCGCCATGAGCTCACTTGATCTGCTCACACGCGAAGTCCTGCCCGCCTTCGCGTGACGGCTCCCCTTCGATGGTTGACTGCGGCCGTCCTGTGCACCTCGGCGGTATCAACCGCGACCGCGACGGAGTCGATCTGGGAGGCTCTGCGCACGCCCGGCAGCGTCGTGGTGCTGCGTCACAGCTACGCCCCCGGCACCTTCGATCCACCGAGCGCCAGGCTCGACGACTGTTCGACGCAGCGCAACCTGGACGCGAGCGGTCGGGCCCAGGCCGAGCGCATCGGCGAGGTGTTTCGGCAGAACGGCATCGCTGTCGGTCTGGTATTATCCAGCCCGCGCTGCCGGTGCCTCGACACCGCCCGCCTGGCTTTCGGGCAGGTGCAGTCCTGGGATCCGCTGCAGGGTGCGCTCAGTGACGAAGAGCGTCGCCAGCGCCAGTTGGCCGAGATCAGGAAAGCGATCGAAGCGCACCGCGGCGGACCACCCCTGGTGCTGGTCACCCACGGCAGCGTCGTCACCGATCTGACCGGGCTCAACATTCGGATGGGCGAGTTCGTCGTCCTGCGGCGTGCGGCGGACGGAACCCACTCGGTCGCAGGCCAGTTGTACGTCGAGTAGAGACACGATCCGCGGGTGTGCCGATCGAGGTGAACAGGAGGGAACCATGAAGCGTGCCGGGTTACTGCTCGCCATATCACTGATCGTGGCGTCGTGCGCGACGATGCAGCCCCAGGGCCAGGAGCTCGTGGCTCGGGCCGTCCAGGCGATGGGGGGAGCTGAGACCCTCGCCGGTGTCAAGACGCTCTCGGTGAAGGGGACGGTTCGCCAGTGGGAGCCCGAGCAGTCGATGGCTCCGGGCGGCGAGATGCGCTTTGCCTGCGAGTCGACGTTCGAGCTGGCCAGCGACGTCGGTACGAACGCGACGCGCATCGACTGGGTGCGCAACTTCGCGTATCCGGCGCCGCGCACGTTCACCTTCAGCGAGATCGTGGCACCCGATGCGGGCTACGTCGCCGGCATCGATAGCAACGGGCGTACCAAGCAGAGCCTGGACTCGAATCCGCCGGCCCATGCGATGTCGGGGCTGCGGCTGGCCACGTCGCAGCGCGAGCTCCGGCGCGGATCGTCGTTGCTGTCCCTCGAGATGCTGAAGAACCCCGACCGCGTCTCTTCCGCCGGCGCCGTGACGGTCGGGGGAGTCTCCTATCCCGCCGTCGACTATCGGACGGGTGATCAGACGCTGACCGTCCTGTTCGATCCGGCGACGGGGCTGCCGGCCCGGATCCGCACGCTCGACTACGACAACATCTGGGGCGACGTGACCTACGATCTCGTGCTCGCCGACTGGAAGGCGATGGACGGCCTGCGCGTGGCGACGAGCCGGAAGTACGAGCTGAACGGCCGTCCCGTCATCGACGTCAAGATCGCCGACGGCAAGGTCAACGCGCCGATCGCCGCCGAGCGGCTCACGATTCCCGCCGCGTTCAAGACGGGGGCGCCGAAGCCCGCGACCGGTCCCGTGCCGTATCAGTGGGTGATCCGGCGCCAGTTCATCGGCACCTATCTCGACTCGGACGCGCCGAGCTACGACACGCGAGCGACGTCCGGGCTTCGGCTCGAGGAGCGGGCGCCCGGCGTCCAGCACGTGGTCGGCGGCTCGCACCACAGCCTGATCGTCGAGATGCGCGACTATCTGATCGTTTTCGACGCGCCGGTGAGCGACGGGCACTCGAACTGGATCCTCAACGCCGCGCGCACGAAGTATCCCGGCAAGCCCGTGCGATTTCTCGTGCTGACTCACCATCACATGGACCACGCCGGCGG
>JAHFDK010000053.1:0-15429 GCA_023249095.1 Candidatus Rokuibacteriota bacterium | reverse complement strand
CGGCGCCCGCGATCTCACCGCGACGCCGATCGCCGAGGTGGGTGACAAGCGCCTGTTCAACGACGGCACCCGCGAGGTCGGCGCGTACGTGATCGAGAACCCGCACGCGACCGGCCTGATGATCGGTTACGTAGCCGACGCGCGCCTCGGCTTCGTCACCGACATCTGGAGCCCTGGCGCCGGGGCGCTGCCCGACAAGCTGAATCCGAACCTCGCCGCCCTCGTCACCGGCGTGAAGAAGGCCGGGATCTCGCCCGTCAGGTTCGCGGGAGGCCACGGCTCGGTGGCCGACTATGCGCCGCTCGCGGCGCTCGAAGGGAAATAGCTCGAGCCGCGGAACGGATCACGGCCCGGGGCTCCGGTCGCAACGGTCTGCGCGGGCCGATTGCCGAACCGGAACCCCCCGGCCCACCGCAACGCCCGCGCCTCCTCATCTCGCCGGTGTGCCCAGGTGCACGCGCGATCAACCTCAAGTACACTTCGGCGACCACACGAGCGAACCGGTGGCTCGCGGGTCGCACATGCGGGTCAACGCGTAACGGGGAGGCCGGATGCCGACTTCGCTCCTGATGCTACCGCCGCAGACGCCCACCACACGCGCATGGGCTTCCCGGCTCGCCGCGGCCCTGCCGGAGCTGGCCATCGTGGTCGCGGAGACCGAGGCCGACGCCGCCCGCGCCGTGGGCGAGACCGACGCCGCGTTTGGCACGATGCCGGACGCGCTGCTTCGCGACGCGCGGCGGCTCCGCTGGCTCCAGGCGCCGCAGGCGGCGCCGCCCGCCGGCTACTACACGTCGGCGTTGATCGCTCATCCCGTCGTGGTGACGAATTTCCGAGAGATCTACAACGACCACATCGGCGCGCACATCATGGCGTTCGTCCTGGCGTTCGCGCGCGGGTTCCAGCACTACCTTCCGCGGCAGCTTCGGCGCGAGTGGCGCCGGGAGCCGCTCGACACCGGCGTGATCCACCTGCCGGAGGCCACTGCGCTCATCGTCGGCGTGGGCGGGATCGGCGCGGAGGCCGCGCGCCTCGCCGCCGCGTTTGGCATGCACGTGATCGGCGTGGACCCGCGCCGCCGCGAGGCGCCGCCGGGCGTGCTCAAGCTCGACGGGCCCGACGCGCTCGACGCGCTGCTGCCGCTCGCGGACTTCGTGATCCTCACTGTGCCCCACACGCCGGCCACCGAGGGCTTCATGAACCGGACGCGCTTTCAGCGGATGAAGCGCTCCGCGTTCTTCATCAACATCGGACGCGGCATGACGACGCGGCTCGACGACCTGGTCGCAGCGCTGCGGGCGGGCGAGATCGCCGGCGCCGGGCTCGACGTCTTCGACCAGGAGCCGCTGCCGGCCGACCATCCGCTGTGGACGATGCCCGGTGTCCTCATCACGCCCCATACCGCCGGTCACGGGCCCTTTCTGGACGACCGGCGGTTTCAAGTCTTGCTCGACAACTGCCGGCGCTTCCTGGCCGGCGAGCCGCTCCGCAACGTGGTCGACAAGGCCAGCTGGTTCTGAGGATGCCCGTTCCGGTCGGCCTCAACGTCTGGTCACGACTGATGGAAGCGACCTTCCCCTACTTTGACCTGACGGTCGGCCCGTTCGACTCGCTCTGGCTTCCCGACCACGTCCAGTACAACGGCCACAAGGTCGCCGAGGGCTGGACGCTCCTGGTCTGGGCCTTGGCCCGCTATCCGGACAAGCTCGCGGGCCACGAAGTCCTGTGCAACAGCTTTCGGAACCCGGCGCACACGGCCAAGATGGTCGCCACGGCGCCGGCGCTCTCGGGCGGCCGAACGATCCTCGGCATCGGAGCCGGGTGGAACCAGGAGGAGTACCTCGCGTACGGGTGGCCGTGTCCCCCGACCCGCGTGCGCATCGCCCAGCTCGCCGAGGCGATCGAGCTGATCCGGCGCATGTGGCGCGACTCGCCGGCCACGTACGAGGGGCAGCACTATCGAGTCGTGAAGGCCCACTGCGAGCCGCGGCCCGAGCCGATCCCGCCGGTCATGATCGGCGGCCACGGGGAGAAGTATCTGCTGCGCGTCGTCGCGCAGCACGCCGATTGGTGGAACTACGGCTTCCGCGACCACGCGCTCCACGCCCACAAGCAGGAAGTCCTGAAAGCGCACTGCCGCGAGGTCGGCCGGGACTACGACCAGATCGTGCAGGTCGTGCGCGTCGGAATCCTGATCGCCCGGACGGAACGCGAAGTGGAGCGGCTCAAGACCGATCCCTGCGTGCGGCCGATGGCGGACATCCGGCTGGCCGGAACGCCGGCCCAGGTCACGGACGCGCTTCAGCGGATCGTCCGCCAGGGCGCCGCCAGGCTCACGGTGAACTTCGCCGACGCGCCGCGCCCGGACGGAACGGAACTGTTCTCGGAGACCGTCCTGCCGTACCTCTAGGCGCCCGCCGACTCCGGCCCGCTCGCGAACCAGAGCCGCGGGTCGGCGGCGCGCACGCGCGCCTCGGGCAGACCCAGCTCGCGGCGCACGATGTTGGTGCCCTCGACGAGCGCGACGCACTTGTAGTACGCGATCCGCCGGCTCAATCCCTCGCGACCAAACCCACAGTCGGTGGTGATCACGAGGCGATCCGGCGGGATGTACTCGAGCGCCTTGCGGATCAGGCGGGCCACGTGCTCGGGCGGCTCGACGACCGTGTTGCAGTGGCTGACCACGCCGATCCCGATCTTCTTGTCGGTCCGGTGCTTGGCGAAGAGCGGGAGGTCCCGGCCGTCGGTGCTGGCGCACTCGAAGGTGATGACGTCGCCGTCGAGCTGGAGGAGATGCGGCAGCGCGCGCTCGTAGCTCGGCGGCTCCCAGTACACGCGCTGCTGGTTCGGATTGCCCCAGCAGGTATGCACCCAGATCTCGGCGTCGACGCCGACGAGCTGGCGGTTGAACGCCTGCGTGAGGAACTCGAGGTCGGCGTCGCTGCAGTCGGGCCGCGTCGTGCGCCCGTGGTGCGGCGGTTCCTCGACCTGGATGAGCGGACAGCCGCCGGCGGCCAGCTCGCGGAACTCGGCGTTCATGATGTCGCACAGCTCGTTGATGAGTGTCTTGTCGTCGCCGTAGTACTCGTCCCAGAGCATGCTCGCGAGCGCCGGCGCGCAGATCGCGCCGAACTTCAGGGGCTTGTCCGTCAGGCGCTGGGCGGCCTTCCAGAGCGCCGTGTATTCCAGCGGTCCGCGGCGGAGCTTGTCCTTGACCACCCCGGGTTGATAGGCCTCCTGCACCTCCCAGAGGATGCGACCCGGGCGCAAGCCGTGCCGCTGCATCCAGCCGCGGGAGGTGTCCCGATGGCCTTCGACGCCGCCGAGCCGCTCGATCGGATAGAAGAACCACGACTTGCCGCCGACGGCCAGGTCGAACCGGCTGTCGCCGTCGGTCACGATGTCGAGGCCCGCGGCCTCCTGGGCGTTGATGACGCACGCGACCGCGTCCAGGTACTGCTCGCGAAAGAGCGAATCGCCGAGCGCCGACTTGAATGACCGGCCCCGCAGGCTCTCGTTGAACCAGAGCGGGCGGGGATACGACCCGGTAATGGCCGTCGGCAGCATCAGATCGCGCGTGACGCTCAGCATCGGTTCCTCCCAGACTCAGCGACCCTTGAGCCTGACCTCCTCATGCTGGCGGCTTCATCGCGAGAAAGCGGAAGCAGTTGTTCCAGGTGATGTCCTCATGGACTTCCGGAGGCAGCTCCAGGGCGCGCAGCGTCTTGTCCACCGGCTGCTCGGGCGCCATGTAGGGATAGTCCGTCCCGACGAGGATCTGGCTGGCCCCGATCATGTCGATCAGGTAGCGAAGCGCCCGCCGGTCGAAGAGCAGCGTGTCGTAGTAGAAGCGGCGGGCGTACTCGGCCGGCGAGCGTGGCAAGGCGCCCGGCGCGACGGCGCCGCGGCTCTGGCCGGGCGCTTCCTCGTTCCAGGTCCCGCTCCACTGATGGTTGTAGCGCGGGAGGAGGAAGGGAAAGGTGCCGCCACCGTGGCTGAAGGCGATCCTCAGGCCCGGGCACTTCTCCGCCGTTCCCCCGTCGATCATGGACGCGATGGTCAGACAGGTGTCCGTGGGGTAGCCGACGGGGTTGAAGGGGGACTTGGTGGGGAAGCGGTCCATCATCGTCGGACGGAGCGCGTGGACGAAGATGGCCACGCCGAGCCGCTCCGCTTCCTGGAAGAAGCGCTGGAACTCGGGCATGCCCAGCGATTTCCCGTTCACGTTCGATCCCAGCTCAACGCCCGGAAACCCAAGGCTCTTGACGTGGGCGAGTTCCTTGGCCGCCAGATCCGGATCTTGGAGCGGCACGATCCCGAGGCCGACGAAGCGTCCTGGCGCCGCCTCGCACATGCGGACGATGGCCTCGTTGGTGTAGCGGCAGAAGTCGAGGGCGTCCTCGGGCGTGAACCAGTAGGCGCACAGCTCCGGCATCGGCGAGATGACCTCGACGTCGACCCCATGCCCTTTCATGTCCCGAAGCCGGCGCTCGACGCTCCAGTTGCCGTCGTGGACAGTGCGGTAGTTTTCGCCCTCGATCATGACGCGCGCACGGCCGGGCTCGAAGTGGTCCATCGACGGCCAGGTCCACGCGCTGGCGCGCTTGCCCGCGGGCGGGAAGTGCTCGGGAATGATATGCGCGTGCATATCGACGATCATAGTCGCTCCTGCTCGAGCTATTCGAGCGCCGGCCGGAGCACGAGGAGGGCGATGCGAGCGACCCGGAATCCCAGGTACGGACTCATCCTCAGCGTGCCTTCATAGGTCGGGCACGATGATCCGGCGAGGATCTTACCCGAGATTCCGATACGGACCGACTGCCTCCCCCATGACGGCGTCCACGGAGCCGCCCGTCCGGTCGGTCAGGTGGGGATTATGCCCACCCCTGCCGGATCGCCACTCACTCGTCATCGCCTTCACTCCGAGGGGCTCGTGATCACATTGGGTGCCACGCGAGCTGCTCGATGCGCTGGACAATCTGCCGAAAGAGGCTCCGCGTCAAGTAGCTTTCGGCGAGTTGCAGGGTGAGAAGCCGCACCTCGTTGGCCCGGAAGTGGTGGCAGGAGAGCCGGGTCCAGTGGGTGGCTTCCTTGCCTTCCTTGATCCACTGCTCGGGCGTCCCGCGCTGGTTGTAGAAGCGGACGACCGCTCGGTTCGTCCCCGTGAGCGTCGTGACGATGCAGCCCGCCCGAGGACGGAGTTCTCCGAGGTGATGCTCAATCTTGGCCATCACGCGTCGCGGTCGAGCACGACGCAATAGGCGCAGAGCCGCGGGACCCCGGGCGCGATGCCCACCCTGATCCGCTCGAGGACCGCGGTAGACCGCGGGTAAACCGACGCCGCCCGAGGTCCTCCGGATGCTCGACGAGTGGCTCCGGCTCCGCGCCCGCGATTCGGCGCGCCGGCTCGCGCGCGAGCGCGATCGATGACGCCGGCCCCGCTACCGCCCCACGAGATGAAACCAGTTGTAGGAGCTCGCGAACACCGGAGCAATGACGACCAGCTGCGCCCCCAGGGCGACAAGCGCGATCGCGATCGTGACGATCAAGAGGGCGCCGGAGCTTCGCAGCCGCGCCCAGCTGAGCGCCCCCTGGAGCCCGTACAGGTACAGCGTCACGAAGGGGACCAGGGTTCCCACCAGCAGTCGTCCGTGCGTGAAGTACGGGCGCGCGCGCGAGGGATACTGATTCTGCGTACCGAAGTCGAACACGATGGAGAGCGCGGCGACGGCCGCCACGGCCAGCAGGAGTGTCGCCGCGCTGATCCCCAGAGCGAGACGCTCGGCCCGGACCCGGGCGCCGGCCGCCCGGATGACGGCGCACGTGAGCAAGAGGACCGAGGAGAGGATGTAGACGCGATCAATGCCCGGCAGGGTCATCGGCCGGCCGTGCCACGCGATCTCGCCCCGCCAGAACGTGGCGAGCAAGTCGGTCCCGAAGTCACCGATGGCGCCGATCGCCCCGCGTCCGAAAAACGGGTGGTCCCCGATCGCCGCCAGACTCTTGACCGACCAGCCGAGCGCCACTGCCTTCTGATGTGAGCCGGTCACCTCCCCCGCCAGCCCCACGTTCCGCGTGACCCACGCGCCGATCAGGACAAGCACAATGAGGACGAGTCCCCCCAGGCGTACATATTCCGCGCGGTCGCGGCGCGTGGTACCGACCACTGCGAGCGCAAGCCCCAGCGCGCCGACGATCGCCACGTGCGAATACTTGGTCAGCACCGTCGCCGCGACGAGCACGCCCGCCAGGACGTACCACGGCCACGGCGGCGCCGCGCGGAGGATCTTCAGGAGCGCCCACAGCGCCGCGCCGAAGAGCAACGGAGCCAGCGGGGCGTCATTTGTCGTCCCGTAAAAGCTGTCCTGAGGAAAGGCCGCCACGAGCAGCGGGACCGCGAGGGCGAGGGCGCGATTGTCGGGGCAGACGGCGCGCGCGAAGAGCGCGGCGATCGCCACGAGGCCCGCGGCGAGCAGCGCGTTGAGAAATCGCGTCCAGTAGAACCGCTGGCCGCCGGTGAGTCCGAGGGCACCCCCGAGGCGATACCAGGCGCCGGCCAGCGCATAATAGACGGGCGGCTCCGTCGCTTCGTAGTTGACGCGGTTCCAGCGTTCGCGCCCCCAGGGCAGCACCGCCTCACGCACGGCCGCGGGCGCCGTCCACACGGGCGGCGGCACCGCGCCGTCGGGGGGCAGCGGATTCAGGTACTCGGGACTGTGATGCAACAAGACCAGATCCGGACGCGGGCGCGACCAGCCGGTGCCGTAGAGCACAATCGTCGTCGTCTCGGCGCTCAGGCGCTCGTCCAGGAGCCGGACGGGCACGTGGCCGGCCGCGTACTTGACGATCAGGTCGAAATGGAAGGGCTCGTCTGTGGAGTGGAACGGGGGGAACGCCGCGCTGTATACGAACACCCGGAGCGCGCCGAGGAGACACAATCCGGCGACGATCCGCCGCTCCCGGGGTCCCAACCAGGTCAGCATCGGTCACCGATCAGTCTACTGCGGATCACGATACCGGACGATGCCTGAGCCCGCGCGCGGCCGGCACAATGACTTTGCTGGGGCGGCGCGCTGCGCTCTACATTCGCGTCTCGACGTGAGAACAGACGACGGAGAATCAGGAGCGCGAGCTTCGTCAGTGGGCGGAGCGTCTCGGCTTCGACGTCCTGCGCGTCTTCGCGGAGCGGCGGCGCGCGAAGCGACCGCCCGGCGCTGGCCGACGTGCTCGCCGCGGCGCACCGCCACGAATTCGACGTGCTCCTCGTTTGGGCGATCGACCGGATCAGCCGCGAGGGCATTGCCCCGACGCTCGGCTATTGCCGATCTTGCCCGCGATGTCCGTGTAGTAGGCGGCCTTCTCGACCATCCGGAAGTAGCGATGTAGCTCACGCCCGAGGAGGAGGGGCTCGAAGGCCGAACCCCTCACGACGGAGGATGCGATGAAAGGGAGATCCGTCTGAAGCTGACCGGTCAAGGTGTCAATGTTGACCGGACTGTTTCGGCAGACGTAGCTCATCAGATCGTCGCTATCGCGCTTGGCGCTACGGCCCTTACGGTCCGGCAAGGTTCCGACACTGCCCCCGGTACCCGGGAGGCGCAGTCCGGTATGGACTTCCAGCCGTACACTACCGGGTGCTAGCGGAGCGGCGTCGCTCCCCAGACTTTGCCGTTCAACTAAATTAATTAGTTGAACAGCAGGACAGTGCGAGCGACTTCGCCCGCCTTCATCGCCCGGAACGCCTCGTTGATGTCGTCGAGCCGGCCGCGGCGCGTGACCATCTCGTCGAGCAGGAGCCGCCCCTGGCGATAGAACTCGAGGTAGCGGGGGATATCGACGCGGAAACGGTTCGAGCCCATCCGCGAAGTCTGCACCCGGCACTCCGGGCGAATCGCCATCCACGGGAACTCGATCTTCGCGTCCGGCGGCAGAACACCGACGATGGTGGCGGTGCCCCGGATGGCCAGACTCTCGATGGCCTGGCGCACGAGGGTCGTGTTGCCGACGGCCTCGAAGGCGTGATCCACGCCGGCCCCGCCCGTGAGCGCGCGGACCGCCTTGACCGGATCGTCCTTCGCGCTGTTGACGACGTGGGTCGCGCCGACGCGCCTGGCCATCTCCAGCTTGGACTCGAAGACGTCGACCCCGATGATCTGACGGGCGCCGCCGATGCGCGCCCCCTGGACGATCGACAGCCCCACGCCGCCGCAGCCGAACACGGCGACGGTCTGCCCGGCCTCGAGCCCGGAGGATCGCAGCGCGGCCCCCACGCCGGTGAGAACGCCGCACCCGACCAGGGCGGCTCGGTCGAGCGGAATCTCGGGGTCGATCTTCACCACCGAGTTCTCGTGCAGCAGCATGTGCTCGGCGTAGCTCGAGATGCCGATGAACTGTCTGAACGCCTGGCCCTTCTGCGAAAGCCGCGGCGGGGCGGACTCCGCCCGGGTGACGACGCCGCCGACGCAGAGGTTCGGGTGCCCGCCGAGACACTGCTCGCAGCTCCCGCAGAAGCCGGAGAGGCAGGCCACCACGTGATCGCCGGGCCGCACGGTCGTCACGTCGGCGCCCACCGCTTCGACGACGCCGGCGCCTTCGTGTCCCAGGATGATCGGGCGGTCCAGGGGGAACCTCCCTACGCCGTCGACGACGTGCAGGTCGCTGTGGCAGACGCCGGTCGCCGCGGTGCGAACGAGGACCTCGCGGCCCCACGGCTTGTCGATCTCGACCGCCTCGATCGTCAGTGGCTCGTGCACCTTCCGAAAGACCGCCGCCTTCGTTTCCATATTGGCCTCCTTGCAAGAGCTCCTCATCACGGGCGAGCCCGGCGCAGTATAATCCCGGGGCGGGCCATGAGGAGGACGGCATGACGGCTGTAGAGCCGAGCGGACAGATCCTGGGGGCGACGGTCAGAGGGGCCGACCTCGCCAAACCCTTGAGTGACGCGGACTTCGCCACGATCCTCCTGGCGCTCGGCCGCCACGGCGTGCTCCGATTTCCGGATCAGCGGCTCGAGGCCGTCGAGCTCCGGGATTTCTCCCGGCGCTTCGGCAGGATCCAGGCCACGCTGACCGGACGGCACCACGAGCCCGGGATGCCGGAGGTCGGGTTTCTCTCGAACATCATCGAGAACGGCGAGCCGATCGGGATCACCGACGCCGGGCAGGACTGGCACACGGATATGTCCTACAACGAGACGATCGGCTTCCTGAACGTGCTCTACGCCGTCAAGGTGCCACGCCGCAACGGCCAGGTGCTCGGCGCCACCGCCTTCGTCAACACACAGGCGGCCTACGAAGATCTCCCACCCGACGTGCGGGCACGGCTCGCGGCCATGACGACGACCCACGACTTCAACAAGTTCTGGGAGAACATGCGGCGCCGGCCAGGCAGCCTGCGGGCGCCGTTGTCCGAGGAGCAGCGCCGGAAGCGGCCGCCCTCCGTCCACCCGGTCTTCCTGACGCACCCGATCACGGGCCGCAGGGTGCTCTACTGCAACCCGGGCTACGCCATCCGCATCAACGAGCTCGACGAGGCCGAAAGTGACCGCGTGCTCGAGAAGCTGTTTGCGCACCAGCTCCAGCCGAAGTATCAATACACGCACCGCTGGACCGAGGGCGACGTGCTGGTGTGGGACCACATCGGGACGCTGCACAATGCGATCGCCGACTACCAGCCGGACGAGCCCCGGCTGATGAAGCGCTGTCAGGTGATGGCGGACCGGATTTTCGATCCCGCCTTCATGCGAGAGGCCCTATCGGCAGTGTCCGCGCCCACGGGCGCAACGGCTAGGTAACGGGAGGATCGTGTCATGGCCCAACGTGTTCTCTATCCCGATCACATCGAGCCACTCGTGCAGTTCGTGGAGGAAACGACTCCGGAGCACATCGTGGCTCGGACCCATGACAAGCTCGCCGCCGGCACGTCCGTGAAGGACATGCTGCTGGCCTCGGCGCTGGCGGTGGTGCGCTCCTCGGACCTGCCGCCGGGTCACCACGGCGGTCCGCTCCATCCTCTGGCGGGGCTCCACGCCGTGCGCCACATCGCGGCGCGGCTGCCCGGCGAGTACGCGATGCTGCCCGTGATCCAGAACGTCGCCGTCGCGAACAAGCACATCCACTCACCGGCCATGGGCCCCTTCGTCCTGGCCGACGCGAAGCCCGTATCGGAGCAGGACGACGTCGAGGCGACGGTGAAGGCGTTTCGCACCGCGGTGAGCCGCGGGGTCTACAACGCCTGCGATCACTATTTCCTCTACCTGCTCGAGCACCTTTCGCCCATGCAGGTCCTCGAGCTCCTGCTCGAGGTCGGCGTCCCCAAGAATCAGCTGGACGACCACTACTTCCTCTTCCCGGTGTTCACCTGGCGGGCCCTCGAATACTTCGGCTGGGAATACGCGAAGTACATCGGCCGCGCGCCGGTGCGCTACATCACGCGTCCCACCAACCCGGCGATGCTCGTCGACGTCGACGCCCTCATCAGGAAATACGAGCTGCTCGAGCGCGATCTGCGCGTCAAGACCGACGAGGACGAGACCGCTGCCGTCACGCGGCTCGCGGACGAGATCGGGCGCTGCAACGACTTCACCGAAATTCCCGAGATGCTAGCCCGCGCGCTGAGCGACGGGCTGTCGCTCGAGGGCGTGGGCGAGGGCCTCTCGGTCGGGGGCTCGACGCTCTTCTTGCGCTCGCTGACGGGCAACCCGATGGACGTGCACATCAACACCGGCGCCAACACCCGGCGCTACCTCCTGCGGCAGCCGGAGCTGTCCCGGCGCATCAAGCTGCAGGCGCTGCTCATGTGGAACACCGGACCGGAAGTGCGGATGGCCCAGCGCATGCTGGCGTCGGACATCCAGCCCGAGCCGGATCGCGTGGCGTTCCTGCCGTCCCGCGCGCAGGACGAGCTGCTCGTTGAGATCGAGGCCCTCATCGACCGTCTGCCAGTCGGAGAGCGGTTGCCGACGGCCGGCCTCGCCAGCTGGCGCTCGACCGACGAAGTGAAGCAGGCCGCCGCCCTGGCGCAGCAGTACGCCAATTGCGACTACGCGCCCGAGCCGCTGATCACCGTGCTCGGCAAGATCGCCTGCCGCGACAACTTCACGGAGATGCACGCCTTCAAGCATCACCAGGCGACGTACGAGGAGTTCCACACGACCCGTCCCTCGCTGCGCTGGCGCCACCTGGTGGCCGCCGTGCAAGCGGCCGCGATCTCGCACGGCCGCATCCAGGACGTCTACGACCACGCGGCTGAGGTGATGCACTTCTAGGGCGATGCCGTGCGCATCCTCGTCCTCTCGCCGCGTCTCACGGAGAGTCGTCGCGCCGCGTTCCGTGCCCTGACCCAGGGACTGGGCGAGCTCCACTTCCTGGCGCCGGGCGAGCCGTCGCCGGACGTCGGCGCGACCGATGCGATCGTCGTCGACGGTCCGCAGCCGGCCCAGCCGCTCGCGTTCCTCGGCGCGATCCGGGCGGCCGTCGAGCGGGGCGCGGCACTGGTGGCGGTCGGCTGCGCGCCATCGGAGCGCGACGGGTTCTGGGCCGATCTGCTGGGGGCGGTGGCCGGGCCGGAGCCGCCCCCCGGCGAGTACTACGCGCGTGTCACCGAGGCTCACTCCCACATCTCCGCCCGCGTCACGCGCGAGTTCGCCGTGGTCGACGGGTTCGTGCCCCTCATTCCGCTCGCGGACGGCAAGGTCATCGTCGACGTGAGCGTCGCGCTCCGGGACTTCGCCGCCGTCGTGGAGACCCCTCGCGGAGCCGGTCGGGTGGTCGCGTGCGGCCTCGGGAACACGGACGCGGCGCTCCGCACGCCCGAGCTCGCCCAACTGCTCGCGCGGGCGCTGCGCCCGGATCTGCACTGTTGCGGACGCAATATCGGCGTTGGCATCGTCGGGTACGGCCCGCTCGGGGCCATGGGCTACCACCACGGACTCGGCGTGACGCGGACCGAGGGGCTCGAGCTGGTCGCCGTCGTCGACCCGAACGTCGAGCGCCGGAAGGCGGCGGAGACGGACTTCCCGGGCGTGCGGACGTACGCGTCGGTGAGCGAGCTGGTCAGCGACGACGACGTCGAAGTCGCGCTGGTGGCGACACCACCGGCCCATCACGTGGCGCTGACCCTGGCGCTGCTGCGTGCGGGCAAGCACGTCGCCTGCGAGAAGCCGCTGTGCCTGACCGTGGCCGAGGCCGACCAGATCATCGCGACGGCGGCGGCGAGCCGACGCATGCTGACGGTTCACCAGAACCGGCGATGGGATCCCGACTTCGTGGCCTTGCGCCGCGCCGTCGGCGCCGGGCTCCTGGGCGAGATCTTCAACGTCGAGACCTTCGTCGGCGGCTACGCGCATCCCTGCCGCACGTGGCACTCGGACACGGCGGTCTCGGGCGGCGCCGGCTACGACTGGGGTTCGCACCACGTCGACTGGGTGCTCCAGCTCATCGCCGGCATGCCGCGGATCGTGCAGGCCCACGGGCACAAGCGTGTCTGGCACGACGTCACCAATCTCGACCAGATCCGCGTTCGCATGACGTGGCCGGACGGCCGCGAGGCGGAGTTCCTCCAGAGCGACATCGCCGCCGTTCGCCGTCCCAAGTTCTACGTGCAGGGCACGGCCGGCACGCTCGTCGGCTCCTACCGGACGATCACCCTCGAGCACATCGAGCCGGGTCGCGGGTACGTGGCCACGCAGGCGCACCACGCGGAGGCGCCCGCCGAGCTCCTGCTCGCGCGCTATGAGAGCGGCTACGGAATCAGCGAGACGCGCCTGCCGCCGGCCGTCGAGCAGCCCTTCGCCTTTCACCGAAACCTCGCCGATCACCTGCACCTCGGCGAGCCGCTGGCCGTCACGCCGGCCTCGGTGCGGCGAGTCATCGGCGTGCTCGAGGCCGCGCAACGATCGAGCACACGGGGTGGCGCGCCCGTCGTGATCGAGGACGACGGGAGCTGACATGCGGGCGGCGCCAATCGGCTGGGGTGTGATCGGCGCCACCGCGCAGGTCGCGCAGAAGGCGGTACTGCCGGCGATCGTCGCCAGCCCCGGGGCGCGGCTCGTCGCGGTGGCGAGCGAGCGCGCCGCCGACGGGGGCGGCGCCCGTTTCGGGGCCGCGCGCGCCTATCGTGCCTACGCAGCCCTGCTCGACGATCCCGAGGTCGAGGCCGTCTACGTCCCGCTGCCGAACAGCCTGCACCGCGAATGGGTGGAGCGAGCCGCCGCCGCCGGCAAGCACGTGCTCTGCGAGAAGCCCCTGGCGCCCACGCCGGCCGATGCGGAGGCCATGGCGGCGGCGTGTGCGGCGGCGGGCGTGACGCTCCTCGAGGCCTACATGACGCCGTTCCATCCCCGGGCGATGGCGATCGAGACGCTCGTCGCGTCCGGTCGCCTCGGCGCGCTGCGTTTCGCTCGCGCGGCCTTCACCGGTGTTCTCGATCGCCGCGAGGACCATCGCTGGCGACCGGAGATGGGCGGAGGGGCGCTGCTCGACGTCGGCATCTACTGTGTCGCGCCGCTGCTCGCGGCGGCGGGCCGGACGCCCGCGCGGGTCGAGGCGGCGGCGGCGCTGGCGAAATCAGGCGTCGACGCCTCGTTCTCGGGCTGGCTCGACTTCGGTGACGGGTTCACGGCGACCATCGAGTGCTCCTTCGAGGCTCCGGAGCGGCAGTCCCTCGAGATCGTCGGAACCGAGGCCGCGCTGCTCGTCGATCGCGCGCACACTCCCGGACCCGAGGACGCGGCGATCACGCTCCGCCACCGTGACGGTCGTCTCGAGGAGATCATCGCGGGCGCGGCGAATCCCTACCGGACGATGATCGAGCACTTTCAGTCCGTCGTGCGCGGCGAGGCCGCGCCGCGCCGACCGTGCGCGGCGTCGATCACGCTCCTCACGGTCCTGGAGCGCCTGCGCGAGGCGGCCGGGCTGGCCTCGTGACGAGAATCGGGCTCATCTCCGTCCACACGTGTCCCCTCGCCGCGCTCGGCGGCAAGGAGACCGGCGGCATGAACGTGTACGTCCGGGAGGTCGCGCGCCACCTGGGGCGGCTCGGACTCGAGGTCGACGTCTTCACCCGGAGCCAGACCCCGGGCGTTCCGACGGTCGTCCCCCTGGGTCCGGGCGCGCGCGTCGTTCACATCGAGGCTGGTCCGCAGCGACCGGTGCCGCCCGCCGAGATCGTGGCCGACCTGGACGAGTTCACCGACGGCGTGGTGGCCTTTGGGCACCGGACCGGCGCCGAGTACGCGCTCTTTCACGGCCATTACTGGCTGTCGGGCCTGGTCGCCGTCGAGCTCGCCGGCCGCTTCGGCGGCGTTCCGGTCGTTCAGATGTTCCACACGTTGGGCGTCGTGAAGAACGCGCTGGCCGATACACCAAGCGAATGGGTGCCTCAGGTGCGTCTCGACGCTGAGGCGAGGGTTGCGGCACTGGCCGATCGCATTGTGGCAGCAACGCCGCTCGAGCGCGCCGAGCTCGCGTGGTACTGCGGCGCGGACGTCGACCGTGTGCGCACCATCCCCTGCGGGGTCGATGTCGATCTCTTCAGCCCGGGCAGTGCGATCGCGGCGCGCGCGCGACTGGGACTCGACGCGGAGTGGGTTCTCCTCTTCGTCGGTCGCCCCGCGCCCATCAAGGGCCTCGAGATCCTCCTGCAGGCCCTGGCGCGTCTGAAGGCGGACGGGTTCGGTCAGGCCGACCTGCGTCTGGTGATCGTGGGCGGGGACCGCGACGAAGGACGGGACGACGATCGCGCGCGGCTGCGGGCACTGGCCGACACGCTCGGCGTCGGCGCGTGGGTCGACTTCAAGGGGCCCGAACCCCAGACCGCCCTCCCGGAGTACTACCGCGCCGCCGATCTCTGCCTCGTGCCGTCGCATCACGAGTCGTTCGGGATGGCCGCGCTCGAGGCCATGGCGTGCGGCGCCGCCGTCGTCGCGTCACGGGTCGGCGGTCTCGCCACGACCATTCAGGACGGCGTGACCGGTGTCCTCGTGCCTCCGCGGGACGAGGTCGCGCTCGCGTCGGCGATCGCATCGCTGCTCGCCGACGCGTCGCGGCGGCGCACGCTCGGCCGTCTCGCCGCCCGATGGGCGCAGAGCTTCGCCTGGCCGTCGGTGGCGCGGGCGCTGGTCGAGCTCTACGACGAGCTGGTCCCCGAGTTGTGCCGTACGCCGTCGGCTCCGGTCAGCGTCAACTGCGCGACGGCGTTCTGATCAGCGGTCGCTCCGACTTCCACCTTTAGGCCGGAAGCTGCATGAGCTGCAGGATGTTGCCGTCGGGGTCGGCGAAGGTGGCGACCCACCCGCCCCAGTCCTCCTGGGCGGGCGCCCGGCTGAAGACCACGCCGGCGCGCGTCAGTCGCTCGTGCACGGCTCGGATGTCGCCGACCGTCAAGTTGATCATGATGCGCAGCGACTCACGGCTCGCTCCGCGGACCCGG
>JAHFDK010000285.1 GCA_023249095.1 Candidatus Rokuibacteriota bacterium | reverse complement strand
CTAGCGGAGAAACCCTGTCCTGACGTGTCCTTTCCTGTCCTTTGCGGTCAGGTGCGCGGAGCGGCGAGATGGGCGAGAACACGCGGAACTCCCTGAGAAAACAATGGTGACCCCGGCGGGATTCGAACCCGCGATCTCGACCTTGAAAGGGTCGCGTCCTGGGCCAGGCTAGACGACGGGGTCAGCGATCGCCAGTATACCCGACCTATGGTTGAACGCTGAGGTTCGGATGCCGCAGCCAGAAGTAGCCGCCCATCGCCGCTGCCGCCAGCAAGTTGGCCACGAGGATCGCGGGCCACGCGAGCGTGTGCAGGACGGGCGCCGCGAACAGCATCGCGGCCGCGATGAACCCGAACTCGAAGAACACGAAGAGCATCACGATCCCGAACCCCACGCCCGGCTGCCGCTCGGCGAGCGCCAGGAGGCGAGCGACGATGCCCCCGACGACGACAAAGGCAAGCCCGTGCACCCAGGTGAACATCAGCACCATCCCGAGATCGGGCCCGACGTCGGGCCACGGCAACCCAGCGCCGCGGCCGAAGAGCGCCGTGCCGAGGACGGTCGGCGTGTAGAGCGGCCGGCCCTGGATCGAGTCGATGACGAGGAACCAGAGCGCGACGGTCGCCGCGCCGACAAGGCCAGCGATCAGGCCCTCCTGGTGGAGCCTGGTGACGTCGCGTGATGCTTGGTGGGCCTCCTCGATGCGGGAAGCGGGCTCGGTGGTCGCGCCGGTCTGAGTGGTCATCACCCTCTCCTTTCTGGGTGGCTGAACCGACCCGTTCGACGGATGACCGGATTATACCCCCTGGAGAGGGTTTCAGGACTCAGGGCGACTCGGTGCGGCCCATCACGAAGCGAAAGCTGTTGATCCCGACGCGGTAGCCCGTCGCCCCCGGCACGCTCGGTACCCGCGCCTTGAACGGAATGCTGCCACGCGCGGGCACGGAGCCGACGTACGGGATCCCCTGCGCGAGGACCTTGCCCGACCCGTCGATCGCGGCGGCGTTCACGTAGACGTCGATCACGTCGACCCCTCCGTCGTTGAAAACCCGGCCTGACAGCTCGGTGTGCGTCGGTCCGGTCTTGTCAACGCTGTGGGTGACGCGCAGGGGCGTCTGCGCCGCGGCCGGACCGCCGCCCACCACGGCGAGCGCGATCACGACCGAGAGGAGCAGACAACGACGGTCGACGGCGCGGAACACGCTACGAGCCATCCTGGTTCAATCCTTTGGCGCCGTCGTCACTGAAGCGATGGGAACGCACTCTCCCTTTCCGGCCCGTTCGATTCGCTCGTCGCATGATAGCGCAGGTCGACCTCCAATCGTCGTGGTACGCTTGGCGCCGAGCCGGCTTCCGACCCACCCTGCAGGAGAAAACGATGAGCGACGGAGAGCCCGAAATTCTGATGCCATCCGAAGCCAGCGCGCGAGAGGGGGAGTTCGTCTCGCAACCGGCGAAGCCTCCGAATTACCGCGATGATCCGCGAGCTTCTGGAGGAGGTGCGCAAGTCTTCCCCGGACGAGGCCGGACGCAAGCGCCTGCGCACGATCTATGGCAAGGCGCTCGGCGCACTGAAAGACGGCCTCTCGGAAGACTTACAAAAGGAGCTGGAGACCCTCACGATTCCGCTCGAGGGCACGCCGACGGAGTCCGAGATCCGCCTCGCGCAGGCACAGCTGGTCGGCTGGCTGGAGGGTCTGTTTCACGGCATCCAGGCGGCGCTCTGGGCCCAGCACATGCAGGCGCGTGCGCAGCTCGACGAGATGCGCCGTCGCGGCCTGTCCCCGGGTGCGCCGGAAGGGACTCCCGGCGAGGGCCCGAGGCCCGGGCAGTATCTGTAGCTGACTAAGGTGGGCGTGGGCTCGACGTTCACGTCACATGCGCATCGTTACCCAGCCGAGTAGAGTAACCGCGACGAAGATGATTGTGATCAGCGCGCCCATGATTCTAGCCATCGCCGTGCCCTCCTGCGTCCTGTCTCATTCGAACGGGTACGCAATGAGGATGCCAGAGGCCGGTCGCACACAAGTCCGCGATCTTTGAGTTTGGACGAAGTCGCTGCGACGCCCGGGGCGGGCGACGTGCCCGATAGGCGGGAAACCTGCCCGCCCGTGTGGCCGACCGCTACGCCAAGCGCGCCTACTTCATCCTCGACAGGAACGGCGTGGTGCGCTACGCACGGATCCAGGCGAACCCGCTCGATCTGCTCAAGGCTGAGGACGTCCTCCAAGCCCTGAAGGATTCCGGCGCGAGCTAGCCCATAGGCCGGTCGGGCTCGGTGACGGTGACGCAGAGCGCCGCGGCCACCGCGAGGGAGAGGCCGCCGATGACCACGGCGGTGAGCCGGTTGTCCCCGCCCACGAGCTGCACCAGCACGCTCTCATCGGTGAGGACCTTCTCCATGATCTTGCCGAAGACGAGCGCGGCGAGGATCTCGGGAATAACGATGAAGAAGTTGAAGATGCCCATGTAGATGCCGGTCTTCCCGGGTGGAAGGGCGCCGACCAGGATGGAGTAGGGCATGGACAGGACGCTGGCCCAGGCGATGCCCACGCCCACCATGGACAAGAGCAGGAGGTACTTGCTGCTGATGAAGGCCACCGAGAGCAGGCCGATCGACCCCAGGAGCAGGCACAGGCCATGGGTGAGCCTACGTCCCAGCCGCTCGGCCACCGTCGGAAGTGCGAACGAGAAGGCGAAGCAGACGGCCGAGTACATGGCGAAGCAGTTGCCGGCCCAGGCGATCCCGTGCGCGTAGCCCGTAGTGCCGGGCACGCCGCCGAAGACGTTGCGGGCCACGGCCACGCCGAAGTAGAGCCACATGCAGAAGAGCCCCAGCCAGGTGAAGATCTGCACCGGCGCAAGGCGCCGCATGGTCGTCGGCATCGCCAGCATGTCGTGGAAGATCTCGGAGACGGCGGCGCCGATGCCGGCCTTCTCGCCCTTCGCCTCTCGGAAGGCCTCCAGGTCGTCGGGTGGGTACTCCCTGGTCGTGAAGATGGTCCACAGCACGGCGGCGAGGAATGAGAACGCGCCGACGTAGAAGGAGAGCTTCACCGCGAAGGGAATGCCCTTACCGGCCGTTCCCCCGTCACTCCCGACGGGGAAGACGTTGTACAGCAGCCAGGGAAGTATGGACGCGATGACCGCGCCCAGGCCGATGAACAAGGCCTGCATGGCGTAGCCGCGCGTGCGCTGCTCAGGCGGCAGGAGATCGGCGACGAAGGCGCGGAAGGGCTCCATGCTGATGTTGATGGAAGCGTCCATCACCCAGAGCAGCCCGGCCGCCATCCACAACGTCCCCGAGCTCGGCATGGCGATGAGCGCGACGGAGGCGAACAGCGCGCCCACGAGGAAGTAAGGGCGGCGCCGGCCCAGCCGGTTCCAGGTGCGGTCGCTCATGTGGCCGATGATGGGCTGCACGATCAGCCCGGTGAGTGGCGCCGCGAGCCAGAGGATGGGGATCTGGTGCGCATCGGCGCCGAGGTACTCGTAGATGGCGCTCATGTTGGCCATCTGCAGCGCCCAGCCGAACTGGATGCCCAGGAAGCCGAAGCACATGTTCCAGATCTGCCAGAAGCTCAGGGGCGGTCGCGAGGTGGCGAGCATCACTTGATGAGCAGCACCCGTCCCTCGTGGGGACCGAGCGCGAGCGCCAGCCGCCGGCCCGCGTCGAGCTTGCCGACCGCTTTCTCCTCCAGGAGATCCGTGACCGAGCCGCCCGGCGGGGCGGTCTTGATGGTCATCGTCTCCTGGACGGCCGCGCGGCCGAAGTTGATGGCGGTGACCTGCGTCCCCTTGCCGGCGGGCAGGCGGTGGACCATGACGACGAGGCCTCTGGCCTTCGCCGGCGGCAGGTCGACCTGCTCGCTCTCGTTGATGCGGTATTCGGCGCGCACGCGCAGCATCTTCCGGAGCTGCGAGGCGAACGAGCCGGGACTCTTGAGTTGCTCGGGCAGCGGCCCGTAGAGCGCCTGCGTACGCGGCAGATCCGTGCCCGACTTCGCGGCGCCGGGATTCTTGCCGAGCAGGTCGTAGGCACCCCGGTTGATCCAGCGGGTGTCACCGTCGGCGAGCAGGGTCTTCACGGACTCCGCGGGCAGGGTCAAGGCGCCCACGAGGTCCCAGCCGGAGAGGGCAAACACGCCCGGCTGCATCGCGTTGTACATGGCCAGGAGGAGGTGAGCGCGCTGGATGTCCCGCCGCTGCGCATCGGTGAGATGGCTGGTGTCGCGGATGTCGAGGGCGGCGGCCGCAACGGTGGCGGTGGTGCAGGAGACGCCGTTGGCGGCCTCGAGGTTGTAGGGCGCGGCCCGGCCCATGAGGCGGCCGTGCAGCTCGGCCCGGATGATCTGGCGCAGCTCGCTTCCTTTCATCTTCTTGCCGCGGAACGTGAAGATGGCGTCCTTGTGGCGGGTCCAGAAGTG
This sequence comes from Candidatus Rokuibacteriota bacterium, assembly GCA_023249095.1. Taxonomy (GTDB): domain Bacteria; phylum Methylomirabilota; class Methylomirabilia; order Rokubacteriales; family CSP1-6; genus AR31. The sequence goes on along the minus strand of JAHFDK010000285.1, from coordinate 3,302 downwards.
CACCAGCTCGAGGGTGAGCTCGTCGTGGTTCTGCAGCGCGTGGATGAGGGCCGCCGGATCGATCTGGTAGGTCTTCTGGAGCCCGAGCATGAGGCGCAGGAACTCGGCATCGCCGGTGACGAGGGCGTGGTGGTAGGCCGGGCGGGTCACGAAGTCGTAGGAGAGATCAGCGCCCCCCTGCGACATCGCCTTGATGTCCTCGAGGGTGAGGTTGAGCTCCTGGAAGGTGAAGCCACCGATCTTGCGCACCAGGCCGGCGATGAGCTGGTTGGAGGTGACCGAGAGCGGATGGCCCTCGGACCAAGCGGGCCCGCCGCTCGGGCCGATCTCGATGCCGAGGAAGCCGTTGGCGTCGAGCCGCAGCATGCGCTCGCCGAGCGTGCCCAGGGAGTGGAGGGCATCGCCCGCGACCAGCCGCTGCGCGGCGAAGGTGGGATCCAGCCAGTTGAAGGTGGGCTGTCCTTCCTTGAAGTAGTGCAGATACACCCAGCGGCGGGTCTTGCCGTCGGCGCCGGCGACCCCGTCGGTGGCTGACCAGTCGGTCTCCTTGACACCCTTCTCGTAGAAGATGGTGCGCGGGAGCCGCCCGACGATGTAGCCGCGCGCCTTGAGCTCGTCGACCGCCTCGGGCTTGAGGTTGATCGAGTCCTTGCCGGCTGCGACCGGTGGGAGCAGGCTCCAGTCCTTCGGCTGGATCTCCACCATGTAATAGAGGCCCGGGTAGTCGCCGTAGCGGCGCTCCGCGAGACGGAAGTCGGCCCCCTTGCCGCTGTGGCCGGGGATGACATCGCCGATGATCACGGCGCCGTTCTCGCCCGCGCTCCGGACCATGGCCTTGTATTCCTCTTCGGTGCCGAAGCCGGGGTCGATCTCGCTGCTGATACGATCGAAGTTGCCGTCGACGGTAGGGGTGTACTCGTGCCCACGGATGCCCCCGGAGCGCTTCATGGGGCCGGTGTGCATCCCCTTGATGCCGATGTCCCGGAAGATGCTCCAGAGCTCCGGGTCACCCAGACTCTGCAGCACCGACTCACCCGGCCGCGTGATCTGGGCGGGCGGGTAGGCGGTGAACCAGACGGAGGCCAGCGCCGAAGCGGCGCGCGGCTGCGGGATGGCGTAGGGGTGCTGCCAGAGCTCACTGTGGCCCGAGTAGCGCCGCGCCGTCACCTCCGCCTGATGGAGCATTGAGCGCTCCACCAGCCAACGGATGTAGCTGTCCCCGGCGACGGGTGTCGCTGCGAGCCTGGCTGTGGGCGTCGGCTGGCAGGCCAGCCCGGCTCCGAGGAGCATGGCGAGGAGGAGAAGGCCGCCGCGGAGCCGGGTGATGGCGGTGACGGTCATCATGGAGCACGACACCAGAAGAGTCCCCGACGGTCAAGCGCGGCGCACGGAGGCGCAGTCGCGTGACCTCCGCTTGAAGCGTAGCGAGTTCTTCGAGGGGGCGGATCTCCGCATCGAGCCTGCCCCCGTTGACCGCGTCTCGCGTCGACCGCGCCGACCAGATGTTCCCGTCCCGTATCTGGTCATAGTCGTAGTAGAGGGTGAATTCCGTGCCCTCAATCTCGGCCCGAGTGATCTGGGGGTGAGCCATCGGCACCTCTCGAATACCTCGTGACCGGACGGGGCTCTTCCTCGGACACGACTACCCCGGTGATCCACTCCCAGCGAATCCAGCGCCAGCTCGGTCATGCGAGCATCAAGCTTACTGTCGACACCTACGCGAAATGGCTCGATCGCGCCGACCCGAGGCGGCGTCGACGCGCTTGACGACCGAAGTGATAGCAAAGTGGTAGCAGAACCGGGCTCGACCGGACGAGGGAGGCCGCAAGAGAGTAAGAAGATTGGTGAGCCGTCCGGGACTCGAACCCGGGACCCCCTGATTAAAAGTCAGGTGCTCTAACCGTCTGAGCTAACGGCCCATGCCTTCGGCAACAGTACTTTACAACACACCATTTCCCGTACAACACGGCAGTGTGCCATGGAGTGTGTCAACGCGCTGCGCTATCACGTGTGGCACTGGCGATGCGCCGGGCCGCATCCTGTAGGTCTGCGTCATTGACGATGGCGTACCGCCGATAGACGGACTCCGTCCGATGACCCGTTAGTTTCATGGCGACGCTTCGGGGCACCCCTGCCCGTTCCATGTTTCGGACAGCGGAGCGGCGCAGGTCGTGGACGAGCAAGCCTGGCAATCCCGCTGCGCGGGTGGCCTTACGCCAAGCCTTGCGAAACTCCATGATCCGCGTTCCACAATGTGGGCCCCGCAAGTGTGGGAACACATACGGGATGACGCGCTCTAGCTTGCGCTGTAGCTGATCGACGCGCGCTAGTTGATCGGCGAGCATTGCCTTTAACTCGGGCGTCAGGTACACCACGCGCCCATCCTTGTTTTTGGTGGTGCCAGCGTCCAGCCGTAGCGTGCCAGCTGCCATGTCCACGTGTCGGCGTTCGAGCGTCAGTACCTCACTACGGACCCGCCATCCAAAGTTGTAGGCGATAGCGACAACGCATCGCTTGTCAGCGGGAAGCTTTGCTGTCAGAGAACGATACTGCGCGTCGTCTACGAATCCCGCCCTGGCGTCTGCCTCGCGTAGCATTTCCACGTGTGGGACGCGCAGCACGAGTCCGTCACGGGCGCCCAGGCGTAGCATCCTACGGAGCATCGCCAATTCACGATTCACGGTCGCAGGTGCCACGTTACGAGGCTCTGCTTTTGACTGACCTTTCACCATAGGCACAGTCTCTGAGAGACGATCCTCCGCATAGCGGCGGATGCGGGCGGGTGTGATCGTAACGACGCGATGATTGCCGAAGGCGTGGGTTAGGTGCGCGATTCGGCGCGCTGCTTCGTCTAGATGCTTCCACCGCCCGGTGGTCTTGTAGAACGACAACAGGTTGTCGCGTAGCTCATTGAACGTCACACGATCCATCAGCAGGCTGCTGTCCAGCAGCAGATTGACGCTATAAGGGCAGATCCCAACCACGCATTCCACAGGGGTATGCCGGATGCCGTCGAGGAAATGACCGAGCTATATAAACGAAGGTACGGTGCGAGCGATGCCCCTCCACGTACGCCAGCACTTGACGTTCTGAATCAGGCCAAGGACGAGCTAAGGAACGCGCCGCCAGGCGATGCGCAGGCTCAGAAGGACATGGAAGCCACATACAAGGCCATTGATGGAGAGGAGCCTACGGCACCGGAGCCGGTCGCAGTCGATTGGCACGATGGCCCCAATGACGAAGTTTCGGAATCGGATCGTGTAGTGCGACAGGAGATCCAGGCATCATTCGGCGAATTCGGC
>JAHFDK010000284.1 GCA_023249095.1 Candidatus Rokuibacteriota bacterium | reverse complement strand
CCAACGGGATTCGAACCCGTGTTTGAGTCCTGAGAGCCCCGCGCCCAAGCGATCTGGTGCCCTTCACCTCACCAGCTTCTCCGCCCTCACCCCGATCAGCCGAATCTTCGTCCCCCGCGGATTCTCCCGCTGGTCCAGGAATGGCAGCAACAGCCGCTCGGCGCCCGCGTACAAAACCTCCTCGCTCGTCATCTCCTCCCGTGAAGTATGCGACCTGGTCAACGTTCGGAAGTGCGCGAAGCGAACGGTGATGGTGACGGTGCGGAAGGCGCGGAAGCCTTGGTGCCGCACACGCGTGAAGACCTCCCCCGCTAGCGCGCGCACGCGGTCCAAGATGAAGGTTGAGTCCAGCGTGTTCACATCGAAGGTCTCTTGCTCGCCGACGGACTTCGGTTCCCACTCGTTCGACACCGGGCTGTCGGAGAGGCCGCGCGCCTTGGCGTGGAGATCCTCCCCCCAGCGGCCGAACCAGTCGGCGAGCTGACCGAGCTCGCGCCCGCGCAGGTCACGGACGGTACGAATGCCCCGCTCGTGCAGCTCGGCCTCCGTCTTGGGGCCGATGCCGGGGATGACGCGGATACCTAAGGGATCGAGAAACGCTTGGACGTCCTCCGGGACGACGACTGTCAGGCCGTCGGGCTTCTTGAAGTCCGACGCGATCTTCGCGACAAGCTTGTTGGGCGCGAGGCCGACCGAGCACGTGAGCCCCTCGCGCTCGGCGATCTCGCGCTTGAGCGCCCGCGCGCGCTCCACCGCCGCCTCGAAGCTCTCAAGGGACGAGAGATCGAGATATGCCTCGTCGATGCTCGCCTCTTCGAAGGCGTCCCCAGCGGACGCCAGGATCGCCATGACCCGTTCGGAGACCTCCGAGTAGAGCTTGCGATTGCCGTGGACGAAGACGACCTCGGGCTCGCCCTTGCGGCGGGCGGCCTCGGCCAGCTTCCAGGCGCGCGAGATGGGCATGGCGGAGCGGATGCCGTAGCGTCGGGCGGCGTAGCTGGCGGCCTCCACGACGCCGCGGCCGTGGCCCTCCTTGGGGTCGGCGCCGACGACGACGGGCTTGTCGCGCAGAGCAGGGTTGTAGCGCGCTTCGACCGAGGCGTAGTAGGCGTCCATGTCGACATGCGCGATGATCCGCATCTGGCGACGACGCTAGCTGAAGGCGCGCGGGCGGGTCAAGACGCGGCCGGCCGTTGACTCAGGCCGGCCGCTCGATCAGTCGAACTCGTTCTGCTGCAGGCGCTTGAGGGCCTTGCGCCGCTTCTTTCGGGCTTGAGCCGCCTTGCGCTTCTTCTTGACCGACGGTTTCTCGTAGTGGGCGCGCCGTTTCATCTCCTGAAAGAGGCCTTCCTTGAGCATCTGCTTCTTGAGGGCCTTCAGGGCGCCTTCGATCTGGTTGTCGAAGACCTCGATCTTCACTCCCACGGCCCCCTTCACTTACGGAACCCTCAGATGGCGGGTCGATCGATGGGGATGGAAGGGTACCGAGGTGTCCACAACGTCCATCAGCCTGAGCCGCTTCGATCCGTGCTCCAAGGCGCCGGCGATCGTCGGGAAGGTCTCACGTGACTCCTCGACGAGCTCGCCCGCGTAGTTGACGATGCGCCAGCGCCAGCGGGGATCCTCCGGGGTCGAGAACGCCGCGACTTGCATGGGGCGCTCGCGCCTACCACCGACTCCCGCTGTACCCGCCGCCCCGCGACCCACCGCCGCTTCGGCTGCCGCCCACACCCGAGGGCTTGGCGAACTCTACTTTCAGCATCCGCCCGTCCAATTCCTGGCCGTTGAACTTCTTCACGGCCGCATTGGCCTCCTCGGCCGTCGCCATCTCGACGAAGCCGAATCCGCGTGAGCGCCCGGTGTCACGGTCCATCACGACCGCCGCCGACTCGACCGCGCCGGCCTGACCGAAAACCTCACGCAGCCGCTCGTTCGAGGTGGAGAAGGACAGGCCTGCGACGAAGAGCTTCTGAGCCATGGTGCACCTCTGAATGCATCTCCCGCGGTTGACGACACTCCCTGGAACGCGGAAGACGGCACCAGAGTCGTGGTCTGGTAGGAGGGGGTCCGGGTGAACCTACGCCGCGGCCAGACGCGCATAGTGTGTCACGTTTCCTCCCCGGCCGACGCCCTTATTTTGCCCGCCCGCCTCCTGTCAGCCGCGAAGCGGATCGCGGCGTGCGGTCGCTCCGGCGGCGCGACGGCGGTAGCGTGAGCCCGCGAGGTGCGTTGACAGGTGCGCTTGCATAGCTTCCGCAGCTTCCGCGGACGGCTCGTGGCCGTCTTCGTCGGACTGTTTGCCGTCATTCTGGCCACGTGCTTCCTCGTCGTCGCGGCCGCCGTGCGCGCGAGCGCGCGGCACGAGATCGGCGAGGAGCTCCGGCTCGCCGGCACCTTGTTCGTGCGGCAGCTCGAGTTCCGCAGCCAGCAGCTCGTCGCCGCCACCCGACTGCTCTCGGGCGACTTCGCGCTGAAGACAGCAGTGGCGACGGCGGATCAAGAAACCACGCGCTCCGTCCTCGCGAACCATCGCCAGCGGATCGAAGCGGACGTGCTGATGCTCGTGTCGCCGGAGGGCAGCATCGCTGCCGATACGCGCCAACCCGGCCGTCTCGGCGCAGCGTTCCCGCTATCGCGTCTTCTGGAGGAAGCAGACCAGGCGGGCGAGGCGTCTCGGATCGTCGTGATCGACGGCGGTCTGTACCGGCTCGCGATCGTGCCCCTGCTCGCGCCCGTCCCGATCGCCTGGCTCTGCGCGGGGTTCGCGATCGACGATCGAAGCGCCGCCGATCTGCGCCGGCTGACCGGGCTGCACGTCTCCTTCCTCCGCCGTCAGGATTCCGGCTTCACGATGCACGCGTCGACTCTCGACGGCGCCGACCGGGACGAGCTACAGCGAGGGCTGGCGGCCGCCCGCACGGCAGGCGTGATCAAGCTTGGAAGCCACCCGCACGTGATACGGGCCGAGCCCGTCAGCGACGAGGTCCTCGTCGTCCTCCAGCGGCCGCTGGCCGAGGCGCTCCAGCCGTACGACAGCCTCTTCACGACGCTCCTCGCCGTCGGAAGCGCGGGGCTGGTCCTGGCGCTGGTTGGGGCAGTCGCCGGCGCGCGCCGGATGAGCCGGCCCGTGCGAGAGCTGGTGAGAGTGGCGCGACAGGTGTCCGCCGGCGACTTCGGCACGGCGGTGTCCGGGGGACGGCGCGACGAGCTGGGCGAGCTGGGCACGACCTTCAACGAGATGCTCGCGGGCCTGCGCGACCGTGAGCGGGTGCGCGCCGCGCTCGCGCGCGCCGAGGGGCTGAAGCGCTTCTTCTCGCCTCAGCTCGCCGAGATCCTGTCGGCCGGCGACGAGTCGATGCTGGCATCGCACCGTCGCGAGATCACCGTGCTCTTCTGCGATCTCCGCGGGTTCACGGCCTTCGCCGACACGGCCGATCCCGAAGAGGTGGTGCGCCTGCTCCGCGACTATCACGAGACGGTCGGCGCGCTGATTTCCCGGTACGAAGGCACGCTCGAGCGTTTCACCGGCGACGGGCTCATGGTGTTCTTCAATGACCCCGTTCCCTGCCCCGACCCCGCGGCGCGCGCGGTACGGATGGCCATCGAGATGCGCGACGCCGTCCAGCGCCTGCTCGAGGAGTGGCGCCGCCGCGGGCACGCGCTCGGCTTCGGGACCGGCATCGACATGGGCTACGCCACGGTCGGACGCATCGGGTTCGAAGGGCGGTTCGACTACGCGGCCATCGGCACGGTGACGAACCTGAGCGCGCGGCTCTGCCAGGAGGCGGGCGACGGCCAGATCCTCGTGTCCCAGCGGGTCTACGCGGAAGTCGAGAGCCTCGTCGAAGCGGTTCCCCTCGGCGCCCTCACGTTGCGCGGTTTCGCCAGACCGCTCATCGCGTTCAGCCTCCTTCACCTGCGGGCCAACGGACCCGAAGCCCGTCAGCCGTTGGCGAAGGACGAGCGGCCGCTGGCCAGAGAACAGACCGGATGAGGCGACGGGCAGCGATCGCGGCGCTGCTGACCCTGCTAGCGCTGATCGTCGCGAGCGCCGCCGTCAAGGCCCAGGCGCGTTCGGGCCCCGTCGAGGCCGTGGTGACGGACGAGCGCGGCAAGCCGGTGGTGGACGCCGTCGTGACCTTGACGTCGCTCGGGATGCCGGCGCCTGCGACGCCGCGGGTGACGGTAGTCATGGACCAGCACGATAAGGAGTTCGTCCCCCACGTGCTGCCCGTCTACATCGGCACGCCCGTGAGCTTTCCGAATCGCGACAACATCCGGCACCACGTCTACTCGTTCTCGTCCCCCGAGAAGTTCGAGCTCCCGCTCTACATCGGCACGCCGGCCACACCCGTCCTGTTCGACAAGCCGGGCGTCGTCGCGCTCGGCTGCAACATCCACGACTGGATGCTGGCCTATATCTACGTGGTGACCACGCCCTACTTTGCCAAGACGGCCGCCGACGGCAAGGCGCGTCTCGACGGGCTCACCCCCGGTACCTACGAGGCGCGCGTCTGGCAGCCGCGAATGCGCGGCGGCGCCGAGAAGACAGCGCAGCCGGTTACCCTCGCCGTCGGCGAGCCGGCACAGGTGGCGTTCGTCGTGTCGCTCAAGGCGGAGTGGCGCGTGCCGCGGGCGCCCGACTCCTACAAGGGAGTACAGGGAAGCTAGCTTTCCGGAAATGGTGGCTCAAGAAGCGCCCTTTCGACCAGTGATTGACCGGCCCAATCCTGGCCAAGAGAGCCCTAAACTCCTGATCTTCCTCAAGATTCAAACTCGGTATCGGATTTGCCCTATGGGATGCCATGGACAACGTTAAGCGCGGCACCAGGGTCGAAGGCCAGGATCGGATCATCGAGCGCCATTTGCTTGGCTTGGGGGTCCTGGTTCTGACGGTGACGACGGGGTACCTGCTGTCCGGACTCTCGGGTGGGCGCGAGGCGCTCCCCACGGCACATCAGGCGCGTGCCGCGAGCGCTCAAGCTGAGAGCATATCGGCCGACACGAACACCGACTCCGAGATCGCAATCGACGCACACATCAGAGAGGTCGCCTCTCGATACGGCATGTCGGCGGAGCTCGTCGCCGCAGTGATCGAAGCGGAGTCCGAGTTCAACCCACGCGCCGTCTCCCGCCAGGGGGCGCAGGGCCTCATGCAGCTCATGCCCAAGACCGCCGCAACCCTGGGAGTGGACGATCCCTTCGATCCGAAAGCGAACATCGAGGCCGGCGTCCGGCATCTGCGCGCCCTCATGGATCGCTTTGGGAACGACCTGCCGCTCGTGCTCGCCGCCTATAACGCCGGCGAGGTCGCGGTCATCAAGTATCGCGGCGTCCCCCCGTATCGTGAGACGCGTGCGTACGTCAAGCGCATCCTGAAAAGGCTCGACCGCGCCACCCCGGCCGTACAGCTCTAGTTCTCTGCTCCCTTCGCTCTGATATTCTGACGCGTATGGCGCGTGCGTTCGTGTCGCATTCCTCCCACTGGGGCGCCTTCGAGGCCGAGGTCGCGGACGGCACGGTCGTCGCGATCCGCCCCTATGAGCACGACCCCGATCCCTCGCCGCTCCTCGGCAACATCGTCGACAGCCTGCGGCACCGGGCTCGGATCGCGCAGCCAATGATCCGTGCCGGCTGGTTCGACCGGGGCCCGGGCGCAGACGCGCGCCGCGGCGCGGAGCCGTTCGTGCCGGTCAGCTGGACGACGGCGATCGACCTGCTGGCGCGCGAGCTGCGGCGCGTCTACGACCAGTACGGGGGCGCGGGCGTCTACGGCGGCTCGTACGGCTGGAGCAGTGCCGGGCGCTTTCATCACGCGCAGAGCCAGCTCCACCGGTTTCTCAACGGCCTCGGCGGCTACGTGCGCGGCGAGCATAGCTACAGTAACGGCGCCCAGTCGGTCATCATGCCGCGCGTCGTCGGGACGATGCGCGAGTTTCTGGACCGGGCGACGGCGTGGTCGGTGCTCGTGCGGCACACCGAGCTTTTCGTCTGCTTCGGCGGCATTCCGATCAAGAACACGATGGTGAGTCCCGGCGGCGCCAGCCGGCACCCGGCGCGCGACCACCTGCGTGCGGCGCGCGCCCGCCGTGCCGAGTTTGTGCTGGTGAGTCCGCTGCGCGACGATCTGCCCGGCTTCGTCAGCGCCGAGTGGCTTTCGATCGTGCCGGGGAGCGACGTCGCCGTCATGCTCGCGCTCGCGTACACCCTCGTCGACGAGGGGTTGCACGACCGCGCGTTCCTCGAGCGCTACTCGGTTGGATTCGACCGCTTCGAGCGCTATCTGCTCGGCGCGGCGGACGGCTGTCCGAAGACGCCCGCGTGGGCCGAGCGGCTGTCCGAGATTCCCGCGGCAACGATCCGGGCACTGGCGCGACGGATGGCCGCGAAGCGGACACTGATCAACGTGAACTACGCGCTCCAGCGCGTCGAGCACGGCGAGCAGGCGCCGTGGCTCGCCGTGACGCTGGCGGCGATGCTCGGCCAGATCGGGCTGCCGGGCGGAGGCTTCGGCCAGGGCTACGGCTCGCTCGGCTACATCGGTCGGGCGCCCCTGCGCGTCGGCCCGCCCACGTTGCCGCAAGGGCGCAACCCAGTCAGCGACTTCATTCCCTTCGCGCGGCTGGCGGACATGCTGCTGCATCCGGGTGAGCCGTTCGACTTCGACGGCCAGCGACTGACCTATCCCGAGATCCGCCTGGTCTACTGGTGCGGCGGGAACCCGTTCCACCACCATCAGCATCTCGCGCGCCTGCGCAGGGCGCTCGCGCGGCCGCAGACGATCGTCGTGCACGATTCGTTCTGGACGCCGATGGCCCGCCACGCCGACATCGTGCTGCCGGCATCAATGACGCTCGAGCGGAACGACATCGGAGGCTCCCCGAATGACACGTGCCTGATCGCCATGCGCCAGGCGGTCGCGCCCTGGGGTGAGGCCCGCAGCGACTTCGCGATCTTCGCCGACCTCGCAGCCGCGCTCGGTGTCGGCGAGCGCTTCGGCGAAGGCCGGGACGAGATGGCGTGGCTGCGACACCTTTACGACGGCTGGCGCTCTCGCGTCGCGGACGACGGCGGTTCGGCGCCGCCGTTCGATGAGTTCTGGGAGGCCGGATTCCTCGACGTGCCCGGGGTCGACGAGGACCTGGTGCTGTTCAAGCAGTTCCGCGCCGACCCCGAGCGCATGCCCCTCGGGACGCCGAGTGGCAAGATCGAAATCTTCTCGGCGACCATCGACGGGTTCCGTTACGCGGACTGCCCGGGGCATCCGACCTGGCTCGAGCCCGCCGAGTGGCTCGGCGCGTCCCTCGCCCGGCGCTACCCGCTCCACCTCGTCGCAAATAACCCGACGGCGCGCCTGCACAGCCAGCTCGACGTCGGCGCCTTCAGCCAGTCCACCAAGGTGCGAGGGCGCGAGCCGATCCGCATCCACCCCGCCGACGCGACTGCGCGCGGCATCCGCAGCGGCGACGTGGTGCGCGTGTTCAACGACCGCGGGAGCTGCCTCGCCGGCGCCGTGCTGACCGACACCGTGCGCCCGCGCGTGGTGCAGCTCTCGACCGGCGCCTGGTACGACCCGCTCGACCCCGCCGACCCCGACGCGATGTGCGTCCACGGTAACCCGAACGTCCTCACCTTCGACCGCGGCACCTCGAAGCTCGCCCAGGGCTGTTCGGAGATCGGA
>JAHFDK010000283.1 GCA_023249095.1 Candidatus Rokuibacteriota bacterium | reverse complement strand
TGTTGTAGCGGGGTTTGTTGTAGCGGGGTCCGTGAGGCCGGCTTTTGTCGAGGGTGGCCTGAGAGAGACGCGAGCCGGCTCCGACACTCCGGCGCGGGCGTAGGTTTTGCAGAGCTCGAAGATCCTGACGTCGGGCTGCTGGCGCCTCACGTTGGTCGCCACCGCGCCGAGGATTCCTTCCAGCGGATTCGAGCGCAGCCACGCGGCGTCCTGGGCCAACGGGTTCAGCAGCTCGACGGGCGCCGGATCGGACGGCCGCCGCAAGAGCGCGGCGCGCGCGGGATCGCTGAAGCTATGCGTGATCACCTCCGCGAGCCCCGCGCCCACGAGCGCCCGGCGGACGGTCTGGCTCTGGCGCATTGTCGCCGGGTGCGTGACGAGGGCGATCGCGCCGCCGGGCAGCGTGGACGGGATCCGGTGGTAGCCCCAGACGCGGATGATCTCCTCGACGAGATCGTCCTCGATGGCGAGGTCGCGGCGGAAGCTTGGCACCGTGACCTCGAGGTCGGCGCCCCGAGCCTTCCCCGGCAGGCCGAGACCCGCGAGAATCTTCCTGGCCTGCGCCAACGGCGGCGCCACGCCGAGGACGCGCTTCACCCGCGACATCCTGAGGCGTACGCGCTGGGGCTTGCGCTTCCGGGGATACGCGTCGACGACGCCTCGGGCGATCGCGCCACCCGCCAGCTCGGCGATGAGCGCCGCCGCGCGGGCGGACGCCGTCACCAGCATCTCGATGTCGGCCCCCCGTTCGAAACGATACGCGGCGTCGGTCCTGAGGCCGAGCGCCCGCGACGTGCGCCGGATCGAGGCGGGGGCGAACCATGCGCTCTCCAGCAGAATACGCGTCGTCCGGTCGGTCACCTCGGTGTTGGCGCCTCCCATGACCCCGGCCAGCCCGATGGCCCGGCGCGGATCGGCGATGAGGAGCATCGAGGCATCCAGCGCCCGCTCCTGGCCGTCCAGGGTCGTGAAGCGTTCGCCGGCCCGGGCGCGACGCACGACGATCGTCCCCTCGGCGACGGTCTCGTAATCGTAGGCGTGCAGAGGCTGGCCGAGCTCCCACAGGACGTAGTTGGTGGCGTCCACGACGTTACTGATGGGGCGAAGCCCGACCGCGCGCAGCCGCGCCCGGAGCCAGCCCGGCGAGGGGCCGACGGTGACGCCGTTGATGACGCGCGCCGTGAACCGATGGCACAGATCCGGCGCCTCGATGCGCACGCGCGCGAGCGTTCGCGCGGCCTCACCCGACTCCTTCAGCGCGATCGTCGGCAGGCGAAAGCGCGCGCCGGTGAGCGCCGCAAGCTCGCGCGCGATGCCCACGACGGAGAGGCAGTCGGGCCGATTCGGGGTGATCTCGACCTCGAGCACGTGGTCGTCGAGGCCGAGCGCCGCGATCAGGTCAGCGCCGGGCCGGGCGCCGTCCAGAAGCAGGATGCCCGCCTCGTGCTCCTCGCCGATCCCGAGCTCCCGCTCCGAGCAGAGCATGCCCTGCGACTCGGCGCCGTGGATCTTCGCGGTGGCGATCCGGCGGCCATCCACCAGGACGGCGCCGGGGGGCGCGAAGGCGGCGCGGGCGCCGACCTTGGTGTTCGGCGCGCCGCACACGACGGAATAGCGCTCGCGCCCGGTGCTCACGCGGCACACGAACAGCGGATAGCCACCGTGGCTCTCGCCGAGCTCGCGCTCGATCGCCTCGATTTCCCCGACGACGACGCCCTTGCAGTCGGGCGCCAGCGGCGTCACGGACGCGACTTCGATACCGGCGTTGACGAGGCGGTCGGCGGCTTGCGCGGCCGTCAGCCGGAGGTCGACGAACTCTTTGATCCACGCGTACGGGATCTTTATGGTAGCGGGGTCCGTGAGCCCGGCTCGAACCGAGGGTGGCCTGATCCAGGTACGGGTGGCGCCGTCATGCGAACTGCCTCAGGAAGCGTAGGTCGTTCTCGAAGAACAGGCGGAGATCGTCGATGCCGTACTTGAGCATCGCGATGCGCTCGATCCCCATGCCGAACGCCCAGCCGGTGACCTCCTCGGGGTCGTACCCGACGTTGCGCAGGACTTGCGGATGCACCATGCCCGAGCCGAGGATCTCGAGCCAGCCGCCCTGCTTGCAGAGCCGGCAGCCGTCGCCGTGACAGACGAAGCACAGAACGTCGACCTCGGCGGACGGCTCGGTGAACGGGAAGAAGGACGGCCGGAAGCGGATGCGTGACCGCGGCCCGAACATCTCGCGCGCGAACAGCTCGAGCGTGCCCTTGAGATCCGCCATCGTGATCCCGCGATCCACCGCGAGCCCTTCGACCTGGTGGAACATCGGGGAATGCGTCATGTCGGCGACGTCCCGGCGGTAGACCTTGCCGGGCACGATGATGCGCACCGGCGGCTTCTGCGCCAGCATCGCCCGGATCTGCACGGGCGAGGTGTGGGTGCGCAGGAGCGTGCTCTCCGAGATATACAGCGTGTCCTGCATGTCCCGGGCGGGGTGGTCGCGCGGGATGTTGAGCGCTTCGAAATTATAGTAATCGGTCTCGATCTCCGGACCCTCGGCGACCGAGAAACCGAGTCCGGCGAAGATCGCGACGATCTCGTCGTGGACGCGCGTCAGCGGGTGGAGCGAGCCCCGGGGCGGCCGGCGGCCGGGGAGTGTGAGGTCGAGCCTTTGCCGCCGGCGCTCGGCCTGCCGCTCGGCCTCGAGCGTCGCGGCGAGCCGCGCGTCGAGGAGCGCCTCGAGCTCGCGCTTGGCTTCGTTGGCCGCCGCGCCGACGAGCGGCCGCTCCTCCGGGGCGAGCGCTCCGAGCGATCGCAAAAGCTGCGTCAATTCGCCCTGGCGACCGAGAACGCTGACGCGGATCCGTTCGAGCTCGGCCGACGACTGCGCGGCGGCGACGGTCTCCCGCGCCTGCTGGACGATAGCGTCGACGCGCGGGTACCCCACGAACTACCGGCTCTGGGCTCGCGCGGTCTCGGCGAGCTTCGCGAACGCCGACGGGTCGGTGACCGCCAGCTCCGCCAACACCTTGCGATCGAGGCGGATCCCCGCCCGGTTGAGCGCGGCGATGAACTTCGAGTACGAGAGTCCCACCTGGCGGCAGGCGGCGTTGATCCGCACGATCCAGAGGGATCGCGCCGCACGCTTCTTCTGCTTTCGGCCGCGGTACGCGAACGCCCCCGCGCGCAGGACGGTCTCGGCGGCGGTTTTGTAGAGCTTCCGGCGCCCGCCGACGTACCCCTTCGCCTTCTTGAGGATCTTCTTGCGCCGCCGGCGCGTCTTGGCTCCACCTTTTGCCCGTGGCATGCTCCGGCTCCTCCTCGATCACAGATAGGGCACGAGCACCCGCAGCCGGGCCTCGTCCGCTTTGTCGATCAATTTTGCCGCGCGAAGCTTCCGGCGGCGCTGGGGATCCTTCTTTTCGAGCTTGTGCTGCTTCCAGCCGCCCGCCCGCATGAGCTTTCCCGAGGCGGTCCGCTTGAGCCGCTTCGCCGCCCCGCGCTTGGTCTTCATCTTCGGCATCGAGGTCTCCTTCCGAGGCTCGCCTGGGCCTAGTTGTGGGCCTTGGGGCTCAGGATGATGTGCAGCATCCGCCCTTCGAGCCGAGGATTGTTCTCGGTGTTGGCGATATCCTGCGTCGCCTCGACCATCTTGTTGAGCATCTTCCAGCCGAGCTCCGTGTGGGCCATCTCGCGCCCCTTGAAACGCACGGTGACCTTGGCCTTGTGGCCCTCCTCGAGGAAGCGCCGCACGTGCTTCAGCTTGAAGTCGAAGTCGTGCTTCTCCGTCTTGGGGCCCATCTTGACTTCCTTGACCAGGATCGTCGTCTGCTTCTTGCGCGCTTCCTTCAGCCGCCGCGCCTGCGTGTACTTGTACTTGCCGAAGTCCATGATACGGCACACCGGCGGCTGAGCGTCGGGCGCGACTTCGACGAGGTCGAACTCCTGCTGGCGGGCGGTTTCCAGGGCCTGGGTGGTCGGCATGATGCCGAGCTGCTCGCCACTGGCGCTGACGACGCGGACTTCCCGGACGCGAATACCTTCGTTGATACGGATGTCCTTGGCTTGGCTGATAGGCGTGACTCCTCGTTAGCCGCGTCGCGCGGCGTGGTGGTGCGCGCTGCAGGCCGTCGCGGGGCTGGGGCCCCGCCGGCCGAGGCGCGACTGTGAGTGGTGCGCGCCGCAGGTCGTCGCGGGGCTGGGGCCCCGCCGGCCGAGGCGCGACTCTAAATAGCCGATAGGTTCGGCCGGCCGGCCGATCACGCGCGGCCCACGATGAGGCTGGCGTCACGCGAGGTGATCTCGCGGGCAAGGTCGGCGAGCACGCGCTCGAGCGGCACGGCGCCGAGGTCGTCCCCGGTGCGGTGGCGCAGGCTCACCGTGCTGTTCTCGGCCTCGCGGGCGCCGACGACGAGCATGTACGGCACCTTTCGGAGCTGCGCGTCGCGGATGCGATAGCCGAGCTTCTCGTTGCGGTCGTCGAGCTCGGCCCGGACGCGCGCGGCGCGCAGCCGGCCGTGCACCGCGCGCGCGTACTCGATGTGCTTCTCGCTGATCGGGAGCACGCGCGCCTGGACGGGCGCGAGCCACGTCGGGAAGGCGCCCGCGTAGTGCTCGACCAGGACGCCGACGAAGCGCTCGAACGAGCCGAAGATCGCCCGGTGGATCATGACCGGGCGCTTGGCCTGCCCGTCGCTGTCGATGTACTCGAGCGCGAAGCGATCCGGCTGCTGGAAGTCGATCTGGATCGTCGCGACCTGCCACCGCCGCCCCAGCGCGTCCTGGACGTCGACGTCGATCTTGGGTCCGTAGAAGGTCCCGTCGCCCGGGTTGAGGTCGAACGCGAGGCCGTTGGCGCGCAGCGAATCCTGTAGCGCGCGCTCGGCCGTCTCCCACTGCTCGTCCGTCCCTAGCGACTTCTCGGGCCGCGTCGACAGCTTGAAGAACGGCTCGAGCATGAAGGTCTTGTACCACTCGCGGACCAACTCGAGCAGCGCCGTGATCTCGTCCTGGATCTGGTCGAGGCGGCAGTAGATGTGGGCGTCGTCCTGCGTGAACTGCCGCACGCGCATGAGCCCCGTCAAGGTGCCCGACCGCTCGTTGCGATGCAGCCGGCCCATGTCCGAGAAGCGCAGCGGCAGGTCACGGTACGAGCGCAGGGCGTGGCGATAGACAAGCGTGGACTCCGGACAGTTCATCGGCTTGAGACCGAACACCTGCTCCTCGGACTCTACCAGGAACATGTTCTCGCGGTAGTGCTCCCAGTGTCCGGACTGCTCCCAGAGTCGCTTGTTGACGAGGATCGGCGTCGAGATCTCCTGGTAGCCCCGCGCGTCGAGGACCTCGCGGACGAACCGCTCCAGCTCGCGTACCATCATCCAGCCGTTCGGGAGCCAGAAGGGCGCTCCCGGCGAGACGTCGTGGAAGGCGTAGAGGTCAAGCTCGCGCCCGAGCTTCCGGTGGTCGCGCTTCTTCGCTTCCTCGAGCCGCCACAGATGCTTGTCGAGCTCCTCCTGCGTGAGCCAGGCGGTGCCGTAGATGCGCTGGAGCATCGCGTTGCGCTCGTCGCCCCGCCAGTAGGCGCCGGAGGACGAGAGGAGCTTGAAGTGCTTCACGTGGCCCGTCGAGGCCACGTGCGGCCCGCGGCAGAGGTCGATGAAGTCGCCCTGCCGGTAGAGCGACACGCGCGGGGCGTCGATGCCCTCGAGGATCTCGACCTTGAACGGCTCTCCGCGCTCGCGGAAGAAGCGAATCGCCTCGGCGCGCGGCATGTCCTGCCGCTCGAAGGGATGATCCGCCTTCGCGATCTCCCGCATGACCTCCTCGATCTTCACGAGGTCCTCGGGCGTGAACGGCTCGGCTTTCGCGAAGTCGTAGTAGAAGCCGTCCTCGATCGCGGGGCCGATCGCCACGCGCACCGCCGGGAAGAGCCGCTTCACCGCCTGGGCCATGACGTGCGAAGTGGAATGACGCAGCGTCGCGAGCGGCGAGGGATCGCAGTCGAAGTCGCCGGTCAGCTTGAGATGTCGCTCTTCTTCAGACAGTGGCGCGCTCGTCAGTCAGTCAGTATGAGTGGTAGGCTCGGGCGGTTTCGAACCGCCGACCTCCTCTGCGTCAGAGAGGCGCTCTCCCACTGAGCTACGAGCCTATCCAGAGTGACGCTCATGCTACATGCGGTGTGGCGAGCCTGTCAAGACAAGGGCCCGGAATTACAAGCGTTTCAACGAAGGATGTTGGTGAGCGAGCTTTCGACGAGCACGTACTGGAAGGCGGCGACGATCTTCACTCCGGCGCTACCCGACTTCGCCGCCGCCAGCATCGACGCCGGCACGGGCGGGAACGGCGAGGCCAGCCGGATGGCGTTCGCGGCGTAATCGTCGTAGACCCCGTAGCCCGACTGCTGGGCTATTTCGAGCATCGGCACGCGGCCGTCCTTGAGGATGCCGAAGACGATGACCAGCCTGGCCGACTTGTAGTCGCAGTGCCCGGTCATAGCGTCCTTGACGCAAGGATAGCCCCACTTCTCCTTGATCATTCGCCGGACACGGTCGAGGTAGTCGTTGTACTTCGGGTCGGTCGAATCCAGCGGGATCGGCTCGCCCTCGATGCCCGCCCATCCTTCTCCCTTGCCACCGGCGCCGCCCGGACCCGGGCCGCCTCTGCGCAGCGCCGACCGACTGTCGATCAACGGCTCGCGCGGCTCCGGCACGGCCGCGACTCGCGGCGCCGGGCTTGCCGGGGTCGCTTCGCGCGGAGGAGCCTCGGGGGCGCGCACCGGCTCGCTCACGGGCGATTGGACGGGCGGCGCCGGTGCCGCGGCCACTCGGGGCGCCTGGGCGTCCG
Source organism: Candidatus Rokuibacteriota bacterium (assembly GCA_023249095.1). GTDB lineage: Bacteria > Methylomirabilota > Methylomirabilia > Rokubacteriales > CSP1-6 > AR31. The sequence goes on along the minus strand of JAHFDK010000283.1, from coordinate 921 downwards.
GTGCCGGCGCCTCGGGAACAGCCGGGGCGCGCGGCACGCTTGCGACGCTCGGCCGCTCGGGCGCGGGCGGCTCCGGCCGGCTCGGCGCCGATGTAGGCTGCGGCGGAGCCGTCGCGACGCGTGGTGCGGGCGGCGTCGGCTGGACCTTCCGGGCCGGAACCGGAGGCGGCGGGGCAGCGGGGCCCCCGCGCTGCGCCGGCTCGTCCGACTGCGGCAACTCGACAAAGAGCGGTTCGCCCCGCTTGACCATGAGGGTGGTCGACGGCCCCCCCAGCCAGAGCAGGGCACCGACGAGTAGGAGATGCAGGGCAACCGACACGGCCACCCCGGCGAGGGGGCGCCGCATCACCCATTTCCACGCGTTCACGCGCATTACCACGGATTATAGCCCCGGAACCGCTAGAGGTCCCGGTCCATGGCCCGCGCGATGCGGCGCACCCGCTCCATCAGCGCGGCGAAGCGCTCGGGCTTGAGCGACTGGGGGCCGTCGGAAAGGGCCTCCTCGGGTCGCGGGTGAACCTCGATGATGAGCCCGTCGGCGCCGGCCGCCACGGCGGCCATCGCCATCGACTCGACGAACTCCCAGTGGCCCGTCCCGTGGCTCGGGTCGACGACGACGGGCAAGTGCGAGAGCTTCTTGACGACGGGCACCGCGTTCAGGTCGAGGGTGTAGCGCGTGGAGGCCTCGAACGTCCGGATGCCGCGCTCGCAGAGAATGACGTTCGGGTTGCCGCGCGCCAGCACGTACTCCGCGGACAGGAGCCACTCCTGGATCGTCGTCGCCATGCCGCGCTTGAGGAGGACGGGTTTGCCGGCGTCGCCGACACGCTTGAGCAGCGAGAAATTCTGCACGTTGCGGGCACCGATCTGGAGGATGTCGGCGTGCTCGGCGACGAGATCGACCTTGTCGGGCTCCATGAC
>JAHFDK010000052.1 GCA_023249095.1 Candidatus Rokuibacteriota bacterium | reverse complement strand
CTCTTTGTCCTTCGCCGAGAGCCACGACAACTCCTCGGTGAACATCGTGACGCACTGCTTCCACGAGCACGGCATCCGCGTGATGTCGGTCCCCCAGAACATTCGCTCCGGGCCAAAGGCGTCGTAGAGCTTCCTGATGTGTCCGTGGATGTCGCGATACGGATACGGCTCGCTCGAGTAGCTCGGCGCGCCGGTCGCCTTCAGCGCCACGTTACGATGCGTCGCGGCCGCGACGAGGTCCGGCAGGTTCGACCACGCGGCGTCGGGACGCCCGAAATGATCAATGATCAGCTTGAGCCCTGGATGACGTTCCGCGATCTGGCCGATGACCCGTAGGAGGTTTGGTCCGAGAAGCGCGACCGGCAATCCCGCGCGCTCGGCGGCAGGCCACAGCCAGTCGATGGTTCCATCGGTCAGCCACGCCTTCTGATGCGGCTGCAGTAACGCGAAGCGGAGTCCGCGCATCCCCGGCCGACTCTTCAAGCCGTCGATCAACGAGCGGCTTTCCGGTCTGTCGAGCGGGAAGTTGCCGAGGATCGCGAGACGGTTGGGATGCTGCCGTGCGGCCTCGACCGCCAGCGCGTTGGAGTTGGGATCCCACCCGGGCGGATGGATCACGGCCGCGTCGACGCCGCCTTCGTCCATCTCCTTCAGCACGTCGTCCGCTGTGAAGTCGGCGATCTGGCGGTGGTTCGGATTCGTCGGTTTGCTATTTTTCCAGATGTGGATCTGCGCGTCGACAATCGGCATGGTCTGCCCTCCCCTGTGTGCTCTTTAGCCGAGATTCTCGCCGTCTTCAAGCGCCGCGAAAAACGGCTGCGCCAGAGTGCTACGATGTTCGGGCTCCGGGGACCCTGACGGGCTCGCGCGCCACCGAAAGGAGCCGAAGCCGCCTCTGCCCTCGTCCCGGAGTACGATGGCGCCCGGCGGGAAACCACTTCAAGGAGGGGAAAGATGACACGGACTTTGGCGGCAGGTGCGGTGGTTGCAGTCGCCCTCGTCGGCACCGCGACGGGCGCCTGGGCCCAGGGGTTGATCACCATGCAGAAATTGTCCGCGCCGCTTGCCAATGAGTTGGTGGGCGAGACGGTCGCGATCTGCGCCCAGAAGGGCTACGCGGTGACGGCGGTCGTCGCCGATCTCGACGGTGTTCGCCAGGCCCTGCTACGGGGCAACGGAGCGCCGATCCACACGCTCGACAACGCCTTCTACAAGGCGTACTCGGCGGCCTCGCTGACGCTCGGGCGCAAGGAAGACAGCACAAAAGCCGTCGCCGAGCGGATGGCCAAGAATCCCCCCACGACGGTGCCGCAGACGCCGCTGCCCAATGTGACGTACGCGGTCGGCGGCGTGACCATCATGGTCGGTGGAAAGGCGATCGGCGCGCTCGGCGTGAGCGGAGCGCCGGGCGGCCAGTTCGACGACGAGTGCGCCCGCGCAGCCATCGCCAAGATCCAGGAGCGGATGAAATAAGCCGGTGGAGCTCGCTGTCGCGTCCCGACGGCTCTGAACTCAGGCCATCGGGGCGCGCCGGCCTGCTCCTCGTTTCAGGAGGCGAATGTGAGCTCAGTCCCGAGATTGCTCCGATTCACCAACGTCGCAACGCTTGTCGCGCTGCTTGTCGGCGGCAATGGCCCGTCGCCGCTCCACGCCTCGGAGCTGCTCCGGCTCACCCACGGCGTCGCCAGCGGCGACATCACCGCGACCGACGCCGTCGTCTGGGCCCGCGCGAACCGCGCGGCGCGGATGGTCGTCGAGTACACGTCGGTGGGCGCGCCGACTCGGCCACCTGCACGCCGCGACGGCCCGTCCGTGACTGCCGTGGACGACTTCACCGGCAAGGTGGTCCTCACCGGGCTCACGCCGGACACCCGCTACCTCTACTGGGTGCGCTTCGTTTCCGAGAGCGAGCAGGTCGTGTCAGAGCCCGGGCAGTTCCGGACGGCGCCGGCCGACGGCGTCGCGCGCGCCGTGACACTCGTGTGGTGGGGCGACCTCGGTGGCCAGGAGTACTGTCGCGACCCCGAGCGCGGCTATGCGCTCTTCCGCGAGATGGCGCGCCTAGCGCCCGACCTCGCGGTCGCCAATGGTGACTCGATCTACGCCGACAGCACGTGCCCGCCGGTCACCGCGCTCCCCGACCACCCGCGCAACGTGGTGAGCACCGATCCCGACGCCGCGCTCCACCAACTCGTCAACGCGAGCGACCCGCGCCTGGCGGCGGCGGAAGTGCTGGCGGCGTACCGCGGCAAGTGGAAGTACAACCTCGAGGACGACGCTTACAGGGCCTTCCGCGCCCAGACGCCGCACGTCTACCAGTGGGACGACCATGAGGTCATCAACGACTGGTCACCCCAGGAAGACAAGATCGGGCTGCTCCGCGGGACCGGGGACGCGCGCCCGATGACGGCGCTCAGTGGTCCTGGCCGGAAGGCGTTCTTCGAGTTCACGCCGATCCGGCCCGACGACGAGCAGCGCATCTACCGCGCGCTTCGCCTCGGACGCCTCGCGGAGCTGTTCGTGCTCGATCTCCGCTCGTACCGGGACGAGAACTTCGTTCCCGACGGGGCCGGCAAGATGGTGGACGTGCGCTTCCGCAATGGCGAGCGGCGGCAGTTCCCCGGCAAGGCCAAGACGATGCTCGGCGCCGCGCAGCGCGAGTGGCTGCTCCGGGGTCTTCGCGATGCCCAGGCGAGGGGCGTCGTCTGGAAGATCATCTCCACGGACGACCCGCTGTCCATTCCCACTGGAGGCTACCCGCTCTTCGCCCCCGAGGGCGCGATGACGCCGCTCTACAGCGTGCGCGACGCCTGGGCCGCGGGGCGGCGGCTCAACACGGACACCGACGGTAACCAGGGAAACCCGTTCGGCGTCGAGTCCGAGCTGCGCGCGATCTTGAAAGCGCTCAAGGACGAGAAGATCACGAACCTGGTCTGGGTCGCGACCGACGTGCACCATGCGCGCCTGCTCCGCTACGAGCCCGCCGCCGACCTCGCCGGTCTCGTGTTCCACGAGTTCGTCGCAGGACCGACGAGCGCGATCTCGGGCCCGCCCGCGCCGCTCTCCACGACCTTCGGGCCGATCGAGCTATTCGCGAAGGGCCGGCGGCCCGATCCGGCGCGGCCGAGCTTCCAGAACTTCGGCGTGCTCCGGATCGGCGCCGACGGGCTGCTCACGGTGGAGGTCCGTGGCATCGATGGAGCGGTAGCGGCGGATGATCGCGGACGCGTGGGCGCGCTGACGCTGACGCCCCAGCGCTGATGGCGAACGTCGTCCTCGGTCCGCGTTAGTCTCCCACGCCCCAGGCGATGGCGTTGCGCAACAACGTGATGAACGCGTCGGTCTCCCACGAGCCACGAAAGGTGAGGGGCGTCGTGTCCGTCGGGTCGACGGGGCGGGACGCCCGGATGGCGGGGTTGTGGCAGTGGCCGAGAGCGAAGTACGTGACGCCGCCCTTGCCCACCTCACGGGTGTAGCCGAGCACGCGGGTTTTGCCATCAGGCTGCAACGACGTGTCCTAGGGGTAGAGGGTGCCGATGGTGGGCGACGTGGCGTCAGGGCCGTAGTCCGCGGTGAGCAAGCTTCGCGTCGCACCCGGGTCCTGGAGCTCGATGAAGTACGGCTCGTCCTCGACGACGAAGGACGCGGCGAGCCCTCGCGTCAGGCTCGTATCGCCGGCCGCCACATCGACGCGGATCTTGCAGATCGGGGGGTGAGTCAGGAAGTAGCTCCCGAGCAGCGCGTGGTGCTCGGTCTTCACGGTGCGGCGCTGCCGCGAGCCTTCTACCCGCTCGGCGCGGCCCCCGCTGGTGCCGTGCAGGCCGAGCCAATGGCCGCCCGCCTCCAGCCAGCGCTGGATGGCGCGGCACTGCGCGGCGTCGGGGTACGGGCCGGCCACGTAGGTGATCAGTAGCCGGCTCACCGGCAGCCACTTCTCGACGTCCGCGAAGTCGTTGGCGACCGAGGCGGGAACGTCCTGCTCCGCCAGGAGCCCGAGCAGCCGCAGGCGGGCGTAGTCGTGGTCGTGCCCGGCGGCTGATCCAGGCGGAAAACCACCGGCGATGAGGTGCGCGCAGCCGGACTTCGTCTCTGTCATCGGATCACCTCGCATCACACCGGATTAGAATCTGGGCCATGAATACCACAGCCACGCCCGACCGTATCGACGCTTCGCGCGCCGCCCTGATCGTCTACGACGCCTGCCGCCGTGCTTTGAGCCCCGACGATGCCGCGCGGCGCGCGAGGATGCGGCCCGTCCTCGACGCCTGGGTCGCCCTGATCGGCGCGTGTCGCGCGCGCGCCATGCCCATCATCTACACGACGCCGGTCAGCCGGGCGGACGGCGCCGACGTCGTGCTGCTGCCTACTGATCTCAGCGTCGAAACGGGAGTGCCATCGCTCACCAACTGCGTCGAGGGCACGCCGGAGGCCGGCTTCCCGGAGGAGATTGCCCCGCAGCCCCAGGACTACGTGTACCTCAAGCGCCGCCCCAGCGCATTCTACGGCACCGGGGTGGCCGAGCTGCTGCGAGTGCTCCGCCGCTCCGCGCTGGTGATCGGCGGCGGCGCGACCAATCGCGGCGTCGAGACCAGTGTGCGCGAGGCCTTCAGCATGGACCTCGACACCGTGGTCGTCCGCGAGTGTTGCTGGGGCGGCGACGCCGCGGCCCACGCTTATAGTCTCAATACGTCGCTGAAGATGTACGCGCGCGTCCGCACCCTGGAGCAGGCCCTGGCCATGCTCGCGTGAGGAGCGGTCCTGGCATGAAGCAGAATAGGGTATCCTTCCCGACAGTGAGGCAGGTGGATGACCATGCCGGCGAAGCTTTCGGCAGCCCAGACGGAACGTTACGCGCGAGACGGATTCTTGTCGCCTATCACAGCGCTCACGCGTGAGCAGGCGGGATCCTATTGCGGGAAACTCGAGGCGTTCGAAGAGGCCGTCGGCGGACCGCTCACATCCGATGGGACGGATCCACGCTACCGGTCCCGCACGCACGTTCTCTTGACCTGGGTGCATGCGCTCGCTCGACAGCCCGCGATCCTGGACGCCGTCGAGGATCTCATCGGTCCCGATATCCTCGTGTACACCTCGACGTGGTTCATCAAGGAGCCCGAAAGTACGGCGATCGCCGCCTGGCATCAGGACGCCACGTATTTCGGCCTGCGTCCGTACGTGCACGTCACCGCGTGGCTCGCGCTCACCGATGCGACGGCAGAGAACGGCTGCATGGAGTTTTTGCCGGGCAGTCACGGTCGCGGGCAGTTGCTCCATCGCGCCGGCGTCGTCGCCGGCAGCGTGAATCGTGCGGGTCAGGCTGTCGTCGGGGACGTGGACGACACGCCGGCGGTTCACGCGCCACTGCGCGCAGGCGAGTTCTCCCTGCACCACACGCTGTGCCTCCACCGCTCGCAGCCGAATCGGTCGTCCGGACGTCGAATCGGCCTGGCGATCAGCTACATCCCGACGCACGTGCAACACCTGGGCGTGAAGCACAAAACGCCGGCCATGCTGGTCCGCGGTGTCGATACGTTCGGCCACTTCGAGCTCGAACCCGCTCCGGCAGTCGACCTCGACGAGACGGCCCGCGCGGCCTATGCGCGCTCCTACGATGGCTACCGGGCCGCGTACGCCGAACAGGTCGCGCTCGAGGGTCGATGAAGGATCCCGGCCGGGTTCACCAGAGTGGAAAATGACAGGCGACGTAGTGGCCGCCCCCGAGGTCGCGCAATTCTGGCTCGGTCGCCGCGTCGGTGCACACGGCGGGCCGGCCGTTCGCCTCGTACACTGGGCAGCGCGGAGCGAACCGGCAGCCGCGGACGGGCCGCTCGAAATCGAACACCCCCCAGGCGCCCCTCCGGGTGGTCGGCAGCGCGCGCGAGGCCTCCGCGCTCTTCCTGTCCACCAGCGCTGACCACAAGATCTGGGTGTAGGGATGGCGCGCCGCGCCGGCGATGCGGTCCGCGAGCCCCATCTCCACGATCTTGCCCAGGTACATCACCGCCACCTTGTGGCTGACGAGTTGCACGACCTCCAGATCGTGCGAGATGAACAGATAGGAAAGGCCCAGCTGTCTCTGGAGATCGCGAAGCAGGTTCACCACCTGAGCCTGGATCGAGACATCCAACGCGCTCGTCGGCTCGTCGGCCACGATGAAGTGGGCCCCGACCGCCAGGGTGCGCGCGATGCCCACGCGACGCTTTTCCCCACCGGAGAGCTCCCGGGGAAAGCTGGAGAGCTTACTTTTCTTCAAGTTGACCTGCTCGAGCAGCTCGCCGGTCTTTCGCCCCACCTCGTCATCGCTCAGCCGATGATGCACCGTGATCGCCTCCCGGAGGAGGTCCCGTACGCGCATCTTGGGGTTGAGCGCCGCGTCCAGGTCCTGAAAGATCATCTGCATCTGGCGCCGCAACGGCCGTAGCTCGCGCGCGGACATCGCCGTAATGTCGTGGCCGTCGAAGACGATGCGGCCCGACGTCGCCGGTGTGAGCCGCAGAATGGTCCTCCCGATAGTCGTCTTTCCGCAGCCGGATTCCCCGACGAGACCGAGGGTCTCGTGCTCCTTGAGATAGAAACTCACCCCGTCCACCGCCGGAATGACCCGCTCCCGCCAGCGGACCGCGGAGAGGATGCCCGCGCGCTGGCGGTAGTGTTTTTTCAGGTTCATGACTTCCAGGATCGTTCTCGACATAAGATTCCTGGCCCAGGCTTACTCGGCGCTCAGCCAGCAGCGCACGTGATGTCCCGGCGTGACCTCCTTCAACTCTGGCTCGTGATGCGCGCATTTGTCCCGGATGTCGTCCGTCACGCGATTGCAGCGGGCATAGAATCGGCACCCGCGCGGGAGATCGACGGCATCCGGCACCTCGCCCTCGACGACGGTGAGGTAGCCCTTGTCCCGCACGTTCTGCACACTCGGTATGGACGCGAGCAACGCGGTCGTATATGGATGTTTGGGAGCGAACCCCGGCGCGAGGACATCGGGCGCCGGGCCGTGCTCCACGACCGTCCCGCCGTACATCACCGCGACGTTGTCGGCAAGGCGCGAGATCGCCCTGATGTCGTGACTGATCAGCAGCGTGGCGATACCGAACTCCGCTTTGAGCTCGGCCAGCAGCCCCACGATTTCGGACTGGATCGTGGCGTCCAGCCCGGTGGTGGGCTCGTCCGCGATGAGGAGGGACGGCTCGGACGCGAGCGCCATCGCGATCACCGCCCGCTGACACATGCCGCCCGACAGGCCGTACGGATGATTATCGAACCGCAGACGCGGAGAATCGATCTTGACCCGCTCGAGCCAGTGGAGCGCCCGCTCCTTCGCTTCCCCCGGGTTTTTCGCCCGCGTGTGCAGGCGAATGGCCTCGGTGATCTGGTCACCGACGCGAGCGAAGGGATTGAGCGCCGACTTCGGGCTCTGGAAGATCATGGCGATTTCCTTCCCCCGCACCGGCGCCATGAGGCGCTCGACGGCTTTCCGCCAGCCGGGCTCGTCCTTGGACACCTCCACGATCCTGCCGTCGCGCTCCTTCAGGCGGACGTACTGTTCGAGATCCTGGAGCAAGTTGTGCTCGACCCCGTCCGCTCGGAACGCGATCGTGCCGCTGATCACGCCCGGGCCGGCGCTGACCAGGCCCGTGATCGAGAGCGCGGTGACGCTCTTGCCGCTGCCGCTCTCGCCCACGACGCCGAGGGTCTCGCCCCGGGCGATCGACAGCGTCACGCCATCCACCGCGCGAATGAACGCCTGCTTGCTCCGGGCGTAGAAGTAGGTGCGCAGGTTCTCGATCTCGAGAAGCGGCGCACCCGTCACTTCCCGCCCCTGTCTTCGAGGATGCTGTTCAGCCCGTCGCCCAACAGGTGGAAGCCGAGGATGGTCAACAGGATGGCCAGCGCCGGCGCGGTCGACGGCCAGAACTTGCCCTGGAAAAAGTAGTTGGCGCCCGCCTGGACCATGTTGCCCCACGACGGCATCGGCTCCTGCACGCCGAAGCCGAGATAGCTGAGGCTGGTCTCGATCAGAATCGCTTCGCCCATGCCGATGGTGGCCCTGATGACGAGGAGCGGCCCGCAGTGATACCAGAGGATGTGCTTGAGGACAATCACGTGCGACGGCAGACCCAGGACCAGGGCTGCCTCGATGAAATGTTTCTGGCGCAGAAACGCGATCTTGCCCGCCACCAGCGACGCGACCACGGGAACCCCGGTCACACCCACGATGATCATGATGTAGTAGATGTCCGCCTTGAACGCCGCGATCACCAGAAGGATCAGGACCAGGCGCGGGAACGAATCCACCAGATTGTTGACATAGGTGACGAGGACCTCGACCTCGCCCCCGCGGTAACCGGCCAGCGCGCCAAGGGTCGTGCCCACCATGAGCGAGATGACGATCGCCACGAGGCCGGGAAGGAAGTACGCCTGAATCGCCACGATCAGCCGGGACAGAATATCCCGGCCGAGGAAATCGGTCCCCAGCAGATGGCCGGCGCTTCCCGGCGGGGCATTCAAGAGATCGAATCGGATTTGCTCGGGGTCGTGCGGCAACCAGTTGAAGACGCCCAGGACATACGACACCAGCACCAGGGCGACGATGAGCAGACCGTAGCCGATGTAGGCCAGATCCAGAGTGTCGGCGCTCCTCCACACGGGTAGGTCCGAGGCGTCGCGGCCTTCGCCCGCGATCTGGGAGTATCGTGTCATTCGGCCCAGCCCGCGCCGCGCCGCTGCTTCGACGCACGGGGATTGACCGCGACGTACACCACGCGCTGGAGCAGACTCCCCAGACGTACCAACGTCGCCGCGATCATGACGATCCCCATGATCGCGGGGAAGTCCCGATCCTGCGCGGCTTGCCAGGCCATCCGCCCCATGCCCGGCCAGTTGAAGACCTGTTCGACGATGACCGCGCCACCCAGGATGAACGGGATCTTGGACGCGATGATCTCGGTCATCGGGATCAAGAGTCCTTCCTTGAACGCGTGCCGCCAGACGGAGGCTCCCTTGGCGCGGGCGGTCCGGATGTAATCCTCGGCCATGACGCGGCTCAGCTCTTCGCGCAGGTAGCGAACGACCTCGCTCACCGTGCCGTTACCGATGCCGAGCACGCAGATGGGCAGCAGCGAATACAGCCAGGCCCGGTCCGCCGAGGCCGAGGCCGCAGAGACCAGCGGGAACACGCCGAGCTTGTGGCTGAAGAGATAGATGGCGACGTAGCCGAGCCAGAACACGGGCAACGACGACACCAGATAGGCCAGCAGGGTGAACGGCCGATTGAGCGGCGTCGCGCCGCGCACCGAGGAATGTAGCGCGATGGGCACCGCAATGAGCAGCGTGACCAGCATCGAGCCGAGGGTAAGGTAGAGTGTGCTCAGTCCCACCCGCACGATCTCGCCGAACACCGGCAGGCCCGTGCGAATAGACGTCCCGAAGTTTCCCCGCAGCAGGTTGCCGAGCCAGGACACGTACTGGACGTACCACGTCCTGGGGACGCCCAGCGCCTCGCGGACGCCGGCCCGGGCCTCGTGGCTCGGCATTTGCCCCTCGAGCAGCACGCTGAACGGATCGCCGGGCGCGAGGAAGAGGATCACGAACACCACGAAGCTCACTCCCAAGAGCAACAGGGCGGTGAGCGCCAGCTCCCTGGACAGGACCAGGGTGACGGGTCTAAGCGCGGAGAGCTTCACGGCTCCGGGCGCGATGACCGGCGACGCGGTCCCGGAGGTCCCGGACCGCGCCCGCCACTCCGCGTGCGGCGTGCTTACTTCTGATCGGCGGCCGGGATGAACCACTCATCCGCGAACGAGAAGAACTTGTAGGGATGAATGGCCACGCGGCGCAGCTTCTTGTGATAGCCGCTGTAATTCGTCAGGGTCCACAGGAAGGTGTAGGGCGCCTCCTCGGCGAGGATCGTATGCAGCTTGCGGTTGATCGTCCGGCGCTTCTCGTGATCGAGCGTCAGCTTGCTCTCCACGATCAGGCCGTCCACCTCCGGATTGGAGTACCCGCCGAAGTTGTTCTTCCACGCGCCGATTTCGGCCGAATGAAACAGGGAAGAAATATCGGCCGAGTCATCGAACACCCACGAGGCGAAGACGATGTCGAAGTCGTGCTCCTGGAAGACGCTCTCCTTCCACGCCTGCCACTCCTTGAACTCCACCTTGATCGCCACCCCGATGTTCTTGAGGTAGTTCTGAAACGCGAGCACGACCCGCTTCACCGCTTCGCTCTCCTTTTCGATCGGCACCTTGAGCGACAGGGTGAGCTTCTTGCCGTCCTTTTGCAGCGTGCCATCCGGCCCCGGGGCGAAGCCGGCCTGCCTCAGCAGCGCGACCGCCTTCTGCGGATCGAACGGCAGCGGCCGGACGTCCAGGTTGTACGCCCAGCTCCCGGGTGCGAACGGACCGGAGACGAGCGTCCCCTGGCCATTGAAAAATGAATCCAGCACCTCCTGCCGATTCACCGCATACGCGAACGCCTGGCGCACGCGTTTGTCCGCCAGGAGCGGACTGCGCACGTTGTAGCCGAAAAACGCGTACGACAGGGCGTTGTACGGCTGCAGGACGAAACGCTTGTCGCCCTGGAGCTCCGGGATATCCCGCGGGTTGACCAGCACGACCATGTCGATCGCGTTGAACATCAGCGCCTGAGTCATGATGTTCTGGTCGGCGAACGGCTTGGAGATGAATCGGTTGATGTGCGGGCGGCCCTTGAAGTAATTCTCGTTGGCCACCAGAACGATTTCCCGGTCGGTGGTAATCGTCTTGACGACGAACGGCCCGGTGCCGATCGGGTGCCGGACGAACGGATCCTCGCGCGTGAGGTACAGGGGGTGGGACGGGCCGTGCTTGGGGATCACCTTGAAGCTGAACTTGGCGAGCGCGTTCAGGATCGGCCGCTTGAGCGTGAACTGCACGCCGTAGTCGCCGAGCTTCTCCACGCTCTCGATGAACTCATAGCGCACCTTGAGGGGAGTGGTCGTCTTGGGATGCATCATGATCTTGTAGGTGAACACGACGTCGTCGGCCGTGAACGGCTTCGCTTCCTCTCCCTCTCTCGGGTGCCACATCACGTCCTTGCGCAGGAAGAACGTGTAGGTACGACTGTCCTTCGATGCCTCCCAGCGCTCCGCCAGCTCGGGAACGATTTCCTGCTTTTCGTCGATCCCGACCAGGCCGTTGAACACCAGCTCCGTGATGCGCAGAGAGACCATCTCGTTGCTGGTGATCGGATCCAGAGTCGAGGGGCGGCCGTATTCGCCGTAGCCGAGCGTGCCTCCGTCCGGGCGGCCGTCGTTCTTGGGTCCCGCCGGGGACACCGGCGGCGTCCCGACGACAACAGCGAGGATCGACAGCACGACAACAATTCGCTTGTTCATGGTCTTCTCTGCCTCTGATGACTCGTGATTAAAAGATCTTCACGTCCCCAGCGCTCTTGTGCTCCATGGCGTACATCCCCTGCATGGCCTCCTGGATCCGGCGGACCACCGGGAAGTGCTTGCTCATCTCGAAATAGATCTCCAGGCTTTCGGAGAATTGTCGGCCACGGTAGTACGCCGCGGCCAGGTTGACGAGCATCACCGGATCATTCGATTCGATCCGGTTCTTGTTGCTCTTGTCCCGTCCCGCCTCCAGGTACGCGACCGCGCGTCCGTAGTCTCCCCGCAGAAGATAGAGACGGCCCAGGGCGATGTTCAGCGAGCGTGTCTTCCTTCCCTCACCGGCCTCGGCCGCGCGCGTGGCCCACGGCTCGATGCTGGGGCAGCCGGCCTTGGCCCGCGCACATCCGAGGAGGATCTCCGCCAGCAGCTCGGGCTCGGCGGGCTGCCCCTGGGCCAATGCTTCCCAGACCGCCATGGCCTCACCACGTCGGCCCTGCAGATACTGGGCCGTCGCATACCGTACCCGTGCCCGATTCCGCTGTGGCAGCGGCACGTTCGCGACGGACAGAAAGGCGCCGGTCGCCCGGAGCGACAGCTCCACATCACCGGCCTCGGCGTAGGCGGCGCCGAGGTAGTAGTCCGCGGTAGGCTTGATCTGAGCATCGGCCGCCGCCTTCTCCAGATAACGCACGCTCGCCTGCCGATACATCGCCGCCAGATCACCGAGGGCGGCGACGTCATAGAAGCTGATCGTCTTGGTCTCCCCGAGCACCTCGGTGTAGGAGGCCGCCTTCAGGTCGGCCAGCTTGACCAGCTCCAGGCTCTTGTCGGTCAGCCCCGCGCGGGCGTAGACCGTCAGAAGGTTCTCCAGCATGCGCGACGACGGACTGGAGCCAGCCTTCTTCAGCGCCGCGTCGCCCATTCCCACCGGATCTCTGTCTTTGAGCCCGGCTTGGCTGTAGACGGCCGCGAGCGCCATCTGGACTTCCGGATCGGCGGTATCGACGGTCGCCCACTGCGCGCGCGCCGCTTGCGCGTTCTTGCCCAGGAAGTGACTCAGACCGAGACTGGCCCCGGCGATGGCCTTGTAGCGAGGCTCCAGCCCTCGCTGCGCGCTGAACCGCTCGAGATACTTCGTCGCTTCTCCGGCGTTCCCGTTCTCGAGCAGCGTCCTGCCGAGGTACAGATTCACGAAACGGCTTCCCCCCGCACCGCGAATGGCCACGAGCTTTTTCAGATAGTCGAGCTGGACCGTGATTCCCGCTTCGTGTAATCCGCGATGGAGCTCGGCATTGCCGAGGTAGATCATGCCCAGCGTCAGATAGGCCGCCGCGCGACTGCTCGGATTCAGCGCCGGCAGATCCGCCTGCAGCGTGCGGGCAGCGTCCTCATAGTGATGCTGCTCATACAGCCGCATCGCGCGCACCATCGCGTCATCCGACGCCGACGCTGCCCCGGCCATCAGGCCGATCACTGCCGACACAAGTGTCACGCCCATCCGCGTCACGTGCTAATCCCTCATCTTCGTGAGAAAGATCTGGTCCCACTGGTCGACCTGAGCCCGGAACGCGATCACCCCATCGGCGGAACTGGCGATGTCGTGATTCATCTTCGTGTCGGTCTTGAGCGCCAGGTTGCTCTTCCGCGCCAAATCCGCGACGTAGATGGGGTTGTATTCCTGAAGATCGTTCCTGACGTACACGATGCTGTTGCTGTCCGGCATCCACGCAGGACCCCGTTCAACGTCCGGGACCACATCCGTCGCCACGACCTTGGCGGCAAGCCCGTCGCCCTGCGTCGGGTCGGAGCCGTCGGCGGCGATCACCAGGATGGCCCAGACTTTGGGGTCGCCCGCCGGGTTGTAGTTGGAGTAGAAGGCGATTTTCTTGCCATCCGGCGACCAGACCGGCCGAAGATCGTCGTGCGTCCACGTGGTCAAGGCCTTGAGCGTCTCTACCGGCTTCCGCACATCTTCGATCAGATAGATGTCGTGGTTTTCGTTGCTGCCGTGGATCATCACGATCTTCCGGCCGTCCGGGGACCACTGCGGGTACAGGTGCGGTTTGGCCCCCCAGGTCAGTCGCGTCACGGCCCGGGTCGTCACGTCCAGGAGATAGATATCCCCTTCGCCGCTGCGGCCCGATACGAACACCAACTGATCGGCACCGGGCGACCAGTGAGCATGGCCATCCTTCTCTTTGTGATCGGTCAGCCGTGTCGTCTTGCCATCGAGCGCGCGCAGATAGAGATCGTAGTTGCCCGTTCCGCCGTTGCTCATGAAGACCAACCGGTCACCGGCGCGCGACCACGTGATCCCGGCGTTGTAGCTGATATCCTCGACGACTCCCGGGAAAAAGAACTTCGGCTTCGTACTGCTCTCGGACAGTTGGTAGTAGATGGTGTGAACCACCGTGCCGTCCGGACGCGCGACCACGATCTCCTTCTTGTCCCCTCGGCTACGTTCGAGGGCGATCAGCACTCCCGAGGGAGACCAGACCGGATTCGAATCGTTGCGCCCGGATTCAATCGGCATCAGCGGGCGGACATACAGAAGCTCGATCGCCGGCGCCTGCGGCTCCACCAGGAGGTCCTCGGGCGGCTGGAGCCCCGCGATGGACCGGGCCGCGACGCCGATCGCGGCAATGGCCGTCACGGCGACCAGCACGCGTAAGGCCGCGTACACACCACTGCTGCTCTTCAAGCGGAAGCCCATTCCCCTCTACGACGATTGGTCTTTGATCTGAGTCCAGTACTTCCGCGCGGCCTCCCGACTCTGCATGAAGACCGGATTCCCTTCGAGTCCTTTCGGGAAGAAGTCGATGTACTCGCGCCATGCGAGATTGGCGTTGTGCGCGATCGCGTCTTTTCTGGTGACCAGGTAGAGCTTGTGGTACGACAACGCCAGATAGAAATAGGTGTTGTGCAGGGCCTCGTCGTAGTGGGCGGTCGGGAAGAAGCGGGTGTTCTGCTTCGCGGTCTGAAGATTCTGTATCGCTTTGGCGAACGATCGCGCGGCGGTGTCACGGTCCTTTTCGACCAGGGTGTTTCCCTTCTCGTAATAGGCATGCCCGAGATTGGTGAAGGCCACCGCGAACTGCTTGGAGATGAGCTGCTGGTTCTGGGGCAACGAAAGGACGCTCTCGAACTCGCGGATCGCGGCATCGTAGTCGTTCTTCTCGTCCAGGTAGATCCGCGCGAGCCGGTGGTGCGCTTCGGAGTAATCCGGGTGCTTCGTGTCGGTGCTGCCATAGGCCTGAATGGCGCCGTTGATATCGCCCTTCTGCGCCGCGCGCTCCCCGAGCTTGAGATAGTCCCGCTGCAGCGCAATCTTACGGTCGCCGGTGCGGTCCTCGATCTTCTTATCGAACTCGATGACCTCTTCCCAGTCGCGGTAGTCCTCGCCCACCGTGAGCTTCACCGTGTGGAACCCGAGGCCCACCGCCTTGCCCTCCAGGATCGGAGTCTTGCCGAGTGGATCGCCGTCGACGAATACAGCGGCGCTGGAAGGGTCGGAGTCCACCTTGAACGAGGCATTGTTGACGCCCAACACGAACTCCCGGGTGTCCCCGTTCTTCTCCAGCTTGATCTTCTCGTTCACCTGCTGGTACCCGTGTCGGTAGAGCAGGAGCGTATAGCTCCTGCCCAGGCGGACCGGGACTTCGGCCTTGCCGTCGGCGCCGGTCGAACCGGCCCAATCATTGTTGAGGTAGACATTCACCCGGGGCAGCGGCGCCACGTCCGGCGCGAGCCCGCCTTTCGCGGAAAGAAGGAAATAGCTCCGGGCGCGTTCCTCGTCGCCCTCGCGAGACACGCGGCGCACGACCCGGTCGCCGACCTTGATCTTTTCGCCCTTCTTGAGGTCCTCGACTTCCGCCAGTGACCCTGCGTCCTCTGCCCGTTTGACCTTGAGCCGGCCGGTCTCGCGATACTCCGTCACCTTGCCGGCTTCGCTGCGAGCCGCGGCCGTCAGCGTGAGCTCCGTACCCCGGCCGACCCGATACGGCTTGCCCATATTGACGCGATAGCTGCCGCCCTCGACCGCGACGATCGCCCCTTCGAAGGGAAATCGCTCCATCACGTTCGCGGCGATCTCTCTGGCGGCGCTCGTGATGGCGCCGGAATCCCGGGCCCGGGTGACCTGGCTCAGAATCAACCGTCCGTTCGAGGTGTAGAACTTCGCCTCCATGACGAAGCCCTTGTCGTCCTTGGCGACGCTGCCCACGACGATCATGTCCACCGTTTTTCTGAGCGGGGTGTCCTGCCAGCCCTTGGTGGCAATTCGGTCGATACCCAGCTTGAGGCGCTTGACCTCAGCCTCGAGTTCGGCGCTCGGCACCTCGCGGAAGACCGTGTACTTGAAGAGCTGGGCCGAGACCGCGCTTTCGGTCTGGGCGGCGATGTCCCGGAGATCCACGCCCAGGGTGTTGCCAGCAAACCGGTGAACGCCGACGCGGATCTGTCCCGGCGTGGCCGGAGAGAAATACCGCTGGATATTGACCTGCCCCTCCAGGGTGACGACGGTCTTCCACTCGTCGGGGATGTGGCCGGGCGCTGAAAGCGCCAGTCGCACCTTCTTGCCGGGCGCGCCGTCATCGGTGAAGGTGTAGACTCCGCGGTCGTCGGTCTTGCCGATCGGTCGTTCGTCGAGGGTCACGACCACGCCGGCCACCCCACGCGTGTAGCCATACTGCTCGGTCAGGGCGGTGACGTTGATGAGCGTGCGTCGGGACAGCGCGACTTCGAGCCGCCGCCCGGGCTCCAGCTCGCCCGTCTTGTGCCAGGTCGAATATCCGGTCTTGCGGACGGTGACAGTGACGCCCGTCTTCGGCAGGTTCTTGTATACATACACGAACTCGCCCCGGGCGTCCGTTTTGCCGACTTCCTTGTCGTTAACCTTGACCGTGGCGTCTCCAACGGGAGCCCCCTTGTCGGTGGCGGCCAGGGTCATGAAGCGCGTGGCCTGCAGATCAGCGTCGAAGGAGTACTTCCCGACAGTCCCGTCTTTGGGCAATCGCACCAGAAAGCTGGTCTTCCACGGCTCGATGCGGTAGCCGGGCAGGTCCTTGACGACGATCACCTCCACCTCCGCTCCGGGCCTTCGATGAAGGGTCTTGGCGAAGACCCCCTGGCTGTCGGTGACGCCCTGTGCCCGTCCGTCCACAACGACCTCCGCCTCGGGCGTCGGCTGACCGTCGAGGCGCGCTTTCACTTCGAGATCCAGTCGTGGACCACCACAGGCGGCGAGCAGCAAGGCTACCAACGAAATGGCGCCCGACCGGATCCTAGGCTTAATCATGGGATGTCCTCTCATTGAGAAGCGCGCGATGGACCTACAGGGTAGGGGCTTGAATGTTCACTTCCCCGGGATTGATGATCTTATCCTCGTCGGATTTGGATCCCTGGATGGTCTTGCGCGTACCTTCCTGGATCTGCCGAAGCTTGAATTCGATTTTTTTCCGGGTGTGCTCTTTTATCTCCACGGTCTGCGTGTCGGTCTCATACCCGATGCGGCTCGCCTCCACCCGATACGTGCCTGGCCGGAGACGACCCTTCGTCGACTCGAACTTTCCGTCAGCACCGGTAATCACGGCATGCGAGGCTTGCTCGACGGGCACCGTGGTGTTGATCATGTTCACCACGGTGCCGGGAAGCCCCTCCTTCGCCATCGGCTGTCTGTCGGCGCCCACGAGCTCTACCGTGCCGTGTATTTTGGCGGCGCACGCCGGAAGCAACATCGCCAGTGCAATCGCGCCGACCGTTGAGCAGATTTTTGTATTCATACCCTCTCGTCTCCGCGGGAAAGAGTGCCAATCCTGCTGTTTCAAGTATGACTTTTGGGCCAGCGATCACGCGCACGATAAAAAGTTTCCCCGTGTCGCGAAGCCTTGTGGGTCCTGAGCGAGAGAACACCAGCGGGTGTGGGCAGCCCTCACGGTGCAGCACGACGCGATGGCGAGGACAAGGACGCCGGGAGAGCCTCGCGCGGCGACCCCATACTCGGCGGCTCAATGCAACAAATTTGCCATGATTCATATCGGTCGTTTCGGCTCCGAAGTGGTGCAGACCTGCTCCGCCTCGCGAGTATTCGGGGACAAATGGGCGATCCTTGGACGGGAACGAGGCAAAAAGACACGGGACGGCGCCCCGGGGCACCGCTGTCGTAGAATCCTGGCGTGCGCATGGCCACGTCGATCGTGACCTGGCGCCTGCCGATCGTCGTCGGCGTGGCGGCGCTCGCGATCGGCTACCGCCGGGAGGCGCCACCGGCGCCCGGACGCGCCCCGGCGTAACCGGGCGTCACTTGAAGTTTCCGGCTAGGGTGCGGCCGCGGCCAGAGCGCGCAGACTTTCGCCGGCGACACCCATGATGCGCGTCTCCGCGGCGACCGCGCCCAGCCGGCGGTAGAACTCGAGCGCGCCCGCGTTGGCCGTGTGCACCCCCCACTCCAGCGATACGCCACTCACGCGCACCGTCTCCGCCGCGACGGCGGCCATGAGGGCGTAGCTCACGCCGCGCCCGCGCACCGGGGGCGCCACGAAGATGTCGTGGAGCCACACGGACCGGGCCGCGATGTCCGTGTTGTAACCCGGGCTGAAGAAGACGTAGCCCACCACGGCGCCGTCGAGCTCCGCGACTAGCGGACTGAAGGCGGCCTGCGGGCCGAAGCCGTCGGCCCGGATGCGCTCCGGCGTGAACGGCCGGCCGTGAATCCCGACGTGGTCGTTGAGGTCGTTGGCCATCTCGGCAAGGATCGCGGCCTCGGCGGGGTGCGCGGGACGCACCCGGACGGCGCTCACCGGGACGCGGCGTTGCCGGGCAGCCGCCCGTGGGCCGTCTCGGACTGGGACGGCAGCAGCGAGAAGTGGCTGTGCACGGCGAGCCACCTCCCCTCTCGCCGCTCCAGCACGAAGGTGCCCCGGCCGGGACGAATGAACGGGCGGCCGTCGGGGCCGGTGACCTCGGTCAGCCAGCCTCCGGCGATCCACGCGCTCTCGCCGGCGATGCGGACGCGAGCATCCGTCTCGAAGCGGAAGTCGCGGATGCGCGGCCAGACGTTCTCCCACTGCTCGCGGACGATGTTGTCGAGGCCCGCCACCGCGCGGGCCCAGGTGCCGAAGGCCACCGCGTCGTCGGCAAACAGCGTGCGGCCGGCGGCAAAATCGCGGGCGCGCACCACCGCCTCGAACGTGTGGAGCCACTGCTCGGGTGTCGCGGCTGAAGGAGCCATGGCGGCATTATGCGTGTGCGCCGGGGCCTGTCAATCCGCGGTGGCCGCACCGGGGATGTGGCATGCTGCTGGTCATGCCCCCGTCACGACGACCCCTGCGAGTGCTTCACACCGCCGACGTCCATCTCGACAGCGACGGCGGCGGAAATCCCGGACAGCGAGCCGCGCATCACGAGCACGGCCGGCGCGTCTTCCAGCGCATCGTCGATCGGGCGTTGACCGATAAGGTCGACCTGTTGCTGATCGCCGGCGACCTCTTCGATCACAACCGCGTGCCCGACGAGACCGTCGCCTTCGTGCGGACCGAGCTCGAGCGGCTGCGCCAGGCGGTCGTCATCCTGCCCGGGAACCACGACTCGCTGCGCACGAACGCGATCTACGATCGGCACGACTTCACTGCCGGAGCGAGCCACGTCCACGTGATCCGCCGGATGAACGGAGAGACCATCGACTTCCCGGAGCTCGATGTGGTCGTGTGGGGCCGCGCCATGGAAGAGCACGAGCCCGGGTTCCGGCCTCTCGCCGATATCCCGGGGCGTGACGACCGACGCTGGTGCCTCGCCATGGCGCACGGCTTTTTCTACGAGGCGCGGCAGCGGCCGGAGCGGTCGTCGCCGATATTCGCCGACGAGGTTCGCGACACCGGCTGGGACTACATCGCCCTCGGCCACCAGCATGTCCTGACCAACGTCAGCCAGGGCCGCGTGGCCGCCTACTATGCGGGAGCCCCCCTGATCGAGTGGGGAGGCGGACACCCGGAGGGCACAGTCCTGCGAATCGACTTCTCGGCAGAAGACGGGATCCGCGTGCAACCTCGACCGCTCGACTGACAGAGAGGAGACGCCGGCGATGGCCGTCGAAGTGGCAAAGGTCGAGCTCAAAAGTGTCCAGGATGCCTCCGGTCTCGAGGAGCGCATCCTGTCGGGCCAGTTCACCGCCGACCAGGTGGTGGCGGTCGTCGGGAAGACCGAGGGCAACGGCGGGGTCAACGACTTCACCCGCCTCCTCGCCGACCACGCCTTCCGGCGCGTGCTGTTGAAGCACGGCACGCGCAGCGAAGCCGAGGTCGCGACGGTCCCGATGGTGTGGTCCGGGGGCTGCGACGGCGTCATCACGCCTCACGGGACCGTGTTCGCGAGGAACGACACGAAAGGGTCCGCGGACAAGTCGCGTCTGGTGATTGGTACCGCCATGAGCGCAGAGCTTCAGCCGGAGGACATCGGCCGCCTGCGCATGGTCGAGATCGTCGCCGAAGGCGTGAGGGCGGCGATGAAGAATGCCGGCATCGAGGACCCGAAGGACGTGCATTACGTCCAGACCAAGACGCCCTTGCTCACCATCGAATGGGTGGAGAACGCGAAGCGGCGGGGCAAGACCGTCGCCTGCGAAGTGCACGACTCGATGGGCGTGTCGAACGGCACCACCGGCCTGGGCATCGCGCTCGCGCTGGGCGAGATCCCGATGCCGCGCGCCGAGCAGATCTGCAAGGATCTCGATCTGTATTCGTCGGTCGCGTCCTGCTCCTCCGGCGTGGAGCTGACGCGAGCCCAGATCGTCCTCATGGGCAACAAGGCGTCCGCGGGCGGGCGCTACCGCATCGGCCACAGCGTGATGAAGGATGCGCTCGACATCGACGGCATCTACGCCGCGATCCGGAACGCCGGGCTCGAGCTGCCGGACCGGCCGCGCGCAGAGGACCTCAAGGGTCGCCTCGTGAACTGCTTCATCAAGTCCGAGGCCGACCATCGCGGCAAGCTACGCGGCAGACGCCAGATCATGCTCGACGACTCCGACGTCCACCATCATCGCCACTCCAAGGCGGCGGTCGGCGGCGTGGCGGCGGCGGCGATCGGAGATCCAGCCGTCTTCGTCTCGGTCGATGCGATGCACCAGGGACCGCACGGCGGCGGTCCAGTCATCGCCATCGTCGATCTGGGCGACTGAAGGCGTGCTCAACCGGCCGGCCGCTGCCTGGTCAGGAAGCGGTTGAGATGATTCGCGAACAGGTGACGGTCGCTCCGGGTGAACGGCGCCGGACCGCCGATGAGCTCCCCGCTCGCGCGTAGCCCCTGCAACAGGTTCCGAATGGCCAGCCGCTCCCGGACATTGTCCACCGAGTAGAGCTCGCCGCGGGGGGCGAGCGCGTGCCCTCCGCGTTCGATGACCTCGGCGGCCAACGGGATGTCGGCAGTGATCACCAGGTCGCCCGGCTCCATCTCTTTCACGATGCGGTGATCGGCCCCGTCGAAACCCTTCGGCACCCGGATGGCCCGGATGAAGGGCGACGACGGTGTCCGGAGCAGCGTGTTGGCCACCAGTGTCATGACGACCTGCGCACGCTCGGCGGCCCGGAACAGGATGTCCTTTATGGCCTGCGGGCAGGCGTCGGCGTCGACCCAGATTCGCATTCAGTCGTACAGGTGGCAGGCCACCACGCCGCCGCCGTCGCGAGGCTGCAAGGTCGGCTCGACCTCGGAGCACACCGGCATCGCCGACGGGCACCGCGGATGGAAACGACACCCGGAAGGCAGGCGGAGGGCGCTCGGGACCTCCCCGGCGATGGCCCTTTCCTGCTGCGGGTCGTCGGGATGGGATGGAAGCGCGGCGGCGAAGAGAGCCTTGGTGTACGGGTGCATCGGGCGCGCGCACAGGGTGTCGCTGTCCGCCGACTCGACGATCTTGCCCAGGTACATCACCGCGATCCGGTGGCTGATGTGCGCCACGGTGGCCAGGTCGTGGCCGATGAAGAGATAACTCACGCCGAGGGTCCGCTGCAGGTGCTCGAGCTGGTTGATGATCTGGGCTCTGACCGACACGTCCAACGCGGAGACCGGCTCGTCCAGCACGATGAGACGGGTGTTGGTCGCCAGTGCCCGGGCGATGGCGATCCGTTGCCGCTGCCCGCCGCTGAACTCGTGCGGAAACAGCGGGGCCACGTCTGGCTGCAGCCCGACCAGCTCGAGCACTTCTGCGACGCGCTTGCCGACCGCCGCGCGCGAGAGATCGGTGTGGATCTCCAGAGGCTCGGCGATGATGTCCTCCACGCGCATGCGCGGGCTGAGCGAGCTGAACGGGTCCTGGAACACCACCTGCACGGCCCGGCGGTACGCCATGAGCTCCGTGCCCTCGAGGGCGGCGATGTCCCGGCCCTCGAAGGCGATCGACCCCGCGGTGGGTGTCTCCTGCAGCAGGATCAACTTCGAGGTGGTCGTTTTCCCGCACCCGGACTCGCCGATGAGGCCGAGCGTCTCGCCTGGATGGATGGCGAAGTCCACTCCGTCCACGGCTTTGACCCACGTCTTGCCGCGTCCGAGCAGGCCGTGCCGCACCGGGAAGTGTTTCTTCAGCCCCCGCACTTCAAGAACGGGCTCGGCCACGGTGCGCTCCTGCTTCGTTCTTGCCTTCCACGAGCCAGCACCGGGCAACGCTCCCGTCGCCGAGATGGAAGTCCCCCGGCTCCTCGCTCACGCAGCGTGGCAGGGCCTCGGGGCAGCGCGGATGAAACGAGCATCCCGCTGGTAAATTCGCCAGGTTGGGTGGCTGGCCCGCGATCGAATACAGAGGCTCCTTGCTGCCGAGCTTCGGCACCGCGCCGAGCAAGGCTCGCGTGTACGGGTGCTTGGGGTCGTCGAACAGCTCCCGCACGGGCGCCCGCTCGATGAGCTTACCGGCATACATCACGGCCACCTTGTCACACATCTTCGCGACGATGCCCAGGTTGTGCGTCACGAAGATGAGGGCCACGCCGGTCTCCCGCTGGATGTCCTTGAGGAGGTCGAGATACTGCGCCTGGATCGTGACGTCGAGGTTCGTCGTGGGCTCGTCGGCGATGACGAGGCTCGGCCCGCCGGCGAGGGCGATCGCCCCGACGATGCGTTGGCGCATGCCGCCGCTCATCTGATGGGGATACTCGCGCATTCTCCACTCCGGCGAGGGGATGCGGACGACGCGCAGGAGGTGCTGTACGCGCTCCCGCAGCGAGCGGCCCCGCAGGTGCTGGTGGAAGAAGGCGGGCTCCGCCACCTGTCTGAAGATGGTGAAGAGCGGGTTCAGAGACACCATGGGGTCCTGGAGGATCACGGCGATCCGCCGGCCACGGATCCGACGCAATTCGCGCTGGCTCTTCCGGGTCAGGTCTTCACCCTCGAAGACGACACTGCCCCCCACGATGCGGGCGGCCCGCGGCAGGAGTCCGACGATCGAGAGGCACGTCGTCGTCTTGCCGCTCCCCGACTCGCCGACGAGCCCCAGGGTCTCGCCCTCGTGGAGCGTGAAGCTCACGCGGTCCACCGCCTTGACGACGCGTGACCCGCCGAAGGAGAAGAAGTGGGTCTGGAGGTCGGACACTTCCAGGACCGGACCGAGGCGCGCCGCGGCTTCGCCGGGGCGCGACGAGCGCTGGGGGGTATGGGGGGCCATGTCGGGGCCCCCCACATTCATAAATTCCTCAGCTGGGGATCCAGCCGGACCCGCAACCAGTCGCCGAAGAGCTGGGTCGCCAGGACGACCAGGAGGATGCAGAGCCCGGGGAACACCGTGAGCCACCATTGCCCGGCCATCAAGGTGGAACGCGCCTCCGAGAGCATGAGGCCCCAGGCGGGCTGAGGCGGCGGCACGCCGACCCCGAGAAAGCTCAGCGAGGCTTCGGCGATGATGACCACGCCGACCGTGAGACTGGCCAGCACCGTCGCCGTGTTCATGACATTCGGCAGGATGTGCCGCTTGATCACGCGCAGCTTGCTGGCGCCGGCGATCTCGGCCAGCTTCACGAATTCCCGCTCCCGGAGGGTGAGCACCTCGCCCCGGATGACGCGCGCGTACCGCGTCCAGTACACCGCGCCCAGGATGACGATGATGTTCCACATGCTGGGCCCGACCATGGCGGCCAGGAAGATCGCGAAGACGATGGCGGGCAACGCGAGCCAGGCATCGGTCACGCGCATGATGATCTGGTCCACCCAGCCGCCCACGTACCCGGCGAGGATCCCCATCGCGGTCCCGATGCTACCCGCCACCAGCGTCCCCATCAGCCCCACGATCAGCGACACGCGCGCGCCGTGGATCAGGCGGCTCAGGATGTCCCGGCCCTGGAAGTCGGTGCCGAGCAGTGTCATCGCGCGGCCCCCCTCCATCCAGAACGGCGGGTCGAACACCTTCGCGCCTTGCACTGGAAGCGTCGGGTCATGCGGCGCGATGAGGTCGGCGAAGATCGCGACGAGCATGAGGCCGCCGAGGATGACGACGGCGGCCTGCGGCGCTTCCCGCACCGCTTTGATAACCAATCTGAGCCTGCCGGCGGCCGCCCGTTCTGAGGCGAGCCGCGTATTCGCCGGGATAGTCGCCATCGTCACCCACCTCGTGAGCCGGACTCTCGGCTCACCTCATGAGCTGGTTTCTCGGCTCATCTCGTGAGCCGGATTCTCGGGTCGATAAAGGCGTAGAGGATGTCGACGACCAGGTTGATCGCGACGATCATGAAGCCCGCCATGATCACGACGCCCTGCACGAGCGGAAAGTCCCGCTGGAAGATGCCTTCGTAGAGGAGGCGGCCGATACCGGGCCACGCGAAGATCACCTCGATGATGACGGCGGCGTTGACCATCACGACCATGTTGACGCCGGCCAGCGTGAAGACCGGGATGAGCGCGTTCTTGAACGCATGCATGGCGATGACCACGACGTCCGGGAGCCCTTTGAGCCGGGCGAGCTTGATGTACTCGCTGCCTAGCACCTCGAGCATGCTCGAGCGGGTCAGCCTGAGCATCGACGCGGCGAAGTACCACCCGAGTGCCAGGGCGGGCATGACGACGTGCCGCCAGTCACCGGCTCCGGAAGTCGGCAGCCATCGGAGCCAGACCGAGAACACGAGGATCAGCACGAGCCCGAGCCAGAAGCCCGGGATCGAGAGGCCGAGCAGGGCCACGCCCTTCGCGACGTTGTCCCACCAGCTGTTCACCTTCACCGCCGAGATGATGCCGGCCGGGACGCCAATGAGCAGGGAGATGAGCGTGGCGACGAGGCCGAGGGTCAGCGAGTTCGGCAACCGCTGGAAGTAGAGCTCGCTGACCGGGAGCCGATAGTTGAAAGACTTGCCGAGCTCCCCCTTGAAGGCGTTCTGCATGAAGGTCAGGTACTGCACCGGCCACGAGCGGTCCAGTCCCCACTGCTGGCGGATCCGGTCGAGATCTTCGGGGCGCGCGCTGGCTTCCGCCATGAGCGCCACCGGGTCCCCCGTGAACCGGACGACGAGAAAGATCGTCGCGCTCAGGATGAAGAGCGTGACGATGCTGTAGAGGACGCGCCGGACGACGAACTCCAGCATGTGACGGCGCCCGCTACTCCTTCACCTTCAGGTCCTCCCACGGATAGGCATAGCCGGTGGTGATGGTCGGGAACACGTCCTGCCACTTCTGCGCCACGACCTTGGGGCCGATCGCGTTGACGAACGCGTGCCGGAACACGGGCACGAGGTAGTAGTTCTCGAGGATCCCGCGCTGGATCTCTTCGGCGAGCTTCTTGCGCTCGGCCGGGTTGATCGACCGCTCGTACTGGTCGAACTTGCCGTCGAGGTCCTTCACGCAGATGCGATCGCGCGAGTTGAAGCCGCCGCACTTGAAGTAGCCTTCGTACCAGAACGACCAGCTTCCCGCGATCCGGGCGCCTTGGAGGATGATCTGGGTTCCGGGAAACTCCTTGAGCCCGCCCTGCAGCCGCTGGAAGAAGATGCCGCGCTCCATGGTCTGGAGCCGGCCGCGGATGCCGACCTCGCGGAGCTGCGCGATGATGCGCTCGCCTCGCGAGTAGAACGCGGGTATCGGCGTGACCCAGTCCACGTCGAATCCGTTCGGATAGCCCGCCTCGCGCAGGAGCTGCTTGGCCTTCTCCACGTCGCGCCCGAACTCGGGCCACTCGATCGCGTACAGGACATCGTTGTTGATCCAGTTGCCCGTCGGCTTGCCCATCCCGCCCGACTCCGTCTGATTCATGGCGCGGCGATCGATAGCCAGGCTCACCGCCTCGCGCACGCGCTTGTCGCGGAACGGGTTCTTCGGGTCCTGGAACCCGGGAAACTCGATGAAGAACGAGCCAGACAGCACGGGCGCCAGCACGACCCCGGGAAGCTTGCTGACCTTGGTGATCAGCTCGCCGGGGACGTTGTAGATGATGTCGGCCTCGCCGCGCTCCAGCATGGCGACCCGGGTGGCCGCCTCGGGCACCGAGATCATGACGAGCTGCTTGGCGTTGACGGGACGGTAATAGCCGTCGAAGGCCTCCATCTCGATCTTCACGCCCGGCTCGTGGCGGACGAGCTTGTAGGGGCCCGCGCCGATGGGCTTCTGCTTGAAGCCGTCCGCGCCCACCTGCTTGTAATACTTCTCGGGCACGACCCAGCCCGGGCCGGCCACGTTGGCGGTCCCGAAGAGGATGGCGAAGTCGAGGAAGGGCTCCTTGAAGACGAAGCGGATCGTGCGGTCGTCCACGATCTCGACGCGCTCGGTCTTCTTCTTGAAGACGTCGGCCTTGGCGCCCCGGTAGTTCTCGTAGCTGAACTTGACGTCTTGCGGGGTGACCGGGTCGCCGTTGTGGAACGTGATCCCCTTCCGCAGCGTGAACGTCGCGCTCTTCGCGTCCGCGGCGACCGTGAAGCGCTCGGCCAGGGCGGGATGGTCGTAGAGCGCCGTGCCCTGGTTCTTGATGAGGGCGTCGTGGAGCGCGGTGAAGAAGTTGTCCGGGGTGGCGGTGCCGTCGTGCTCCTGGGGGTCCAGCCAGCGGGACGCAAAACCTGCGTGCCAGGCGAGGACGATCTTGCCCTTGGCCGCGGCGCCGGCCGGTGACGAGAACGGTATGGCCGTCGAGACGACGGCGATCAGGATCAGGGTGACGGCCAGCAGGCCGAACATGCTGCGAGTCTCGAATCTGGGATATCTCATGTCAGAGCCTCCGCTCGGGAGATCGGTCACATCCCTGCAAAGAGTGCTGTAGCCTAGCCCGTGGGTCGGAAGCGGTCAAGTCGCGGCAGCCGGCGTTCAGCCCCCGCGCACCACCTCGGTGGCGAATGCCTCCAGCGCGTCCCAGTCGTACGGCCCTTCACGCAACGCGATGCTGAGCCGCGTGCAGCCGAGCGCACGGAACTGGTCCGCCATCGCCCGCGCGTCCTTCGTCGGCCCGCGGAGATAGCCCGTGCGCTCGGCGCGGGCCCCGGTGCCGAAGTGGCTGCGGAAGATCTCGTCGGCGCGCGCGGCGCCCCTGGCGTCGGCCCCGAGATAGAAGCCGAGGTTCACGGTGCGCATGATCGTCTTGGGGTCGCGCCCTTCCGTCTCGCACCACCGGTCGAGCACCTGGCTCTTGTGCTTCCAGTCGTCCGGGCCCATGTAGGCGCCGTTCCAGCCGTCGGCGTACTTCGCGGCCGCGCGCAGCGTGCGCTTCTCGCCGCGCCCGCCGATCCAGATGGGAATGCGGGGCTGCAGCGGCTTGGGATTGTTGGGGGCGTCGGCCAGTCGGAAGTGCTTGCCGTCGAAGCTCGCGCGCCGCTGCTCGGGGTCGAGCAGCAGGCGCATGATTTGCGCGTACTCCTCGAGCATGTCCTCGCGGGGGCCAATCGACGGAAACGCGTAGCCGAAGGCCTTCGCCTCGACGTCGTGCCAGCCGGCGCCGAGCCCGCAGTCGACGCGCCCGTTCGACAGATGGTCGATCGTGGTGAGCGACTTGGCGAGCAGCCCGGGGTTGCGGTACGCGACGCAGTAGACGCCGCTGCCGAGCCGGACGCGTGTCGTGTCCATCGCGGCCGCGGTCAGCGTCGCGATCGCCTCGTAGCAGTCCATGTCGCCGCCGCGCGGCGGCGACTCCTGGAAGTGGTCAGAGACGGAGAACCAGTCGAAGCCCTTGGCGTCGGCGAACTTCCACAGCTTGCGCATCTCGCCGAGAGGGCCGCCCATGTGGCCGATGTGGATCCCGAAATTCATTCGTTGTCACTCCCGTTCGACTACGACCCGAGAAACAGCTCGCAGGTGTCGAGCCAGGCCTGGGTGGTGAGCGCCAGCGACTCCACGTCGATCCGCTCGTCGTTGCCGTGGAAGCGCCCGGCCATCGCCTCGGCGGTCAAGACCCTCGAGAACAGGCCGAAGCCGTAGGCGACGGCGCCGTGCTCGCGGAAGTACGGCGCGTCGGTGAACCCGACGATCAGACGCGGGAGCAGACGCGCGCCCGGGTAGTGCGCGCCGACGACCCGCCCCAGCACGTCCCAGAGCGGCGTCCCCGTCGGCGACACCGACGCCGGCTTGGAGAAGAGCTTCTCGACCACCACCTCCTCCGACAGGTCGCCGAGGGCCTTGTCGAGATGGCGGCGCACCTCGTCCTCGTTGTCCCCGGGGACGGTGCGGATGTCCACCTCGATGTCGACGACATCGGGGATGACGTTGGTCTTCACGCCCCCGCGGCACATGTTTGGCGAGAAGGTCGTGTGCGTGGCCGACCACGCAAACCTGGCCATCCCCGGCGGGAGCTTGGCGATGGCCTCGTCGACGCGAGAGGGATCGACCAGGGCGGCCTCCACGGCTGGGTCCACGCCGAGCGAACCGACGAAGGCACCCCACAGATCGCCCACGTACGGCGCCGGCCGGTAGTCCGCCAGACGAGTGACGACGTGCGCGGCCTTGACCAGCGCGTTGTCCGCGCCGTAC
>JAHFDK010000051.1 GCA_023249095.1 Candidatus Rokuibacteriota bacterium | reverse complement strand
TCCTGCTGCAGTTTCGGAGGCCAGCACATTCACTGGTACATCGACCACCTCCTCGACCTCCGCCATTTGAGGCTTCCATACAAAGCTTGGTGTGATCCCCTGCAGTTGGACTACGAAAGGTGAAACTCGATAGCGGGTTACGTGGGTATCAATTGGTTCGAGTTGAGAGAGTAAAACAATTTGCTTGGTGCTCAATCCCAGCTCTTCGATAGTTTCACGAAGGGCAGTGTCCCAAGCACCTTCGTCCTGTGGTTCCCGATTGCCTCCAGGCAGCGAAATCTGGCTTCCATGTTGTCCATAGTTTGATCGTTTGATCAGTACCAAGCGAAGATTCCCCTTCTCGTCCCTGTAGAAAGGTATAGCGACTGAAGCCTGCCGCAGTTCCTGCATCCGTTTCTCCAAGCTGACTGACTGTAATCAGAAATGTCAGTGCGAGTGATGATATTGGTTTTTTTGGAGTGAAGTGTCGCGCTCAGTTCACTCCGGCCGTGGCTGGGGCCACTGATGCCGGGGGCCGACAACGAGAAAGGGATCCCTTCGCGGTGCGCCGCTGATTGGCTTACGTTTACAGCAACCAACTACGACCGCCCTGCGACATCTGTAGCATCTCAAGGGCAAGGCATCAGGGTCACCTTGGCAGAGGATCAAAGATCAACGGGCTACTGGAGTAACAAGCGGGACCGACCGCATTGTGGGTTGCAGCCGGCTAAAGCAGCAGGCCTTGCAAATTTTCAGCGGCGACGCGGATCATTCCCCCAAGTTCCGCGCGCAACTTGTCCGACATCCGGTGAGCCGGCACCGAAACGTTAATCCCGAAAAGCGCCCCGGACGGGCCCGTAATAGCCACGGCGACCGACGTAACTCCGTCTTCACTTTCCTCTCTGCTCGTGGCGTATCCCGCTCGGCGGATCTCATCAAGCTCGGCTTCGAGGTTTGTTCTTGTCTTGATTGAGTTTTCCGTCAGCACGGGGAGTTCCTTATTCGGGTACAGGGCCCGTAGCTGCTCCTGAGTGAGCCGGCTCAGCATCGCTTTTCCTGTCGCAGTGCAGTTGGCTGGCAGCGTGATGCCTTGGCGGGAGCCCACCCGCACTGCCCTTGAGCTTTCAATGGCATCAAGGAATCGGGCGTCTGTCCTCTCGAGCGTGGCGAAGTGGACTGTTTCCCCGGTTTGTTGGAACAGCTGTTCAAGTACGGGACGAGCGAGGGCCCTGATGTCTACCTGGCGTCTGATGGCGAAGGCGATGGAACTGAGCGCCTGGCCTGGTTCATATGCGCGAGTAGCCGGGTTTTGTCGCACGAAGCCTCGGTAGAGCAACATCCCCATAAGCCTGTGCGCTGTCGACGATGCAACACCAAGATAGTTGCTCGCATCTGTTAACCGGATGCTGGGCTGGGTTTCGAATAGCAGGAGCAGTCGCAATGCATTGTCAACAGATTCGATGGGGTACTGCGGTGGCGGGCCGTGTTTGGATGTGCCGTTCATAGGGTCAGAAGACATGTCAGATGTCCCCTCCGTCCCCGGGATGAGAGTCTGTACGCTCCTGTCGGCTAGCTTCACCATGCAGCGTTAATCCGAGCGAGTTCGTGTCTCCAAGCCGTTTGCGTGTTGAACGACCCACCGAGGTCTGGCAGTTCAGCCATGTCCGAGTCTGGGAGGTCTTTGAGCGCTCCCCCAGCTGAAGTCACCTGAAGCGACAACCCTGCAAGGGTATCTACGCTGATTGCCTGGAGTACTGCTTGCTCCACGCTCCCTGCGGCGCTGGTCAGCCCGTGTCCGCGGAGCAGCACGACAGGACGATCACCCATGGCGTGGAGCATTTCCGCAGCCAACTGGCGGTTCCTGACCAGTACTCCCCGCGGATACACGGGTACCCCGCCTGCTGCCAGGCGGGTGCCTGGAATATCGAAGGCTCCGACGATCGGGCGGATGCCAAGCCCGGCGAGGTCAGCTGCGACGACCCGAGGCGGGTGCGCGTGGACGACCGCGTTGATGTCGGGGCGTTGGCGTAACAGTTCCGTGTGCAGGGGGAGTTCGTTAGGGGCGGAGTATCCCCCCTCCAACTCGCCTTCAGCAGCGGGGTTGCCGTCAAGGTCGACCAAACGGATGTCGCTGGCTTCGGTGAATGCCAGCCCGCGCTCCTGGGGACCCCTACATCGGACCAGCAGGCTGTTCTCGCCGATTCGAAGGCTGATATGGCCGAGGATGCCGTCTGCCAGGCCACGGTGTGCCAGCACACGGCAGGCCAAAGCAATCGCTTCCCTCGCCCCTGCATGTGTCAGGGGTGACCAAGTCTGTCCCATCAGGATGCCGCCAAGGGTTGGGGGTCTAGCATTGGTTCGAGTTTCTCCCGCAGTTCTTGAACTGTTATTCCCGTACCCATGCCGCGGCGGCAGGCCAGGAGCGCCTTAGGCCAGTTCACGATGGCGGCACCACTCAGGCTGGTGCCGTCAACCGTATATAGCGCGGCGAAGCGCCCGTGAACTTCCGGATGTCCGATAACGACGTGTTCAGCCTTTCCGCCCACCCGGCCTACCACCTGGATCTTCCAATCGTGTTGGTCGCTCCAGACGTACTCGACGGGAGTGTAGGCGCGGGGAGTCTCCGGATGCGTGATGTTGTAAGCCACGCACGCGGCCTGCTCGACGGCGTTGGTCCAGTGCTCGATCCGGATATCTTCGCCATGTTTTTGGTGCCGCCATCGTGCAACGTCGCCGACGCCATATATGTGTGGGGCATCCACGGTGCGGCAGTATTCGTCGAGCACCAGGCCGTTGTCCACGAGCAGACCGGAAGATGCGAGCCAGGCGTCGTTGGGAACGGCGCCAATGCCGACCAGAATTGTGGCGGCCTCCAGGTTCTGACCGTTGGTAAGCCGCAGGGCGAAAGAGCCCTGTTCGCCGTCGATGGACTCGACTCCGGTACCAAAGATTGTCTTCACGCCATTGCTACTGTGAAGGTCTCCGAACCACTGTCCGACTTCCGCGTTGAAGATGCGGCTCATAGGGATCGGGAGTGGGTCGATAACTGTCACTTCCAGACCAAGCGCCCGCGCTGTCGCCGCGGCTTCGGCGCCGATGAAACCTGCGCCGACAACAGCCAGATGTCCACCCTTCGCGAGGTCCGCACGGAGGCTGCGGCCGTCGTCGAGGGTGCGAAGAACATGGATGCCAGGCCGCTGCCCCCACGGCGATGGGCGGGCGGAGGCGCCTGTGGCTATGACCAGGTTGTCGAAGTGCAGAGCTTCCTGACCTTGCAGATTCAGCAGGTTTCCTGCGATGTCGATCCCGGTTGCTGCACGTCCAAGTTGCAGCTCTATTCCTAATTCCTGGGCTTGGTCGCGGTCCAGTAGGCAGATGGAGGCTTCAGTTGCTGTACCTGCCAGGACAGTTTTGGACAACGGCGGCTTGTCGTAGGGCAGTTCCGTTTCTTCACCGACGAGAACGATACGTCCTTCGTATCCCTCCAGGCGTAGGGACTGTGCGGTCCGTACACCCCCGATGGAGGAGCCCACGATGACAGTTACTGTATTCAATTAGTCCTCCACTATCAGGGCGGAAACGGGGCAGCTGCGGGCTGCCTCCACGACCCGGGCCCGGTCAGCCTCGGGTACTTCAGTCTTGAGGAGGACTACGATCCCGTCGTCATCCAGATCAAAATAATCGGTCGCCCCGACAACGCAGTTGGCGTACCCCTGGCAGGCTGCTAGGTCTGCTTTTACGACTGGCATGCTCAAACTCCTTGGCCTAAGTGTTGCTGTTCTTCTTGAATTGGGGCGGTCGTTCATCCTCGGCGATGAGCGGACCGAATGGATTTCCGATCATGGCCGAAAACGTTGCCGGCGCCTGCCATGTCAGCGCCTCGAGTTCCAGCGGGCACAATGAAACCCACTGCGCGGAGCGCGGGGATTTGATCATCAGCCGGGAGCCATTGCGGGTCTCCACCCTTGTGATGTGCACCTCGGAAAACTCATTGGCAATCACGATCGGAGCGCCAGTGGCATGCGCTTCCAGCCGGACGCGTTCCTCTGCCGCGCGAATGGCGGCAAGGCGGTCTTCTTCCTCGCCTTCCCAACCAATTTTCATAGGAATATGGCCAGATTCTGCATGCGGATAACCGACTCATCCACCATGATGGTCCGACGCGCCAGTTCCCATCCGGTACCGGTGCGGCGCAGAAGGTCCTCACGTCCGGCGGACACCGTAGCGGCCTCCCGTACATCGCCCCTGCTGCGGAAGAGCAGCACCGCCGAATCAACGATGATTTCGTTCGGGTTGTCTGTGCGGAACGTCCGAACGTTCGTGATGTAGTGGCGCAACCGTGAGGGAGGGTCTTCGGTCCAGGCATGCTCTGTGGCAAACCGGGCTACCCGTCGGCTGAGCGAGTACCTGTTTTCATCAAGATGGGCCATACCGGGGGACGTGCTGTAGCCGGCACCCAGGGCGGTCGTCACCCGCACGGGCATCAGATAATGCACGTCCTCAGCAATCCGTGCCATCCATGCGTCATAGTCCTGGGCGTCCAGGAGGTAGGCTTCGTCAACCAGCCAACGGTGCGCCTGAAGGTGGAGCGCATCATCGAACGGGAGGGATTCCCCTATCCTCTGGGTGCGTGGGGCATGGCCACCGAGAACAGACTGCTCCGAAAGGGTCTTGCCGTTGCGATCGGTTTCAACGCTCATGGCCTAGGCCTCCTTTGTGAGGATCGGGTCGGCTGGGATGGCAGTGCTCCCGACGGCGGCCCGTGAAGGATCCGCCTCGGTGGCCGCGGGTGCCTGAATAGGATCGGTTCCGACGTGCAGCTGGGCCGCTTTCTCCATCGGTCGTTCGAGGTGATCAGCCCACCGCAGCAGGAGTTCACGCTGGTTGTATTCGCTGTAGCCGATTCGTGTGGAACCTGGTCCTGAATACTCATCTGAGGTCAGGGGTTCTACGACGTTCTGCCCGTTTTCCAGCATGCCCATCCGGCTGTTGAGCAGGAGGCGGCGGGCCATAGGGCCGCCCGCCGTGCTCGTCAGCGAGACCCAGTTTTCAACGTCGTCTTGTTCAAACATGCCGCCGCTGCCAAAGCACATGAGATATGCCTTGTACGAAAGGGCTTTGAACTCCTCTGACGCGTTCTTGTCCACGGCAAACCACGAAACGATTTCGGTCTCGTCCTCGCTGATGGGCTGCCATTGGCGGATGGAGATAAACGGCAGGACTTCGTCGGAGTCCTCTTCTACGCGGGGCCAGTTGTGGACGAAGCTCATGTTTGGGAAGACCGATGCGGCCGAGACCATGAATCCGTCCTTGCCGACTACATCAAGCTGCTCCTGGCTCCATTGCTCCTTCATCCGCGCGATCATGTCGTCGGGGTAGCCGACATAGCGAAGCCGTTCCTCCAAGGTGCCCTCGGGGAGCTTGTAGGTGGTACCGCCGCCGTTGCCGGCCCAGTAGGTTGTTCCGTCCTTGCGCTTCTCAGCCTTGGGTTCGCGGAAGAGACCGATTTCAACAACTGACGTGTGCGTTTGGGGAGTGTGGTACATGTCGCCGGCGAAGTTTTCGGCGCCGATCTTCCAGTTCGCTTTGACACGCCAGCGCTGGGGGCCCCGGAGTTCGATGCCGTCAGCGCTTTGCTTGGTGTAGTAATCCATGTAGAACTTGAAGTCGCCCAGGAAGTCCTCAAGGGGTTCCGCGTCAGGGTCAAGGCTGATGAAAATCAGACCGTTGTATACCCCCAGAGAAGGAGCGGGGAGCAGAGTCTGACCTTTTTTCTTGAAGCCTTCTTCCCCACCGTAGGCCTCTTTGTGGAACGGCAGACCCACGATGCGACCATCGTTGCGGTAGGACCAGCCGTGGTAGGGGCAGCGGAAATGCGAGGCGTTTCCCATCTCGGCCCGGCAGACCTGCATTCCCCGGTGGAGGCACATGTTAAAGAGAGCACGGATCTCGCCCTTTTCGTCTCGGGAAATGATGAATGAATCTTCGAGTACACGGCGCACTACGTAGTCGCCGGCTTCGGGCA
Organism: Candidatus Rokuibacteriota bacterium; assembly: GCA_023249095.1. Taxonomy (GTDB): domain Bacteria; phylum Methylomirabilota; class Methylomirabilia; order Rokubacteriales; family CSP1-6; genus AR31. The sequence goes on along the minus strand of JAHFDK010000051.1, from coordinate 22,401 downwards.
CTTCGGACTCGTGGGCAACGAAGAGCCAACTCCGTCCGAATAGGCGCTCCTTTTCGAGCTCGAAGATCTCCTTATCGTTGTAAATGTGTGCAGGAATCATGCCGCGCTGCACGTCCTGGATAACGCTGGTCTGGTCTGTCATGAGAGGTCTCCTTCGTTGGGCCCGCATGTCTTCTCTGTGTTGTAGAGAAGGTTTCTGTAATCAAGAGGATGACGCAAAATGTGAGGTTCGTCAACCCCTCTCGATTCCGTGAAGAAGCATCGTCGGAATCAATGGCCGTTTTCAGGCAGATCAGAGTCGCGTGCGGCCCCCTCGCCCTTGTCCAATTGCCGAATCGCGGCCATCTCGGTGGCGCTGAGCGAGAAATCGAACACGGACAGGTTCTCGGTGAGCCAGAGTGGGTCTGAAGCCTGCGGGATAGGCACAATGTCCTGTTGGACATGCCATCGCAGCAGGATCTGGGCTGGTGACTTATTCAGGCGCTGAGCGATCTCGATGATGATGGGGTTCGCCCGCAGGCCGGAGGACCGACCGATAGGACTCCAGGCTTCAGTGACAGTTCCCAATAGCCGGTGAACGGCGCGCGGCTCTGTCCGCGCAATATCGGGGCTCAGTTGGATTTGGTTTACGTCCGGAACCACTCCGGTTGCATCGATGATTTCTTTCAAGTGGGAAGGTTTGAAGTTTGAAACACCGATGGCTTTCACGCGGCCTTCCTCCAATAACTTCACGAGTCCCTTCCACGCGTCCACGTACTTGCCCAGGGCAGGCACGGGCCAGTGGCACATAAACATGTCCAAATGGTCGAGGCCGAGTTTTCGCAGGCTCTCGTCGTAGGCCCGCTGCACTCCATCAATGCTGTGGGACTCCTTGTTGAACTTGCTGGATATGAACAACTCGGACCGTGGGACGCCCGCAGTGCGGATCCCCCGGCCGACCGCTTCTTCGTTCCTGTACTGGAACGCTGTGTCAACCAGCCGGTAGCCGCTCTGCACTGCGACACGTACCGCAGCTTCGCACTCGTCCTCCAGCATCGGCCAGGTACCCAGGCCTAAGCGTGGGATGGAGTGCCCATGCAGCAACCTCAGCCGGGGAGTCTCCGAAGCAGTCGTATCAATCGTTTCAGTTGTCATCGGATACCTCTTTCTGTGGAGCTTCCAGCTGAGCTTGTTGGCGTGGCTCGCCCGGAGCGGATTGCGGTGGCCGGGATTGCTTGGGGAGATCTTTTCTGGGGTTACCCCTCGCTGCCGGAAGGGTGATAAGGACACCGGCCGTGACCAGCGCTGCGGCAACCGGGATCACGCTGACCAGCAGAGCCATCACACACGGTGTAAGAAGGAGCGCCGCCGCCCGCACGGTGCCGGTCAGCGCAAGTGCATCCCCGCGATCTTCGGGATGGACTTCATCGGCAGCTATCGCCGGCCCAACAGTCTGAAGGATCCCAGCACCCACGCCAGATACAGTAAGCGCGACGGCGGCGGCAACCGCCACGCCGGCCAGTGGCCCCGCCGCAGCCAAACCAACCCCCGCGGCCAGGAGGCCGGTGAGAAGGGAGATCCTGTTTCCACGTTTGCGCAGCCAGCTTCCGCACAGACTTCCGGCCAGAACGGCCGAGTTGGCTAGGGACACCAAAATGCCGATGACAGTGACCGATTGTCCCGCGAAGGAAAGCACGATGGGAACGTAGGAGTCCAGGAGGCTCTTCCAGGCACCCGCTCCAACGTTCATCCAGCAGGCGGCATCAACCCCCGGCCTCCGCCAAAGCCCTCCAGCGAAAATTCCGCCGTTGGAATGGTCCGGAGCAAATACCGGAAGTTTTTTTAGAAGGACTACAGGAATGACGGCCGCCGTTCCTGCCACTGACGCCACTATCAGCGGCAGCGGGGCAGAAACTTCCCATAGATAGCCGGCAAGTGCGGGCCCCATCAGCGATCCCAACCCCGCGGCGAGATTGACATCAGTCAATCCCTTAACGGACGAGCTGGACGTGCGGACAGCGTGCGTCTGGCTGCTGGTCCAGAACAAGGCACGAGCCGAACCCTGGACCAGCTGTGACACAGCGAAAACCGCCAGCGCATGCGACGCCGCGATAAGGGCGCAGGAGACCGCGATCATGAGCGCCGCATACGCCAGGAGCGTTTTATCTGGAACCCTGCGCATCAGCGCGCCCAGAAATATGCGCGTCACCAACTGCGAAACAGCCGCCACTGCAACAATCATTCCGACCTCGACCGCGCCGTACCCTGCAGCGATAGCCAGTATCGGTACGACCACTGCCAAGGTTCCTAGGGCGAACGAGAACAATACCGTTGCGATAATGCTTAGGATTCTGTCAGCCCTTGACGATCCCAGGATTTGGCCTTCGCTGGGCGATGGCATGCCGCTATTGCGTCCGCGTGCGGTTAGAGCGCTGGCATGCCGGCCTCTTCGGCGCCTTGTTCCTAACCGCGCACATGCTCGAGATAGGTGTTTGCCTCGTCCAGGCCAACAACATCGCCGTATTTATTATCGATGTCGAAAAGGCTGGCGAGGTGCGGCAGTTCGGCTCGGTCACCGACCCCCTCTTCGACAACAACGGTGTGGAAGCCGTAGGAACAGGAATCCACGGCCGTGGCCCGGACGCATCCGCTGGTGGTACAGCCAACAATGAGCAACGTGTCGATACCCCTGGACACAAGTCGCGCGGCAAGGTCAGTACCAAAAAAGCAGGATGCGTACTTCTTCACGAGCAGCATCTCATTGCTTTGACGGTCGAGTCTATCGTCAAGCTCCACCCATTCGCTTCCTTCAATCAGCCAGCTATTGGACGGAATTTTTTGGATCCACTTGCCGGCTTCCTGCAGGTCCGCATCGTAAGCAACTGTCGAAAAGATCACCGGGACGGTCGCGGCCCGAGCCCTGGCGAGAAGTTCCTGAGTCGCTTCAAGCTGTTCGTCAAGATCCCCGGCCAATGGGGATCTCGAATCCGTGAATCCACGGATCATGTCAATCACCAAGAGCGCCGGCCGGCTTCCGAAGCCGATCCTCCCGCCCAGTCCTTTTTCTTTGAACTGGGACCTTAACTTCTGGTATTCCTCTCGGGCGGCAGTCGCGGACATGCTTTCCTCTTTCTTAGACCGTTCAGTAGTCAGACGCCCGCATGTGCGGGCGTACAGGCCCCCTGGGCGAAGGGCTAAAGCTTGTTGCCCAACCGTCGTTCGATTGCCCACAGCACCAGGTTCCCGGCCAGGGCGATTGCAGCGAGGAGCACGATGATGCCGTACATTGTCGGCAGGTCCAGCATGCCGTAGGCGCGCAGCGCCAAGAGTCCAAGTCCGGCACGAGCAGCGAAGAATTCCGCGATGATCACGTTGATGAACGCGATGCTGAAGCCGATACGGATGCCCACCATGAGCGAGGGTGCCATGGCCGGGATGTATATCTTGGTCACGGTCTGCAGCGGGGACAGGCTAAGCGAACGTGCCAGCTTAGGCAGAAGCGGGTTGATGGCACGGACGCCTGCGGTTGTCGAAACCATGATTGGAAATACCGCGGCCAGTGCCGCCATTGCAGACTGCGCTCCGACGCCCACTCCAAAAATCTGCAGAAGAATGGGAAAGAAGATTACGCGCGGGATGGCGAAGGCGCCTGCGACGAGGGGGTCGAATACAGCACCAAGAAACTTGCTCCGCCCGATGGCGTAGCCCAACGGAAAGCCTACGGCAGCGGCAATAAGGAACCCGATAACCACTGCCTGCAGAGTGGCGTTGAGGTGCCGGTAGATGGAGCCATCGGCGAAACGTTCCGCCAGCGCGTTAAGCGAGTCAGCGGGTGAAGCGACGAGATCACTCATGGTAGACAGCAACGCCCAGAGGAGTACCAAAGCCACCAACACGGCAGCGCGCCATACGTTGTCCCGGATGACCCTGGCTCTGTCCGCGCTCTGCTGAGTGATAATTCCCGAGGGAATCGTTACATCGGTACTCACAGCATGTCCCTTCTAATGCGTTTCTCCAGCCAAGTAAGCACGCCGTTCACCAAAACACTCAGAACGATGACGACAGCGATATAGGCCCACATGTCAGCGGTATTAAGTTCCCGGTAATAGAAGCCCGCCCGGAAACCAACTCCTTGGGACGCGAGGATAAACTCCATGGCCACGGTGCCGATCACGGCGTAGATAAACCCGAGCTTCACGCCCGGAAAAATAAGCGGTGTCGCCGCCGGAAAAAGAACCTTCAAGTAATACTGCCGCGGGGAGGCACTGACAGAATTTGCGAGCTTATGAAGAATCGGTTTGATTGCATTCAAGGCAACCATCGTGGTCAGCGCAATCGGAATCAGGGACATTGACGCAGCTATAACAATGATTGGTCCCGCATTGAGTCCCATCACGGCCAGAAGAACCGGATAAAACAACAAAGTGGGCATTGCATAACCGGTCACGATAAATGGCTCAAGGATGCGCCCCGCAGCCGGTACCCGCCACAAGAAGATCCCAAGCGGGACTCCCAGCACAAGTCCGATGGTGAACGACACCAGGATCGTAGTCAGAGTCCGGGCAACATCCTGGCCAAACCTGTCCGTTGGGACGATCTCGGCCAACCGAATCAGGATCTCTGATGGCGGCACCATCAGCGACTGGCTCACCATGCCTGTTCTGGTGGTGAATTCAAGAACGGCAACAATCGCCACAATAATCGCCCAGCGCACTAGTGATGCACGCGGTACGAGAGCTGCTTTGCGCCTCTCCTGCACAGTCGGGGACTTTTCAATAACTTTCACGCCAACCGCGCCCCTGGTCCCAGCGTCTTCTCAGCCTCAACCTTCACCAGCTCCCACAGATGGTCTTCCAATTCACGGAACCTGGGCAGCGTGTGTGTTCCTTCTGGTCGTGGCCGCGGAAGATCGATGGTTACCACTTCCTTGACGACGGAGGGCCTTGCTGACATGACCCAGACCTCATCGGAGAGGTAAACGGCTTCCTGGATATCGTGGGTGATAAACAGTACGCGATTGCGTGTTTTCTCCCAGATGCGCAGCAATTCACGGCCGATGAATTGCCTGGTCTGCTGGTCCAGAGCGCCGAAGGGCTCATCCATAAGAAGGACGCGCGGCTCCATCGCCAAAGCCCGGGCAATAGCAACACGCTGCTTCATTCCACCGGAAAGCTGGCCCGGCCGGTGGTCCTCGAAACCGCTGAGCCCAACAAGTTCAATCATTCGGCGTGCACTCTCGTAGCGGTCAGCTTTCGGGACGCCTTTGACCTCAAGGCCGAAAGCGACATTGTCCAGTACCGTGCGCCAGTGCAGGGTGGAGTCCTCCTGAAACACCATCGCAGTGTCCCGCCGGGGACCTGTCACAGTCTCACCGTTGATGCTGACCGTGCCCTTGGTGGGCTTGAGCAGGCCTCCGACCATGTCAAGCAACGTACTTTTCCCGCAGCCACTGGGACCGATGACGGAAACAAACTTCCCCTCCGGTATAACTCCCGAAACATTAGCGACTGCCTGGGTAACTCCCGTCTTGGTACCGAAAGTCATCCCAATATTGTCGAAAACGACGTCACTGTCATGCCCCACTGTATCGATCGGAAATATTTGGCTCATGAAAGGAAGTTCCTCATAACGATGGCATCCATGTCGGGTTCTTTCGTGATCTGACCTTGATCTTTACCGGCGGCGACCACAGCGGCCAACTGGGCATCAGTAAAGTCCAGGCTGTAAAAATTCTGCGAGTTCTTAAGCGCCTCGAGCGCAACCTCGGTCTTGTAACCGATAGCCTTTCCGTAGACCTCGGCCGCCTTTTCCAGGTCGTTCGTGATCAGGTCCATCGCCTTCTTGAGAGCCCGGCCCCAACCCTTCAGCGCATCAGTATTTTCATCGATGAACGATCCCGTAGCCACGAGACAGGTGTCCGACCAATCCGTTACATAGTCGCGGGAACGCCAGATCACCTTTGCTCCGCTTTCCGACGCGATTTTCTCAGAGAGTGGCGACGCCGTCCACGCCACGTCAACAACATTCTGGGAGACGGCAGTCCAGGAATCACTCGCTGAGCCGACGCTAATAAGTTCCACGTCCTTACCGGGAATTATGCCGGCCGCCCGCAACGTGCGGTCTGCAAAATACGAGGAGTTCGATCCCGGCGTGCTTACTGCTACTTTCTTGCCCCTCACGTCCTCAATGGAAGTGATTGGAGAGCCCGGCAACGCAATGAAGTCGACAGAAGCCGCCGTATAGACGTTACCGAAGATTCTTACGTCCATACCCTTCTCGGCCGCGATGAAGACCGGAATAGTGGACGACGTACCGAAACCAATCCCCGACTCGATCCCTCGAACAGTGTCAAGCCCCCGGGGAACTGAATATGTTCGAGGGTCAGCCCTTCCTCCTCGTAATAACCCTCAGACTGGGCTATGAAGAAGGGGGCGGAGTGGATAAGACTGGCTAGACCGGTAATTGCGACGTCGCCCGAATATCCCGCCTTATTCCCACCGCTGCCGCCCCCGTCCTGGCTGCAGGCCGTCAACCCTCCGAGAAATAAAGTCCCACCAGCAGCGGCCGTAATCTTGATGAATCCGCGACGGCCTATTTGTTCAAAACTCATTCGGTTCTCCCTCGTCCTTGTGTCAGATCCGTGGTCTTAGTGAAACACATCACCTTCCCGCTGTCCAGATGTTTGTTCTGCTTAGCAGAGCTTGATGGTGGCGCCCTCCTACGCAGTAGCCCCGCCTCGCCCTACTGGCACATCAGAACACTCAGGCGGAACTCCGCCCCATACCCCATCGGCGGGGCCACGGCGCTCGAGAGCACTCGGTGGCTAGGTGAAGGAGTCAACAACTCGGGCAGTTCCCAGTCTCAGGCAGTAGGACAAAATCACCGACTTGACCGAGAAGGAACCTAGGGCGAGACCGGTAAGCGGCCGGGCCATCCTTGTACTGAACACATCCGATACCAAGCACCGCAGGCAGTCCCTTGCTTCCATATCGCGCAGACCACAGTTGACGACTCCCGTCTCGCGAACCAATTCCGCATTTCGGCAGGACAGGTGGTTTTTGCGGCGGTGACTGCGTTCAGACGCTGGAGCCTGGATTTTGTTGTTGGATTGTTTGATCCCGCAGGTTTCCTACTCGATCCCCTTGCCATTCAAACCACCACCGCCCACGGGTAGCCTTGAGCCATGACCCCATCCACGCCCACCCTCGCGACGCGCTGGGAACCCTTGCCACCTCGAGTGGTGGCGGAGCTGCTCGGGCCGTCATCGGCGCGTTGGTGGTTGTCCGGAGGGGTGGCGCTGGACCACTGGCTCGGCACTAACACTCGCGAGCACGCCAATATCGATGTCAGCACGACGATCGCCGACCTGCCCCAAGTGGTGCAGGACTTGCCGGCGCCGTTTAGCGCCTGGGCTCCTTCAGGCGACGGCGTTGTCCCTTGGGCAGAGGCTGATATGGATGCCGATCTGCAGCCGATCCGTATCCATGATGACGCAACGGGCGCATGGGTAATGCAGGTCGACGTCGAGGACGGCACGGACAGCATCTGGGTTTATCGACGAGATCCCCGACTGCAACTGCCGTGGGATCGTGCAGTGATCGACGTCGACGGCATTCCGACCGGGGCGCCCGAGGTGCAGCTGGTCTGGAAGGCGCTGCGTCCCCGTCCGGAGGACGACGCTGACAAGGATGCGGTGCTACCGGGGCTCTCAAACGAAGCCCGCGCCTGGTGGGAACACGCGATTTTGACGATCCACCCGCACTCGTCATGGTCGATCCATGTGCGTAGCCCGTTCGCTCCGGGTAAGGCCAGCTGGAACAGGACGAAACGCTAGCGCCCGCGCCGGCGACGGGAAGCCTGACTGCCTTGCCTGTGTCGCGTCGATGAGGTGGCCTACGATCCGGCCGATTCTCAAGAGTGAGTAGTAGCACCCTGCAGGACGTGGTCGGTCATTCTCCCAGTGCCGTGAATGACTGCTGCCTTCATGAGAAGAACCTCGTCATGCTGCCAGCCAATCTCGAGGTCGACTGGCGACACCGGGTCCCACCGACCTCTTCAGCGCGCCGATGCGGCGTGAGCGGCCTGTCCGATTTTGAGACGCCCGCAGACGCTTATGACTATGACTTGTATTCATCCGCCGCAACCGCATCAAGCACCAGCGAGCGGAACCATCGCTGCGCCTGCGAGAGGCTGGCCTCGCGCCGCGTGTACAATTCCACCGGCGTGCTCTGCCCGGACCAGGGCAGCTCGGCGATGCGAAGGCGGGGGAACCAGCCGCAGAACACCCCCGCTACATGTCGAGGCAGCAGGACGACCAGATCCGTCGCCTCGAGCACGGCGGGCACGGTGCCGTATTCCTCCATGGTCAGCACGACCTGGGACATCAAGTCGTGTTCGGTCAGCGCCTGCACAGGATAGACGTGCCCGCCACGGGCGGAGACCCGTACAAAGCGCCTCCCCTCGAACATGTCAGGCCCGGTCGCGGGCAGTGGATGCGCCCCGGACGACAGAGCCACGTATTCGACCGAACGCACGTGCGTCCTCCACAGCCGCGGTGTGGCGATCCGCGACACGGTCAGTGCCAGATCGATGGTGCCGCGGATTAGCCCGCCCTCGACCTCGTCCGAATCGAGCCGTTCTACCTGAATTCGCGGATCGGCGCCGACCCGCCCGAGGGCGGTCATGATCGGTGGGAGGAACGTCTGCTCGCCGATCGAGGTGAGTCCGAGGACGAGTTCGCCGCTGAATCCGGTCGGTTCGAACGCGTTCGATCCCATGACGGTCGCGTCTATTTGTGCCAAGGCGTTGTGTAGGGGCCCAAACAGTTGCGTCGCCTTCGCGGTCGGCACCATGTCGTTCCCTTCGCGACGGAACAGCTCGTCGCCGAACCGCTCCCTGAGCCGCTTCAGGGAATAGCTGACCGTGGGCTGTGTCAGGTGCAGTCGCTTGGCGGCGCCCGTGACGCTGCGCAGCTCGTAGAGCGTGACGAATGTCCGGAGCTGGTTGAGGTCGGTGAACTTCATGCCATAGATCTTATCTATGTCTCCGTCTTTACATATCTATTCGACCACGGTGGCTAACACCCCTAGAGTCAGTTTGGGGCAGCACTGATCCAAGGAAGAGCAGCTGCTTTCGCACCGCTTACACTCAGTGACAAGGACGACACGCGTGATTATCGACATCCACGGCCACTACACCACAGCTCCAACACAGCTCGGAGCCTGGCGTGAACTGCAGATCGCGTTCACTGAAGGACGCACGGACGCTCCTGACCCGGCGACCCTGCGCATCAGCGATGACGACATCCGTGAGACCATCGAGGCAAACCAGCTCAAGCTCATGAACGAGCGCGGCAGCGACGTCACCGTATTCAGCCCTCGTGCCTCGTTCATGGCCCACCACATCGGAGACCTCGCTGTGAGCGAGACCTGGGCCCGGATCTGCAACGACCTGTGCGCCCGCGTCAGCGAGCTCTACCCCGAACGCTTCCTCATGGGGGCGATGCTCCCCCAGTCCCCCGGTACCGATCCCGCGACGAGCGTTGCCGAGCTTACTCGCGCCGTCGAGGAACTCGGCGCCGTCACGGTGAACCTCAATCCCGACCCGTCCGGCGGCAACTGGGCGTCTCCGCCGTTGACCGATCGCTCGTGGTACCCGATATACGAGAAACTCGTCGAATACGAGATCCCGGCGATGGTGCACGTCAGCACGTCGTGCAACCCGGCCTTCCACACGACCGGAGCGCACTACCTCAACGCCGACACCACCGCGTTCATGCAACTACTCCAAGGCGACCTGTTCCGCGACTTCCCCGAGTTGAAGCTCGTAATCCCTCACGGCGGCGGCGCCGTTCCCTACCACTGGGGGCGCTTCCGTGGGCTCGCAATGGCGCTGGGCAAGCCCGTAATCGAGGAGCACCTGCTGAACAACGTGTTCTTCGACACCTGCGTGTACCACCAGCCGGGCATCGATCTCCTCACCAAGGTCGTCCCGACCGAGAACATCCTGTTCGCGAGCGAGATGATCGGCGCCGTACGCGACGTCGACCCGCGCAGCGGACACTACTTCGACGACACCAAGCGGTACATCGACGCCACCACGAACCTGAACGACTCGCAGCGCGCGCAGGTGTTCGAAAACAACGCCCGCCGTGTCTACCCACGGCTTGACCGCGCCCTTACTGCGCGTGGACTCTGAGAGGACCACCAATGCGACTGAACAACCTCGGCATCGTCCGCACCAACATCGAACGTCCGGACCCCGCGGACGTCAAACGGCTTTCGCAGTTCGGCGTCGCCACTATCCATGAGGCGATGGGGCGAGTGGGGCTCCTGCGCCCCTACATCAGGCCGGCCTACACAGGCGCTAAGCTCTGTGGTCCGGCAGTAACCGTGCTGCTGCAGCCTGGTGACAACTGGATGTTCCACGTCGCCGCCGAGCAGGTGCAGGAAGGCGATGTGATCGTCGCCGGCTGCACCACCGAAAGCGAGGACGGCTTCTTCGGTGAGCTGCTCGCCACCTCGCTGACCGCCCGCGGCTGCAAGGGCCTGGTCATCGACGGTGGTGTCCGCGACGTCGCCGATCTGGAGAAGATGGATTTCCCGGTGTTCTCCCGCGCCGTCAACGCCAAAGGCACGGTCAAGGCCACCCTCGGATCGGTGAACATCCCCGTAGTGGTCGCGAACGCGGTGGTGAATCCCGGCGACGTGGTGGTGGCCGACGTCGACGGCGTTGTGGTTGTCCCGCGCGAGCTTGTCGGAGCGGTGGCAGACGCCAGCCAGAAGCGCGAGGATAACGAGGAAGCCAAACGCGTGAAGTTCCGCGAGGGCGTCTTGGGCCTGGATGTCTACGGCATGCGCGGGCCTCTCGCCAAGGCTGGCCTGGAATACGTGGAGAACTGATGATGACACACGGCGATACCACCGGAGATTTCGAGAAGTCGGAGGGCTGGCTCGACTGGTACGACGGACCGAGCACACCGACGTTCCGGCTGCCAGAGGGCTCTGTAGACGCCCATTGCCACGTGTTCGGGCCGGGCGGGCAGTTCCCCTACGCGCCTCAGCGCAAGTACACTCCGTGCGACGCCTCGGCGGACCAGCTGTTTGCCTTGCGAGACCAGCTGGGGTTCGACCGGAACGTCATCGTACAGGCGACATGCCACGGTTCCGACAATCGAGCCCTGGTCGACGCATTGCAGCGCAGCGGAGGCCGCGCCCGCGGTGTTGCGACTGTCCGCCGTGACGTGACAGATGATCAACTCGCCGAGTTGCATGAGGCCGGGGTACGGGGCGTCAGGTTCAACTTCGTGAAACGTCTGGTCGACCGCGTGCCCACCGACTCGCTCGAGGAGATCGTGGCCAAGATCGCGCCACTTGGATGGCACGTTGTGATCTACTTTGAGGCCGAGGATCTGCCCGAGCTGTACGACTTCTTTTCGTCGATCCCGACCGACTTGGTCGTCGATCACATGGGACGGCCCGACGTTACCAAGGATCCGGACGGTCCCGAGTTCGAGCTGTTCCTGCGATTCATGCGTGAGAACACTAACGTGTGGACCAAGGTCTCCTGCCCAGAGCGTCTGTCCGTCACCGGCCCCCGCGCCCTCGAAGGCGAACAGCACGCCTACCGCGACGTTGTCCCCTTCGCCCGCCGCGTAGTCGAGGAGTTCCCCTCCCGCGTCCTCTGGGGAACCGACTGGCCGCACCCCAACCTCAAGGACCACATGCCCGACGACGGGCTCCTGGTCGACTACATCCCGCAGATCGCGGCGACGTCAGAACTGCAGCGGCAGCTGCTGGTCGACAATCCTCGCCGCCTCTACTGGCCCGAAGGAGTATGACATGACACTCGACAAACCGTACAAAGACGTCCCTGGCACCACCATCTTCGATGCCGACCAGGCCCGAAAGGGCTACAACCTAAACCAGTTCTGCATGTCGCTGATGAAACCGGAGAACCGCGAACGGTATCTGGCCGATCGCGGTGCGTATCTGGACGAGTGGCCTCTCAACCCGGTGCAGCGCCAGGCGGTGCTCGACATCGACCTCAACACCTGCATCGCCGAGGGCGGGAACATCTACTTCCTGGCCAAGATCGGCGCCACGCACGGCCTGAGCTTCCAGCAGATGGCCGGCTCGATGACGGGCATGTCTGAGGCCGCGTACCGAGACATGATGATCGGCGGTGGGCGCCGTCCGGAGGGAAACCGCCTCAAGGACCTCGACGGATGGACGCCTCCTGAGCCCTGCGAGAAGGCGGAGACGGTGCGGCAGGACGCTCCGGCGCAGTACACCTCGGCACTATTCACCTCGCACGTGCCAGCGATCGGCGCGGCGATGGACCTCGGTAAGACCGAGGAGCCGTACTGGAAGAAGGTGTTCTCCGGGTATGAGTGGACGCGAGAGTGGGCCAAGGAGAACCTGCCCGACGTCGTCATCCTGGTGTACAACGACCACGCCACGGCCTTCGATTCCTCGATCATCCCGACCTTCGTACTCGGCACCGGCGCGGAGTACCCGGTCGCGGACGAGGGCTATGGCCCGCGTCCTGTGCCCGACGTCAAAGGCTATCCCGAGCTGGCCGCACACATCGCCCAGTCCGTGATCCAAGATGATTTCGACCTCACGCTCGTCAACGAGATGGTCGTGGACCACGGCCTCACGGTGCCGCTGTCGCTCGTGTATGGCGATGTCGAGGAATGGCCCGTCAGGGTCATCCCCCTCGCCGTGAACGTTGTGCAGTACCCGGTGCCGTCCGGACGTCGCTGCTACGAACTCGGGCGTGCGCTCCGCCGTGCGCTGGACAAGTGGGACGGCGAGCCGCTCAAAGTTCAAATTTGGGGAACCGGCGGCATGAGCCACCAGCTGCAGGGCCCGCGCGCTGGCCTCATTAACGAGGAGTGGGACAACGCATTCCTGGACCACCTCATCGCCGACCCCGTGGGCCTGACAGAATGGCAGCACATGGAGTACGTCGACGAGGCCGGCTCCGAGGGCATCGAGCTAGTCGACTGGCTCATCGCGCGCGGTGCGATGGATGATCAGTTCGGAGGCGAGAGCCCCGAGGTGAATCACCGCTTTTACCACGTGCCCGCGTCGAACACCGCCGTCGGCCACCTGGTTCTCACGAACCCGACCGACTGACCGCATCCGCAACAAAGGAGCCCCCATGACTGAGAAGATCCGTGTGGCCGTCGTCGGCGCCGCAGGCGCCTTCGGCATGAAACATCTCGACGGCCTGATGAACATCCCCGATGCCGAGGTGACCGTCGTCAGCGGCACGCGGCTCGAACCGACTCAGGCAGTTGCTGAGAAATACGGCGTCGAGAACGCCGTTGTCGGCCTGGACGCCGTGCTCGAGCGCGATGACGTCGACGCGGTGATCCTTGCGACGCCCACGGGGCTCCACGCGTCTCAGACCCAGGCGGTGCTCGCCGCCGGCAAGCACGTGCAGGTCGAGATTCCGTTGGCCGACTCGATCGTGGACGCCGAGGCAGCGCTCAAGGCGGCTGAATCATCCAATCGCGTCGCAATGGTCGGCCACACCCGCCGCTTCAACCCCTCGCACCAGTTGGTACATAACCGGATCGCGTCAGGGGAGTTCCACGTGCAGCAAATGGACGTGCAGACGTACTTCTTCCGCCGCACCAACACGAACGCGAAGGGCGAGGCCCGGTCCTGGACCGACCACCTGCTATGGCATCATGCCGCGCACACCGTCGACTTGTTCGCGTACCAGGCAGGCAAGATCGTGCAGGCGAACGCGATCCAGGGCCCGATCCACCCTGAACTCGGCATCGCGATGGACATGTCGATCCAGCTCAAGAGCGAGTCGGGCGCGATCTGTACACTGTCGCTGTCGTTCAACAACAACGGGCCGTTCGGCACGTTCTTCCGCTACATCGGCGACACCGAGACCTACATCGCGCGTTACGACAATCTCTACAACGGCCGTGAGGAGTCGATAGACGTGTCACATGTCGCCGTCAGCATGAACGGTATTGAGCTGCAGGATCGTGAATTCATTTCGGCTATCCGCGAGGGACGCGAGCCGAACTCCTCGCTTCGCCACGTGATCGACTGCTACCGAGTGCTCGGCTCGCTTGAGAAGCAGCTGTCGTGAGGCTACCCCCCACCGGCCTGGGCTGTATGTCGCTGAGCCACGCGTACGGCGTCCCCCCGTCGCGTGACGAGGGTCTGACGATGCTGCGCGCAGCTCTCGATGAAGGCATCGGGATGCTCGACACGGCAACACTGTACGGCGGCGGCCGCAACGAAGAGCTTGTAGGTGCTGCGATCGCGGGGCGCCGTGACGAGGTCTTCCTGGCGAGTAAGTGCGGGATGGCGTCCGTCGACGGCGTGAAAGTCATCGATGGACGCCCCGATACGCTGCGCGCACAGGTCGATGCTTCGCTGAGCCGCCTTGGCGTCGATTACATCGACCTGTACTACCTCCACCGGTGGGACAAGAAGGTGCCGATCGGCGATAGCGTCGGCGCGCTGGCCGAGATGGTCGCCGCGGGCAAGATCGGCGCAATCGGCCTGTCCGAGGTGTCGGTCGGGCGACTGCGCGAGGCGCAGGCAATCACCCCTATCGCGGCCGTGCAGAACGAGTACTCGCTGTGGAGTCGCAATGCCGAGCTTGGCATGCTCGATGCCACCCGCGAGGACGGCGTGACTCTTGTTGCGTTTTCGCCGGTCGCAAGGGGTTTCCTCGCCGATGCGATCAAGGACCCAGGTCAGCTGGACCCCAAAGACATCCGCCGCGGCATGCCGCGCTTCCAGCTCGAGCACTGGGGTGCGAATGCGGCGCTGCTGTCTTCTTGGCGTGAGCTGGCGGCGGAGGCCGGCTGCACCCCGGCACAGCTAGCACTGGCCTGGCTGCTCTCCCGCGGCGATCACGTTCTGCCGATCCCGGGAACAACGAGCGTCGCGCACCTGCGTGAGAACATGGCGGCGGCCGACATCACTGTCGACGGCGCGCTGTTGGCGCGGGCCGGCGTGCTGATTGGCACGGACACCATCTCCGGCGCGCGATATGCGCCAGCATCTGCTGCCGAAGTTGACGCCGAGACTTTCGAGGATGCCGCGTGAGGGCGATCTCGTCGATGGCCACCCGCCACGTTCTCGCCGACCTCGCTGAAGCTGCCGCCGCGGCGGGGCTACCGCTTCTGCAGCTCGAATCCGTCGGCGGAGTGGACGCCGCCCAGCGGGTGACCGCCGGTGAGCCGTTCGACCTTGTGTTCCTCGCCGAGGACGCTCTCCAACGCCTCGCTGCCGAGCGGTACGTGGATCCGGCGTCCATCGCCCCGATCGTACTGTCGGAGGTCGCCGTAGGCGTGGCCGCACGCAACGCCGATGCAGCCGCATGTTCCGCAGGCACGGCCTTTGCGAATGCCGACGAGCTTCGCAGCGCCCTGCGAGCGGCATTCCGCATCGGATATTCCACCGGACCGAGCGGCACCGAGCTGTTGCGAATGATCGACCACTGGGGCATGACCGATGAAGTCAGCGGCCGGCTTGTGCAGGCCCGTCCAGGCGTGCCCGTGGCGCGCCTGCTCGCCGATGGTGAGGTCGATCTCGGCCTGCAGCAGCTCAGCGAACTGGTCGGGCAGCCCGGCGTGTGCATCCTCGGCGTCCTCCCGGCCGACTGCGCGATCAGCACGGTCTTCGCGGGTGCTGTCGCGACATCCTCCAACAACGCGGCTCGTGCTGCGGAGATGTTGGCTTTCTTCCGCTCCGACCTCGCGGCATCCATCAAGTCGTTGCACAGTTTTCGCGCGCCCTGAGGCCCTGCCGTGACGTCTTGACTGATACAGGTCCTGCAGACATTTATACCGATGCGAGGCGCGCCGACGACCGTGGAGAAGGAACGGGCGAAGCGCGGTCCTGCTTTCCACTTCGCACCGGGGTCCACGGTGAGCTGGGTCAAACGCCTGAGCTCGTTCGGCCCACCGTATGAGCCCGTAAGTTCCGACGGCCCCGGCAGGCTGTACGTCCAGGCGCAGCACTTCACGGTCGATTGGTTGCCGGGCGCCCGCATGCGCTGTGCTCAGAGGACCTGTCTTCCCCAGGACCAGTCTCAGGCTTCATTAGCGAACAACCGCGGAAGGAATCGCACTGGCCAAGCCGTGGAGGGCCTGCTAAGGGCGCAAAAGACCTCAAGCCGGAACACGGGCGGGGCGGGCCCATCGGGTAAGACGCGCCGGTTCGGTGCTCCGAAAGCCCTCCTAGCTAGCCCGTAACAATGGTCAGCACGGCGACCATACGCGAGTACCTGCGCTACGCCAGGCCGATATGAATCGCTCCCCCTATCGGCTATGGCCACCAAGATCGTGGCCGCAGCGGCCATTACTGGTACGCGTGCATATCCGATTCGAACTATTCGAGCTTTCTGAACAACGGTGTAGGACCGGTCAGATCAAAGTTGTGTCGATCGGCCCCGTGAGCAGCTGGAAACTTGAAGCCCGGAAACCTGGTTAGTGTGCCGAGTTCACGTCCAGTTAGAGAACACCCCAACCTGACGTCAGCAGCAAGAAAAAAGGGCGTCAGAATAGGGTCTTCAGAGCGGTTCTTACACTCCCCAACCCTTCTGTCTTAGATTCAAATCTGACAGCCAGCCCCGCTGAGGAGCTTGCGCGGGGCAGGGACGCAATTGGGCAACAGCCTGTTGCCCAATTGTCCAGAAACCGTCTGGACAATTGGTTCCGCTGCCCACACTCGGGGACAATCCTGATGGGTTATCCACCGCTACTGCTGCGAAGGGAGCTATCCTCAGGGCTCCCAATTCCAGCTGTGGATAACCCGGATTGACCACAACTATGGACAGCTTCTAGTCCCACCTTTGTGCCTTGACTCCTGGTGTCAGGGCAATTCGTCGAGTTTGGTTCGGAGGTTCCTAAACACCGCGTCGCGCTGCTCTTGGGAGAGCTGCATTAGCGGCACATCACGCAGCTCGTCGAGGTTGAAATCGGTGTCCTCCTGGTCCTCGTCCTCGAGCATGGCGAGCATGTCCTCGTAGGTCAGGACCATTATGTTGCCGTCCAGTGGCCGGAATCCGAGTTCGCCCCAGTACTTGGCAAGGGCGCGGCATTCCCTCCGGTGTTTCAGGGATCCTTCATCCGTATCGTCCTTGAGCCCGGGTGCCGCGTGCAGGACGGTGACGACGGTACCGCGGCCGATTGCTCCGAGGAGAGCCTTGAATATTTGGTGCCCGGCCCGGTGCCCACGGAACCGCGGCTGGACGCTCACCCAGGACACGACCATCAGATCGCCTTCTAGGACCGGTTCGCCCTCGACGCTGAGCTGACTGGGCTCGGATCCGGCGACGATGAACGCTTCGGCGAATCGGGACAGGTCAGCGCTGTGGGCGTCCAAGGTGTCGAAGAGGTTGACGCTGCCAACGTCCGGGACGAGGTGGACGCTGGCTTCGGCGACGGTGACCCGGCCTTGGGCGTCGGCGTCGAAGGTGTCGTAGTCGGGTTCGAGGATGTCAGCGTCGATGTAGGCGCGAATGCTCCATGACTGCGGGTAGTCTTCGGGCCGTTCCCAGGAGTCGGGGCGGGCGGCGTAGTCGAGGGCATAGGTCAGGCGCATCCACTGGAGGGCGTCGCTGATCTCGTCGTGCTCCTCTGGCCGGGTGCCACCATCCACTTCCTTGCCGCGGGTGTGCTCGTTACCGGCCATGAGATTCCTTGCCCGCTCCCCCGACCAAGGGGTGCTCTGAATGTTGTCCAGTGTGCCGGGTTTCACCGTACCCGACACTGGCCCTGGCGTGACAGTAAAGCCCTCCCGAATTTCCGGGTGGCCATTCATGTGGGTAGGTCCGCACGTCGAAGGGATCAACCGGCCGAGCCCGGGTCAGCCCACGTGGATGCCGTTGTCAGCGAGGTATTCGCGAGCACGGCCCATCTGCCGGTCGGTAGAGAAGGCGTACCAGTGTTCGCTGAGGTTCTCGTCGTGGACGATTTCCCGGAACCGGAAGAAGGCGCCTTTGCCCTCGATCGCCCGCTCCAGTCGCTCTCGGAGGGCTTCCTCGTGCTGCCTGTCTGCGAAAGCTGCCATGTCCTGCCAGCCGTTCCCGGAACCCGTGCGGTTCAGCCGAAGCCATCGGTCCGGTTCATCCTCTACGCCGATCGCGGTGTCCTGCCCTACGATCATTGGGTCAGTGGCGGCCTCGTCGTACACCTGCCCGGTGTGCAGGTCGAGGTAGCCGCCGGTGGACAGATCGGGGTCCCCTTCCAAGATGATGCTGAGCATGTCGAGGTCCACGGGAACCACCCTGCCGGTCAGCGGCACGCGGCGCAGGGATGCCAGCAGGTCCTCGGCGAGCACCTGGTCACCGGCGCAGCCGCACCGGGTCAACCGGTTGATGACCGACAGTGCCACGGGTTCGGCTTCCCGGCGCCTGTGCTCTAAGGCCATCGGTATGCCGGCCCCCACCTGCTGGAGGGTGTCATCGATGTCGCGTCCGGTCAGGGCTGCGAGGAAACGGGCCGCGTCTGCTGCCGCGATGGCTTCACGCATTTCGGGCAGGTCCAGCCTCGGCACCGAGACCTGGGCGGGCCATGCGTGCAGCAGCATCGGATGCGGTTCGCCCGGTTTCGCCGGGACCCGGCTCTCCCCGTCATCAGTGGACCACCGGCGCCCGTATTGGTCCGGGATGCTGCCCCAGCCCCAGTAGGGCAGAGGGAAATCAGGGCGGATACCCAATACCTCCAGCGGGTCGACCTTCGTCTCCTCGACCACGCACCGGTGCATCCAAGCGTCACCAAGGTCAAACATGAACTGAAACTCAGATCCCGGCCCCAGCGTCCGGGCGACCTTGGCGGTCGCGATGTCGATAGCTGTGATGATCGGCCCACCGCCGGATCCGGCCATCTCAGCTCCCGTCTCTTGGTCCGTGATTACCCGGCCGTCGTTCAGGGTGAACATGGACAGGTGCGAGCGGTCCCAACGGGCGAAGGCATCGTTGATGGCGTTGGCGAGATCCAAGAAGGTGTGCGACTGTCCAACCGCGAAGACTCGCCCCGGCCAGGGCCACAGCTCCTCACCACGACCACCGAGCAGTTCCACCGTCACCGATAACCAGGTTCGCGCCATACCCTCAGGATGGCACGAACCGCGGCCGCGCCCTTCGTCGCGTTACTGCACGCCGGCGGGCGCCAGCATCCCGAATGAGGGCGGGCGGCTCCGCGAGGAAGAGGGCGCGGAAAGTGATTTTAGGCGAGCAGTGTAGAAGCACTGCTTCCAAGCGTGCAGTGGAGGGCAGTCCTTGCTAGTCGAAGATTCCTGCTTCGGGGGTTTTGTGGGGAAGGGCGGTTTTGCCCGGGGCGGGGGTTTTGTGTCCGTCGTAGGCGCATTTTTTGAAGGGGCCCTCCTTATCCATGAGGGTGCGCATGTGTGGGTCGGCGTGGTTCAGCCACCAGGTGCTGATGCCGAGGGCGGGTTCGAGGCGTAGGTGTTCCCAGGCGCGCCAAATGGCTTCCATCCGGATGAGGGCTTCGGGGTGTTTGTACCATTCCGGGCACCACGCGTAGGCTGCGCCCTCGTTGACTTCCCGGACGTAGGACTGGGCCAGGAGGTCAGCGAAGAATTCCACGGCGCTGGAGTACACCAGTTCCGGTTCGGGCTCAGCGTGGCTGTGCCCGCCGGTCGGGGGCTGATCCTCTTCGTCCCCGAAGGCGTCCGCGAAATCTTCACTCACGCCTTGTCTCCGTCCGTCCATGGATTGTGGGCGGCAACAGCCACAGGGGCACGGTCAGTTGTTTCCTTGGCTGCGAGGGAGTCTTTGACCTTTTGGGCGTGCGGTCCGTTCATCCAGGGGATCGTTTCGATCATGGTGGCCGGGGCACCGGAGGCGAGCAGGATGGCCCTGAATCGTGGCAGTGCTGTCAGGTCGGCAACGGATAGGATTTCGTCCTTGCTTTCTTGGCGGGAGGATGAGGATCCGTTTCTGCTGTGGCTGCGGGAGACGTTGATGTAGCTGTATTGGCCGATGAGGCGGGAGAGTTCGTCGAGGTAGCCGACTTCGGAGACGCCGCCGCCGTAGATTTTGACGTTGGATGCTGACCAGAGTTTCCGCATTCCTTCGAGGTTCCAGACTTCCACGCCCTGGGACCAGGACTGCAGGATGGTCATGAGGATGATGCCGCGTGAGCCGTAGTGGCTGTACTGGTCCGGCAGGGCTTTCCACCGGCAGACGTTCGCGGCTTCATCGAGGATACCCAGCAGCGGGGTTGCGAGGCGGCCGCCGGGCTGGGAGGTGGCGTACTTTTCGGCAGCTTCGACGACGGCGACGGTCAGGGCCGTGACGAGGGGGCCTGCGGTGCCGACGCCTTCGCGGGAGAGGCTGTAGAGCGTGCCTTTGCCGCGGACGAAGTCTTCGGGTACGAACTGCGGCCGGGGGTCGGTGTCGACGGTTGTGCCTGGTGTTGGGGTGACCCATTGGCTGACGTCCCGGTCGGTGAGGCAGGAGACCATTTGCCGGGCGGTGCCGTAGACGCCGGCCCGCTGCTTTTCCGGTTCCCTGATGTGGCCGATGACCATGTCAGCCAGCAGGTCAAAGCCGGCGGTGCGGAGGATGTCAGCCGGTGCTTCGTCGTGAGGGCGGGTCAGCCAGGTGTACACCTGTGTGATCGGGGCAGCGCTGAGTGAGGCGGCGAGCAGGAGGGCTTTGAGCAGGTTTTGTCCGGCCGGGTCGAAGTAGGCGTCGGGTTTTGTTCCGGGTTCCCGGGAGCCTGCGGCGAAGTGGGAGGCCATGTTCCCTGCCGTGGCTTCGTTCTTCACGTAGGAGAGCGGGTTCCACCACCACGATGGTTCTTCCTCGGCAACGGCCTGCGGGTCAAAGACCCATACCTGCCCGGCCTCGGAGCGGATGGGGCGGGTGACGTCGACGATGTCGCGTTTGTTGGACGTGGCGATCACCGCGCCGGGTGCGTCAAGAATGGCGGGGACGGCGTAGGAGGTGGTCTTCATCGTGCGGGGCCCGGCGATGAGGATCAGCATGTCCTCCCAGGATGCCCAGAGCGGGCGCTTGCCGGCCACGCTGCGTCCAAGGCGGACACCGGTCGAATTTTCCACACCAAGGCGCACGGCCGTGGCCGTGGCGCCCTTGGTCGAGAGGTGGTTCAGGTCCTTGCCCCGGCCCATGTACACCGCTGCCTTGTCCACCCTGGTGCGTTTGCTCGCGGTCCGGGACCGGACCACCAGCACCGTCACCACCAGCGCGATCAGGACACCGGCCAGCACGCAGGCCACCACAGTTGCTTGGTCAGGCCAGGGCACCCGGCCCTTGGCCAACCCGGCGACCAGGTCAATCGGGTGCGCCGGCGGGGCGGCGAGGCCAGCCATCCAGGAACCGAGGTGAGCGGCGACCCAGGTGCCGCCGCCGAAGATGGTGGCGGCGCCGATGGCGAGCCAAATCCCCAGGGCGTCGCCGAGGCCGGTTCCCTTGCGGTTCGGGGCACTCAAGCCGCACCTTCTTCCCGGATTGGGGCTGCTGCATCCAGCAGGGTTTCTGCCGGTGCATGCCAGAGGCGGTTTGTGTCGTTCAGGGAGGCTTCGATGGAGGTTAAACCGATGGTGACGGGGATGCCGGGGCGGCCGCCGACCTTGATCAGGAACTTTCCCCGGCCCGGGGGTTCGACGTCACCGCCGCGGGAGTCCCATGCGGGCGGGTCCTGCCACGAGATGAGCTTCTGCTGTTCCTGCCGTGACAGCGGGATCGCAGCGGTCAGCAGCGGCATCTCCGAAGCCGGGAGGCCTGCGCAAATGACCATGCCGGAACGTTCAACAAAGCCGCGGGCTTTCATCCTGTCTTCCTCGGCCGGGAGGGCCAGCAGGTCGGACATGGTGTGGGAGATCATGACCTGCCCGACACCGACACTCCTGTTCAGCCGGGTGAGGGCGTCGACGCGGTCGACCATGCCCTTGCCGGAGCGCAGCGCCCGCCACAGCTCATCGAGGACGACGAAGTAGTTCCTGCGTGGTTCCAGTCCGGCGTCGGCGAGGGCGTTGGCGACGTTGACGGTCCCGAAGCCGTAGGACCAGCACGCCAGGAGGACCGCTGCCTGCAGGTCGGTTTCGGTTTCATCGATGCTGGAGACATCGAAGACCACGGCACGGTCCCGCCGCATGGGGTTAGTGGTCTGCCGGGAGAAGATTTCCCCGAGCTTCCCGCCACCGGTCAGGCCCAGCAGGGTCGCTTCCAGCGCGCGGGTTTCCTGCAGGTAGACGGTCATGTCGCCGCGGTCCAAAGCGACCTGGCGTAGCTCGGCCGGGGCCGCGGTGATGACGTCGAGCAGGTCTTTCAGGACCGGAATGCCGTCGAACGTGTCATCGAGCACCCGCAGGGCCCGGTCCAGGATTGTCTGTTCCTGATCCGTCGGGGGTGAGTTCCGGCTGATCGTGATGAGGGAGAGGA
>JAHFDK010000007.1 GCA_023249095.1 Candidatus Rokuibacteriota bacterium | reverse complement strand
GCCGGCCGCCACGGCGATTTCGAGTTTGCGAGCGAACCCTTGGAGCTGCACGTGTTGGACGCGTGCCTCGCGGAGGGGAGCAGGCAGCGACGGGACGTGCCTGAGGAGAAGCGGGAAGAGCTCTTCTTCTTCCTCCCGAAGGTGGACACGCTCCTCGTTCCTGAAGAACTCCCCGAACTCCCTGGCCGCCGCAAGCCGAGCCGAAGGATCTCCGTCCGCGGCAGCACGGCGCAGCCGCACTGCCTGCACGAGTCCAGTGTGATGGTCGCGCGAGAGCGGGATCAGGGCGGGGTGGCGCTTCGTTCCACGACTCTAGGGGGCACGCTGGCTGCAGAGGAGCTACAGGACGCCATCGTTGCCGCCTTCGAGGAGGCGCTCACGACCGGGCACCCAGATGTCGTCCGCCGGGCTCAGGCGGCTGAGAGCCTCATGAGCCGGGTCTACGGCAGGCCCGTGCAGTCGTCCGATGAGGTTGCCCCGGAGTAGGACAGCCTCTAGGAGATCCGGGACATGCTCAGGGCTGAGACTCGGGAGGAGCGGAAGGACCTGAAGCAGCGCCAGGCGCGTTGCCGCGGTACCAGCCGGAAAGCCGCTCGGCGGGCTAGCGATCCCTGAAGCGTGCTGCTTCGTCGGAGCCGCCGGTGGCGTCGCCGGCGCTGTACGAATGAGCGCCGGCGCCCGCGAGCGTGCCGCGATCGACGATCAGGTATTCCTCGCGTATCGGGCGACCATCAAACCAGCACTCCAGGATCTCGCGCACTCCGGCCGCATAGCGGGCTTGCGCGGACAGAGACGACCCCGACACGTGTGGCGTCATCCCGTGGTGGGGCATCGACCGCCAGGGATGATCCCCGGGAGCCGGCTGCGGGAACCAGACGTCTCCGGCATACCCGGCAAGCTGGCCGCTCTCCAGCGCCCGCGCGATCGCATCGCGATCGCAGATCTTGCCCCGGGCGGTGTTGACGATGTACGCGCCGCGCTTCATCTTGGCGATGAGGGCGTCGTCGAAGAGGTGCTCGGTCTCGGGATGGAGGGGCGCGTTGATCGTGACCACGTCGCAGACACGCACCATCGACTCGGCGTCCGGGTGGTAGGTCACGCCCAGCTCGCGCTCGACCTCCTCCGGGAGTCGGTGCCGATCGGTGTAGTGCAGTCCCACCTCAAACGGCTTCAGCCGCCTGAGTACAGCGGAACCGATCCGGCCGGCAGCGACCGTCCCGACTTGCATTCCTTCGAGGTCGTACGACCGGGCGACGCAGTCGGCGATGTTCCATCCGCCCTTGACGACCCACTGATAGGACGGGATGTAGTTGCGCACCAGCGACAGGATCATCATCACCACATGCTCGGACACGCTGATGCTGTTGGAATAGGTGATCTCGGCGACCGTGATCCCACGCTCGATCGCGGCTTCCAGATCAACGTGATCCGAGCCGATCCCCGCTGTGACAGCCAGCTTCAGCCCCGGCGCCTTCGCGATCCTCTCAGCCGTCAGGTAGGCAGGCCAGAACGGCTGGGAGATGACGATCGCAGCCTCCGGGAGCTCTCGCTCGAAGACCGAGTCCGGCCCGTCCTTGTCCGACGTGACAACAAACGCGTGCCCGCGTTCCTCGAGGAACCGCCGCAGCCCGAGCTCCCCGGAAACGCTGCCCAGAAGCTCACCCGGCACGAACTCGATCCCCTCAGGGGTCGGCGTGCTCTGACCGTCGTAGTAGCGCTCGATCCTGGGAATCGCGTCTCGAGCGTACGACCTCGGATACCCCTCAACAGGATCGTCGTACAGGACACAGAGAACCTTCGCCACCTCGGCCTCGCCTTCCTCGCCTGCGCCCTGGCATGGCCCGCCGATTCTAGACCTCTCCCGCCATAGCGGCCCTTCGTTTCTGCAAACGCGTAGGAGCATATCGGCGTCGGGCCAATACTGACCCCCTAATGCCGGTCTGAGCGTGACCCCCCCTCCAGCACCGCGCCGCGTCGTCCGGCGGGAGGCAGAGCCTTGCTCGGCCCGCTCGGGTAGCGCAAGCCCTCGGCCAGTAAAGTGAGTGCAATGCCAACCCGTGAGGAAGCCATAGACGCCCTCCGCGGCGTCGAGGATCCCGAGCTCGGGATGGACATCGTCGAGCTCGGGCTTCTGTACGACGTCGAGGTCGACGGCGCGAGGGTGAGGGCGATCCACAGCCTCACCTCGATGGGTTGCCCAGCGGGTCCGATGATCCAGGAGGACATGCAGAACGTGATCTCCTCGCTGCCCGGCGTCGAGGAGGTCGAGATCGAGCTCACCTGGGATCCGCCCTGGACGCCGGAGAAGATGTCCGACGACGCGAAGTTCATTCTCGGCATCGGGTAGAGCCAAGAATCCCTGTCGAGGTCCTTCCTCGAAAGCGAGTAGTCCCGGCACGTCCGCAGGTGCGTTTGCGCCCTGCCACCGCGACTGGTCGCCCTCGCAGAGCACCTTCCCCGACTCGTCGACGATGTGCCTGGCCGAGAAGCGCGTCCCAGGCGCCAGTCTCGAAGGTGGCGCGCGGCGACACGTCTTTTCGACCTGCGTGACCAGCTTGACCCTCTGA